>JBHJOH010000074.1:0-15023 GCA_050329955.1 Acidimicrobiia bacterium | reverse complement strand
CGACCCTCGGCGCACATGCCCGGCTACCGGACGCCCATCGACGGGTTGTACCTGTGTGGGGCTTCACAACACCCGGGCGGTAGCTTCCACGGACAACCCGGATACAACGCCGCCGGCGCTGTCGCCGCCGACCTCGGCCTGGAGCCGTGGTGGCGACCGACCGACGCCCGCACCGCACTCGCAGAACTCGACTGACAGGAGACGGACATGAGCAAAGGAAACGCAGGAGCGTCCGGTATCAGCCTCGACGAGGCCGACCGCATCGCCAGTGGGGTGATCGCCTGGGGTCGTGACAACGACAGCGGGCGACTGACGGCGGCGGTGCTCGATGCCGGCGGCCATCTGGTCGTGGTGAAACGAGACGACGGTGCCGAGTTCCTCCGGGCCGACATCGCCATTGGCAAGGCATGGGGTGCCCTCGGCATGGGCATTCCGGGTCGGCTGCTGGCCGAGAAGGCTGCGGCCATCCCGCAGTTCATGACGGCGCTTTCGGTCATGTCCGGTGGCCGGATGGTGCCAGTGGCGGGAGGCGTGCTCATACGCCGGGATGGCATGGTGGTGGGAGCCGTAGGCGTGTCGGGTGACACCTCCAGCGTCGACGAGCATTCGGCCGTGGCCGCCGTGGATTCGGTCGGCCTCCAGGCCGACACCGGGCAGAACGACGAGTGGAACCGCCCCTGAAGTCGGGCTCCATGCCTGGGTTGGTCGGCCTCTACGCTCCGGGCGATGCGGCGACGTGACTTGCTGAAGATGGTGGCGCTGTTGGGTGTCGCCGGAGCCGTCGGTGGATGCGGTGACGATGAGGGCGTTCCTGTCGATCGGCCGGAGGGAGGCACGGGGAGTGGCCGCCGTGATCTGACCGTGCTCGTGGTCGGCGCCGGTGCCGCCGGGATGTCGGCGGCACACCTGCTGGCTCGGCGGGGCGTGGACGTCGAGGTCATCGAGGCACGGCCGTTCCACGGTGGCCGCATCGAACGCCTCACGGGATGGGTCGACTTTCCGATCCCGCTCGGCGGCGAGTGGCTTCACGGTGAGCCCGACGAGCTCCGTCGGATCGTTGACGACCCACAGGTCGAGGTCGCCACCGAGGTCGTCCCCTACCGGCCCGACGACCCGGCCGGCTACTTCGAGGATGGGGCGCTCTTCCTCGAGGAGACCGGCGAGGAGTTCGAGGATCGCACGTTCGTCGGGTCGAGCTGGCTCGACTTCTTCGACACCTACATCGTGCCGGGTATCGCCGACCGAATGACGTTCGACACGGTGGTGACCCGCATCGAACACGGCGACGACGGTGTGGCGGTGACCAACGCCGACGGCGTGGTCCGTGAGGCCGACGCCGTGATCGTCACCGTGCCACTCACGGTTCTGCGCGACGGCGACATCGAGTTCGATCCGGCGTTGCCGGGCGACAAGCTGTCCGCCCTCGGCTCCGCCGACGTCTGGGGCGGGATCAAGGTGTTCCTCGAGTTCGACGAGCACTTCTATCCGGTGTTCCTGGCCTTCCCCGACAGCGAGACCCGCTCCGGTCAGCGGTACTACTACGACGCCGCCTACGCCCAATCCAGCGACGCCCACGTGATGGGGCTGTTCGCGGTCGGCGCCCAGGCCCGCCCGTATCAGGCGCTGGAGCAGACGGCCTTGCGTGACCACATCCTCGCCGAGCTCGACGAGATCTTCGACGGGGCGGCGTCGCGCTCCTATCTGCGCCACGTCAGTCGCAACTGGGACGAAGAGCCCTTCATCCGCCAGGCCTACCTGGCGGACCACGCCGACTGGCGCCAGGTGGAGCAGATGGGTCGTCCCTTTGGCGATCGGCTGTGGTTCGCCGGAGACGCCTACACCGACGGCGAGAACTGGAGCGAGGTCCACACGGCCGCCCGCTCCGCCCGTGTCGCCGTCGACGGGATCCTGAACCGCCACTGATCGCCGCCGCCCCCCAGATCCTCCCACTCTGGGACAGGATCGACACTCTGGCGGTCGGTTTCGTCCCCAGCTGGAGCCCCGGGGAATCAGGCGGGGACCGCCACCCGTTGGTTGGTGGCGACGAAGACGGTGAGGGCAACGACGATGGCGCCGGCCAGCAGCAGCCACATCGCCGGGTAGCCGACCCCTTCGATCACCAGGCCGAGGATGGGTGCGCCGATCAGGGGGCCGAGATCGAACATCGCCGTGAAGGCGCTCAGTGCAACGCCCCGCTGGGCTTCGGGAGCGCGATCCACCGTGAGACCGCCGAGGATCGGGAACAGAAACGCGTGACCCAGCCCGGCGAGGACGGCCGACATGATGAGCATCCCCGGAGTCCGGGCGAAGGCGAGGAGGCCGACGCCCGACGCCAGGGCGGTCACGGCAGGGAGGGCGACACGAGCCGCACCCAGACGGTCCGGTAGCGACGACAGTGTGAGGCGGCTGGCGATCGCAGTCACCGAGTAGGCGGTGAAGAACATCCCGACCGACCCGAAGCCCGCATCGTCGATGAAGGTCCGCATGAACGTGAGCAGGCCGCCGAACCCGAGTCCGAATCCGAACGTGAGCACCCAGACCGGGATGAGGGATCTGTGACGGGTGATGCTCAGCCTGCCGCGCTGGGGAGCGAACGACGGGCGGGACGCCAGCGGCTTCATGTTCAGCGCGACCCCGAGTGCCGCCACCTCGACGAAGGCCATCCCGAGGAATAGACCCGCGTACCCGAACCTGTCGATGAGGACCTCCCCGAGTGCGGCGGCGAAGGTGATCGCCGACATGCCCGAGAGCCCGTACCAGGCGATCCCCTGGGCGCGACGTTCGGGTGGAATCACGTCGTTGGCGTAGGTGAACACGCCGACGTTGAACAGCGCCAGGCCCACGCCATACGCCGTTCGGGAGGCGTAGACGTTGACAGCCATCGAGTCGATCAGGAGGAACGACAACGTCGCACTCAGTCGGAACACGGCCGCCGCACGGATCAACGGGATCCGGCCGTACCGGTCCATGCTCAACCCGCCCCACGGTCGGATCAGGATCGCCGAGGCGGCGGCGACGGATGCGACCGCTCCGATGGTGACCTCGCCCGCACCCAACCCCTTCAGGAACCCCGGGAAGTGCACGAACATCGAGAACGAGAGGTCGGACAGGAAGTTGCCGACGAAGGCGCGCCGGAACGGCGGCGTGAAGATGGAACGCACGAGCGGGCAGTATGACAGCAGACGAAGCAGCTACCAGCTGCCAGCCGCCGGCCAGAATAGTGTCGTCGCTTCGTCCGCTCCTTTGATCCGCTGGAAGCCGGAAGCTGGAAGCTTCACCCCACCTGCATCAGCACCTTGAGCGAGCTGGGGTCGTGCACGAGATGGAACGCCTCGGCGGCGTCGTCGAGGGTGAGCTGGTGGGTGACGACCGGCTCGAGGTTGAGTCGTCCTTCGGCGGCGAGCTGTACGCCGAGGGCATAGTCGGCGGGGAGCGCGGCTCGGGGGTTGTAGAGGTTGAGCTCCTTGAAATAGAGCTGGTAGTAGGGGAGGCCCTCGTTGCCGCCGGTGAGAGTGCCGAACACAAGGACTTCGCCACCGATGCCCACCAGGTCGATGGTCTGTGCCAGCGTCCGCTCGGTTCCGGCACATTCGACCATCAGCTCGGGGCCACGTCCGCCGGTCAGGTCGGCGAGAACCGAGGCAGCCTCGTCGGGGGTGGCGGTTGCAATGGCGCCGTTTGCGGCCGCAAGGTCGCGCTTCCACTCGGAGCGGGTGATGCCCACCACGTTCACGCCCCGCTGGGTGAGTAGCTGCACCATGAGCTGACCGGCCACACCGAGACCGAGCACGCCGGCCACCATTCCCGGGAACACCTGCACCGACTTCTGGGCGTGGACGCAGGTGCCCAGGACCTGCAGCATGCCCGAGGCGGTGTCGGAGATCGTGTCGGGAACGGGGATGAGCTGGTTGATGGGAACCGTCACGAACTCGGCGAACACTCCGTCGATCTCACGGCCCATGAGCCCGGCGTTCCTGCACAGATGGCCGCGACCTTTCCGGCACAGGTCACACCACCCGCACGACTTGGCCGGGTCGATCAGCACCCGGTCGCCGGGTGAGAGCGGGGCACCTTCGGGAACTGCCACCACCTCTCCGATCATCTCGTGGCCCATCACCCGCGGGTAGTCGACAGGGATGGCGCCCTTGAAGACTTTCACGTCGGTGCCGCAGATGCCTACCGTGCGGGTCCGCACGAGGACCTGATCGGTGGTGGTCGGCTCGGGGACGTCGACGACCTCGAGTGTTTGTGGGGCGGTGACCCTGACGGCTTTCACGATGACTCCTCCGGTGGTTCTGGAGCGATGTTATATGATGCACGATCTGTGGAGTACACGATGAACCAGGATGCGCCGATCGACCCGGACACGATCGTCTCGATCAGGGACGTCACCGTCATCAAGGACGGTCATCGTCTCATCGAAGGGGTGAACTGGGAGGTCAAGGCGGGAGAACGCTGGATTCTGTTCGGGGCGAACGGATCGGGCAAGACCACCCTGATGGAGGTGGTGTCGTCGTACCTGTTCCCGGCCCGCGGCTCGGTTCACCTCTTCGGTCACAAGCTGGGCAAGGTCGACGTGCGCAAGCTCCGACCCCGCATCGGCTACGTGGGGCCTGCTCCCACCCAGCTCGTCCGCACCACGTTTCCGAGTATCGAGATCGTGCTCACCGGCCTGCATGCGAGCTTCGTCGACACGCGCTGGCACACGTATGCCGACGCCGACTGGGAGCGGGCACGCCAGTGTCTGCGGCTGCTCCACGCCGAACGTCTCGCCGACCGTGAGTTCGGCACCATGTCGGAAGGCGAGAAGAAGCGGGTGTTGATCGCCCGCAGCCTGATGGCGTCGCCTGACCTGCTGCTGCTGGACGAACCCGGTTCCGGACTGGACCTGGGCGCCCGCGAACGGCTGGTCGATTCACTGGCTGCATTGGCGGCCAGCCCCGAGGCCACCCCGGTGGTGCTGGTCACCCATCACGTCGAGGAGATCCCGCCCGGCTTCGACCACATCATCATGATGTCGGGCGGCAAAGTGATCACCTCGGGTCGAATCGAGGAAGTCCTGACGCCGGAGGCACTCTCCCGCACCTTCGACATGAACCTCGATCTCGAACGACGCGGCCGCCGCTGGCACGCCTGGTCACCCGACGTCGGCTGACGACCAGCTGCCAGCCGCCGGCTGCCGGCTGCCAGCCAGAGCTTTTAATACGGCGTGTTGCATCGTTCTCCCCTTTTGCACATTGTGCAGATCGCAGTCGTTTGACTCACCTCTTGCACATTGTGCAGATCGCAGTCGTTTCGCTCACCTTTTGCACAATGAGGTAGAGCGGATAGGGCTGATGGACACATTGGTGGAGTGATGAGCTTTGTCCCCCACGGAGTGGGGGGAGGGGTCCGTCCGGCGAAGCGCCGGGGCGAGGGACGAGCGGGGTAGGGGGGTTGAAAGCCCGTGAGACGAACTCCGCACGTGTTCCGGAACGGGTGATCATGCTCGCGAGGGAGAGGCCCCCCTACCCCACTCGTTCCTCGTGGGGGCCCCTTCCCCCTCTCGCAAGCTCGAGGGGGACAAAGCTACTCCCTATCCGCGCGACCTCATTGTGCAGAAGGTGGCTCGTCCCTCGCGTCGCTCCTTGACGTAGCCCCCTCCGTACGACGAAGATGCATTCGTGTTCATCGATGACAGCGCTTCCATGGCAGCTTTCGCCGGTACTGCTCGGCAGACGGCGCACGAGTACGTCCGGGAGGTCCTTCGTCGGGCCATCCTCAACGGAGAGCTCGAGAGCGGATCACGCCTCGTCCAGGCCGAGCTGGCTGCGACGCTCGAAGTGAGCACCACACCGGTGCGTGAGGCGCTGCGTGACCTGGCATCTGAGGGTTTGATCCGGTTCGACCCGCACCGGGGTGCGGTGGTGACCGAGCTCAACCCCGACGAGCTTCGGGAGATCTACGAGATTCGCCAGATCCTCGAACCGCACGCAATGCGCCAGGCCGTGCCGGCGCTCACCGACAAGAACCTGGAAACCCTGCGCAAGCTGCACCAGAAGATGATCGACGAGAAGCATTCGGCGTCCTTCGTCGACTTCAACCGTACGTTCCACATGGCGATCTACGAAGCAGCCGCCTCGCCGCGGCTCACAGCCATCATCCGCGCCCTCGAAGACGCCGCCGTCATGTACATCGGGGCTTCGCTCAAGACGTCTCCGGGGATCCGCGATCACGCCATCCACGACCATGGAGAGATCCTGGATGCCCTCGAGAAGCGTGACACCGAGGCGGCGGTCGAGGCGATCAAGCGGCATCTGAGCCTGCCGCTGAAGGCGCTGGAAGGCCCGCTGGCCTAGTAACGGTCCCAGTTCCGGCGGGCGGAACCCGGGACGCAGAACGCCGAACGCCTGAAACGGCGCCCAGCGTCCCCGGTCGAGTGCATCGTCAACAACAGCGTTCCTCGACGACGAACTAGCCCGTCTTCTGTCCCACCTTCTGCTGCATCTCCTCGAACCGGCCCAGGATCTCGGCTTGCTGGGTGGCGACCTTCGGGTCCGACGCCTTGCGGGGATGGGGCAGGTCGATGGTGATGTCGTCATAGATCGTCCCGCCGGGGGCGAGCACGATGATCCGATCCGACAACTGCACGGCTTCCATCACGTCGTGGGTCACGAACAGCACCGTCTTCTTGGTCTGCGACCACAGGATCTGGAGGTGGTCGCGCAACGACCGGGCCGTGATGGCATCGAGATGGCTGAACGGCTCGTCCATCAGCAACAGATCGGGAGCGACCGAAAAAGCCCGGGCGATACCCACCCGCTGTTGCATACCGCCCGAGAGCTGTCCGGGGAACATGTCCACGGTGTGGCCCAGCTCGACCATCTCGAGATACTTCTTGATCTCGGCCCGGTCTTCGTCCGTGTCGGAGTCGCGGACATACATCATGTTGTCCATCACCGTCCGCCAGGGGAGCAGTCGGGCATCCTGGAACACATAGCCGAGCTTGGCGTTGCGCCCGCCCTCGGTCACTGACACCGTCCCACCCGTGGGTGTGTCCACTCCTGACAGGATGTTGAGCAGCGTGCTCTTGCCGCAGCCGGATGGGCCGACGATCGACACGAACACGTTGCCGTCGACCTTGAAGTCGATGTGCGTGATCGCTTTCACCGGGTCGCCACCTTTGAGTGGCGGCGGAAAGATCTTGGTCAGGTTGTCTACGTTGACTGTCGCCATGGGGTCACCTCGTCTTGGCCAGGTCTTCTTCGGTGAGCTGTCCGCCCGGGTTGCGCCAACGGAAGGCGCGGTCCTGGAGCGGGGTGAGGATGAAGCGGTCGAGCGCCACGATGAAGACGATGAAGCTCACCACCCATCCCAGGAAGCCGGGATACCGGTTGGCGTCGAACCAGAACCTGGTCCGGAACCCAACCCCCACCTGGCCGTTGAACCATTCCGACAGCAGGACGCCGTTCCATGACACGATCATGGCAAACCGCATGCCGGCGAACACGTACCCCATGATTCCGGCGATGGTCAGATGGCGGAACCGCTTCATGCGTGTCACCCCGAAGGCCGACGACATGTTCCTCAGGTCCGGCGTGATGGCTCGCACGCCCTGGGCCACGTTGACGGCCACGAACGGGAACGCCGTCAGCGCAACGGTGAGCACCGGTGCCTGCCACCCAATGCCGAACCACATGGTGGTGAGGAACGCCCACACGAACGCCGGAAGTGCGAGAAGCACCAACACGGTGTCGCTGATGAGTGCCCGTGCGAAGTTCGATGATCCGATGAGGGCGCCGATGAGGATTCCGGCCGTGAATCCCATGAGGAGACCGAGGGCGTAGCGACCCAGGGTGGCGGCGTAGTGGCTCCAGAACTCGCCGCGGCGCACGCTTCCGAAATCGCCGCCCGTCATCTCGATCCACATGATCTTCACCACATCGATCGGCCCGGGGACCCGGGTGGCGATGTAGGTGAGGAGTTGCCAGAGAACCAGGAACGCCACGAAGGCGGTCCATGTCGCTCCCCGATCCGAGATGAGGAAACGGCGGAGGGCCGCCCAGCGGGGAGTCCGGTGCACGTAGGTGGACGGTGTCGTCATGACTCACGCTCCCACTGACGCCAACGGAACAGACGGCGTTCGAGACGAACCAGGATGAACCGCTCGAGGATGAGCATGAACACGATGAACAATGCCACCCATGAGATCACGGCCGGCAGGTTGAAGAGCTGGAAGTTGCGTCGGATCTGGAAGCCGATTCCTTCCGACGATCCGAACACCTCGGTGAGTTGGCCCACCTTCCATGCGAGCGAGAACGAGAGCCGGACCCCGGCGAAGATGAACGGCAGCACCGAGGGCAGCACCACGTTGCGGAACACCTGCTCCGGTGTGCGTCCGAAGGCGGTGCTCATGTTGATGAGCCCCTTGTCGACACCTCGCACACCTTCGGCCACGTTGATGGCGATGTAGGGCATCGAGATGAGCCCGATCGCCATGACCGGTCCGATGAAGGAGATCCCGAAGACCACCAGCACCATCACTGCGTAAGTGAGTCCGGGGATCGAACCCAGGATCATCACCGGTGACCGGAGCAGGGCCATCCAGTACCGGCTGCGGCCCATCAGGAATCCCAGCGGTGTACCGAGCACGACCCCGGTGGCAAAACCGAGGAAGACTCGCAGCACGCTGGCGTTGAAGTTGTTCCAGAAGATGCCGCCATCGTCGTTGGCGAAGTCGGGGTCACCGTTGAAGATCTTGTCGATCTCATGGATGACTCGACCCGGCGATGGCATCTTGTTCTCGTTGCCGACGAGCCAGGCGATCAGGTACCAGATACCGAGAAATCCGAGCCAGCCTGCGACGAGCCCCAGGTACCGCCGCCGGCGGATGCCGGCGGCGGTACCGAGTGCCTTCGCCTCGAGAGCTTCGTCGTCGAGGACGCTGGTCATCGTCAGCTGTTCTGGGGCATGTCGAAGATCGGATCGGCCTCGTCCTCGGCCATGAATCCGTTGTCCCGCATGACATCGAACATGGGGAGCGTGGCGTCGATCCATTCCTGATCCAGGTATACCGTGCTCACGAACCAGTCGTGGTTGGACAACCACTCCTGCATGAACGCCACCTGCTCGTCGGTCTCGACGGCGAAGTGCTGCGGGTAGCTGGCGATGATCTCTGCCTGGTTCGCCTGCCAGGCCTGGATCCCGGCTTCCCAGATCTCGAGGAAGACCTTCACTTCCTCGGTGTGCTCTTCGTACCAGTCCTGTCTTGCCAGGAACACGTTGATCATCGGACCCTCGTAGGCGTCGGATCCCACGATCTCCTTGGCGTACAACTCGGCCGAGGTCTGACCGTCGTACAGCACCCGAAGCTGACCCGTCATCAACTCGTTGACGGCGAAGTCGGGGAGCACGATGGCGGCATCGACGTCGCCCTGTGCCGCAACCGGCCCGGTGTTGGTGATGTCCACCTGGACGAGTTCGAAGTCGCCACCACCGGTCCTCAGGTCCAGGTCGTGGATCTGCTTGGCGATGATGCCCCAGATCAGGGTCGAGGACACCGAGTCCCAGACGGCGATCTGCTTGCCGACCAGGTCCTCCAGCGTCTGGCTGGTGGTGTCGGCCTCGGGCACGGCGATGATCGACCGGTCGATGTTGTACTTCCCGAACACCACCGACTGCTGGCCGGTCTCGGCGTCGAGCGTCGGTACCTCGAAGTCTGCGACCGAGACGATGTCGGCGAACCCACCTGCGTAGATGCCGAACTCGTCCCAGGTGGTCTGAGCGATGATCCGCAGCCCCGTCTCGGCCTCGATCTCTTCCTTGATGGCGTTGTCGTTGATGTAGTCCCACACCGGGTCCGGTGCGAATGTGAACCGGATCACGTTCGCCGGACCCGTGGCGGGCTCACCACCTTCGGCTGTGCCACCGGCCGCTGTCGTCTCGCTGGTGGCTTCGCCTCCGCAGGCGGCCACGATCAACGACAGCAACGACAGCATCACCAGTAGTCGTTTTCTCATCGATGTCTCCCTTTCTTCCCGGTTGTCGCCGTCCCGGCAGACGCCGCGTCGGCTGGTTCCTCCCGCGTGGGGAAGCCTTCGGTCTTGGCCACGTAGCGCAGCATCGTCTCGTACCCATCGGACAGATGGGCCGCGACCAGGGCCGCAAGACGGCGGGCGTGTCCGGCCTTCGCCGCTTCGAAGATCAGCCGATGCTCCACTTCGACGGTGTTCGGGTCGAAGCGGTGGTACACCCGGATGTAGCGGGCGGTTGCCTGGCGGGCCCGATCGATGATCTCGATGGTGCGGGGCCGGCCGGAGTGTCGGTACAGGATCTCGTGGAACCGGTTGTTCAGCACCAGCCAGTCGTCGGCCTCCGGTGCCGATTCGAGTTTCAGCAGTGCCTCCTCGAGTTCGGCAAGGTCTTCGGCCGTGAGGGAGGGGAGCGACCGTGCGCACAGGTCCGGTTCGAGCGACAGGCGAAGCTCGTACAGCTCGGCCAGATCATCCAGGCTGAGGGGGCTGACCAACGCGGTGGCGTGGGCGCGCATCTCGACCAGGCCTTCGGCGGCCAGAGCCCGCAGCGCATCGCGGATCGGTATACGGCTCATGCCCATGGCGGTTGCCAGGTCGTTCTGGTTGAGCGTTGCCCCCGGCGGCAGAACACCGCTGAGAATCTGTGTTCTGATCACCTGGGCCGCGGTCTGTCCAGCGGTGCGCGGGAAGTCCCTCGCCATCGCTCCTCCGGGTCGTACCCCGTGGAATGTATACACATCCCAGTGTGGCACGCCCCCGATTCCGGTAACTTTCTGCGGCGGGTTGGCGGCTAGCGGAGGTCGACCTGAGGCGACGGAGTTCGATTGAGCCCCACCCCGGTGATGACGCCGATGCCGATCAGCAGGGTGGCGATCCCCGTCTCCACGGTCAGTTGTTCGCCGATCACCGCCGCCGAGGAGAGCAGTCCGATCACCGGAACCATCATCAGGGTGAGGTTGGTGGTCACCGCCGGGAGTCGCCGGAGCACCGTGAGCTGGGCCCAGGTGGCGAAGCCGGTGGCGAGCGCCCCTTGGTATACCACCACGAGCACGAGCAACAGGGTCCACTCAATCGACGGTAGCCCTTCCAGTGCGGCTGTGACGATGGTGAGGGGGATGGCGGCGAGCACGAGCTGCCAGGGCAGAAGCTCGATCGGCGTCGACGTCCACCGGTGGCCGCGCACGTGCACGGCGGTCCCGGCCTGGGCGATCGCAGCGATGAGGAGAAGCCCGTATCCGGTCAGGGTTTTGGCGTCCGGGCGAACGCCCCACGGCTCCACCAGGACCACGATCCCGGCCACTCCCGCCGCCAGACCGAACCAGCGTTGACGGGTCATCCGTTCACCCAGGAAGGTCACCGCCATCGGAACCGTCCATAGGCTCGAGGTCCACACCAGGACCGACGAACGGCCCGGCGGCACCAGGCGCAGGGCGATGAACACCAGCACCATCACGATGATGAGCCGGCCGAAGGCAACCGAGAGCACCACGGCACGGTCGGCCCGGGGCGGGCGACGGAGGTTGCCGGTGGCGGCGGCGATGGTCAGGATGACGGCAGTGGCGCCCATCAGGCGCATCGAACTCAGCCACAACGGCGAGATGTCCCGCAGCGCGATCGCCAACAGTGGCCAGTTGAACCCGAGCACCGCCACCACGGCGGCGAGGAGGGTGAACGAGATCCATGAGGGGTGGCCGGCGGCGGTGGGTGCGGAGGCTTGGTCCATATGGCTGGCCATACCCTATATGGTGTACATTCGCCTTCGTTCGTCTCGTTCGTCACCTGGGGAGCACCGCATGTCTCGCGTCATCGACATCCACTGTCACATCGCCACGCCGGAGGCGCGGGCAGTCGCAGCACCTCACAAGAAGGCGTCGTACGAACCGTACGACTACTACATGGGCCAGTCGTCGGTGCAGCACAACGTGAACACGCTGATCCCGTCGATCGGTGCCCAGCTGGCCGACCCGGTCGCCCGCTTCGAATACATGGACCGTATGGGCGTCGACGTGCAGGGCCTGGCCACGTTCGTGTCAGAGTACTTCTACTGGGCGCCCGGCAAGGTGGGTGCCGAGGTCTCGCGGATGCAGAACGACAAGATGCTGCAGTGCGCCGCCGACTACCCCGACCGGTATGTGGTGTGCGGCGCCACCGTACCGATGCAGGACATGGATCTGGCCCTCGCCGAGATGGAGCGGGTGGTGGCCAACGGCGCCAAGGGGCTTCAGATCGGCGGAACGATCAACGGGCACAACCTGGACGAGGCCCGGTTCCGTCCGTTCTGGGAGGCGGTGGCCGAGACCGGCCTCCCGGTGATCCTCCATCCCAACGGGTATCCCGAGAGCCAGCGCTTCGACGACTTCTTCCTCGTCAACTGCATCGGCAACCCACTCGAGACCCACACCGCCGCCACCCGCATGATCTTCTCGGGGCTGTTCGAAGAACTCCCGCGAATCAATCTGGTGCTTCTCCACGGCGGTGGGTTCCTGCCGTTCTACGCATCCCGCGCCGACCACGTGTGGGAGGTGCGCCCCGAAACCCGCGAGAAGATCCCGAACAAGACCTTCAGCAGCTATCTCAAGCAGCTGTGGTTCGACACGATGGTGTTCCAGCCGCTCTACCTGAAACACCTCATCGAGATCGTGGGCTCGGACCGGGTGATGCTCGGCACCGACTACCCCTTCGACATGGCCGAGACCGACCCGGTCGGTCTGATCGACGCCACCGAGGGACTCACCGACGACGAGCGCGTCGCCATCAAGGGCGGCACCGCCGAGAAGCTCTTCGGTCTCTGACCCCGATGGTCGCAGGTCGAATCCTGCCCCCGCCACCGAGTAAAGAACCAGCTCAGAGGCCCTTTCCGAGAAACCGGAAGGGCCTCTGACGTTCCGGAGGGGCCGGGATGCGAACAAACGCGAACAATCCGTTGGAAACGTGATCCAGGGCCCCTGGAGCTCACCAGCGCCCACGGGTTCCGACGAGCGCGAACGTCAGCGCTTGGCCGAGGAGATCGCGGCCCAGATCGTCGCCGGACACGAGAAGCATGGTCCGCTGGACGGCGGAGTTGGCCGATGTCGAGGACTGGTGTCGAGCCGCTCGACGCGCCGGCCGGTTGCTCTGCGTTCGAGTGCGAACCGACCCGACGATCAGATGACGTCGCGCCGTCGTACAGCCATCAGTCCGATCGCGGCTGGGATGCAGGCCCACGCGGCGAGCGCTGCGAGTGCAGCGGGCGTCGCGACATCTGTCGCGGTTCCGGAGATGACGTTGGCGAGTACAGCTGGCATCCATGAGCCTGTGCTGTTGGCGAGTTGAACGATGAGTGGTGGAACGATGATGAGGAGCAGAACCGCCCCGGTCACGGCACCACCGACGTTTCGCACGACGGCACCGACCCCGGCGCCGAGGAGCGCGCCCGCGACGCCTACGAAGCCGGCAGCGGCGACGATCCGAACGACATCGCCGCCCGAAACGAGGAAGCCATAGTCGGTCGTGGGCAGGGAGAGCGCGACTGCGGTCACGGTGAGGCCTGCCCCGATGAGGCCGAGGAGACCACCCATGCCGCCGACGGCCACGAGCTGAGCGAAGACCGCTCGATGTCGACGCGGTGATGCCAGGAACGTCGGGACGACGGTGTGATGGCCGTACTCTCTGGCCACGGCCATCGCGCCGAAGAAACCGGCACCCAGGAACGCGTTGGCGGCGAACGCCATCAGTGACTGCTGATCGGCCGCGGTCGCGATGAAGGCTTTGCTGCCGTCCATGTCGGTCCCGGCGATCACGGCGAACGCGTTGAGGGCCGAGATCACGACCAGAACTCCGACGAACGCGATGGGCATCTTGGTGGTGGTGAGCTTGCGGAATTCGGATCGGATGAGTCGTGTCATGGTCATGGCGTACCGACCTCCGTGTTGGTCGTTGTGTCGGTGGTCCAGTTCAGGAAGAGTTCCTCGAGCGATCCTGCGTGTGGTGAGAGTTCGTGGAGGGCGATCCCGTTGGTGAAGGCCCGGTCGCCGATTTCGTCGATCGGCAAGCCGCGGACGATGAGCCCGTCGGGGCCTTGGGTCTGGGTGGTTGCGCCGGCCCGCGCGAGCACGACGGCCAGTCGGTGAACGTCGACGGATCGAGCGAGCGAGGCGGCCTGTTGCAGTTCGGACAATGTGCCGTGGGTGATGAGGCGGCCCTGGTTGATGACGATGACGTCGTCGGCGAGGTGTTCGACCTCAGCGAGGAGGTGGCTGGAGACGAACACGGTGCCGCCGCTCGCGGCGTGGGTTCGCAGCAGGTCGCGAAGGGTGCGGATGCCTTGCGGGTCGAGGCCGTTGCCTGGTTCGTCGAGGATGAGTACTGGTGGTTCGCCCATGAGCGCGGCTGCGAGTCCGAGTCGTTGGCGCATGCCGAGTGAGTACGCGCCGGCCCGTCGGTCGGCTGCGTCGGCGAGGCCGACCTGTTCGAGGATCTCGTCGACTCGGTGATGGCTGATTCCGGTGGCGTCGGCCAGGATCCGGAGGTGGTTGCGTCCGCTTCGGCCCGGGTGGAAGGCGTCGGACTCGATCACGGCGCCGACCGTTCGAGCTGGGTCGGGCAGGTCCCGGTAGCGGTGGCCGCCGATCGACGCGCTGCCCCGGTCTGCGGCCGCGAGGTCAAGCATGACCTTCAGGGTCGTCGACTTCCCGGAACCGTTCGGGCCGAGAAAGCCGGTGACGCGACCCGCAGGCACAGTGAAGCTGAGGTCATCGACGACGGTGCGATCTCCGTAGCACTTCGTGACGTGTTCGACCGTCAAGGAGTACGAGTCGCCGGTGGCCGCGGGCGTCATCGACGGGCCGCTCGCCTTCACGGTGGCGGGTGACTCGGTCGCGGTGGTGGTACTCATGCGTGTTGCCTTTCGGGGGTGGCGAGTTCGCCGTCACCGGCGAACGTGGGGTCGTGCGCGACGGTGACGGCCGGCGGGCCGGTGACGGGCGGGTGGTGGATCTCGGGTCCCCTGGTCGTGCGTGCTTGGACAATTCG
>JBHJOH010000073.1:0-11834 GCA_050329955.1 Acidimicrobiia bacterium | reverse complement strand
GTGCACCACGATGTCGTCGGCAACGAAGTTGTGATGGATCGGCACCTCGATGTCGTATGTGCGCTCTTCGCCGGCAGCCTCGATCGTGACGATCGGGTCGAACAACAGCTCGGAGCTCGCGTGCCCTTCCACGAGCAGAGACGAGGAGTCCAGGCTCGTGACGAGCCGTGCCAGCACACCGAACCGCAGCAACAGATGTTGCAGGTCGTGCGCCACGCCCTCGGACGAGATGACGTGGCAGCGGCCGATGTCGGCCCACGACTCGCCTAGCGCCGTGGCCAGATATCTGACCAACTGGTCTTCGGGGAGTCGAAAAACCTCATCTCCGACGTTCGAAGAGTGATCGTCGAACAGGTCGGTGAAGGTCTCCTCGTCGAGTCGGTCGACGCCGAACACTCCCAGCCTGCCGGGTACGGCGATCGCGGACCCAGCGTGCAGATCACGAAGTTCGCGCCAGCCGTCGATGGTGAGCAATGGGTGATTGCCGGTAGCGGTGATGGTGCGCCCGAGCCGAGTTGTGACACGGAACACGGGGCGAACACCGTTGTCCACCGCGGCCGCAGGGGTGGCAACGGTGAACCGCTTGCTGTGTTCATCCAACGAGACGACATGAGCAGTAGAGCGCACCTCGTCATCGAGAAACCGTTCGAGCGGGACCCGAGCGCCGGTCTTCGGGTCGACAACGAGGGTCGAGCCCACCAGGCACTTACCCATCGCTGGTCTCGCAGCGATGATGACCAGGTTGGCGGGGTGGAGGCCGGTGAGCTTCTTGTCGAGGTCCCGGAACTCGGTGGACAGGCCGGTGACCTCGGATCCGCGTTGTTCGAGAATCTCCAGTTCTTCGAGGGTGGTGAAGAAGAGCGGGCCGATGGCCTGCATCGAGTCGCCCACCTTGCGGCCCGCCACGCCCATGACGGTCTGCTCGGCGCGGTCGAGCACGGTGTGGATCTCGTCGTCGAGGCGCAACGCCAGGTCGGTGATGGTGGAGCCGGCCTTGATCAGAGCCCGCCGCTGGGAGTTCTCCTCGACCACGTTGGAGTAGTACTCGATGTTGGAGGCCGACGGCACGATGTCGAGGAGTCGGGTGATGGCGGGGACACCGCCCACCCGCTCCAGTTCGCCGGCTCGGCGCAGCTCTTCGGACACGGTGATGGCGTCGATCGCCTGGTTGTTGTTGAACAGGTTGCGGATTGCCCGGTACATCGACTGGTGGGCCGGGAAGTAGAAGTCCTCGGGGTCGAGCTTGTCCATCACCTCGTTGGCGGCGTCGGCCGACATGAGGATGGCGCCGATGACCGACTCCTCGGACTCCCGCGAGTGCGGGGGCACACGACTCGTGGACCATTCGTCACGGCGGTCCTGGATGGACGTCACACAGCTCTCCTTCTCGAATGCCCTCGAGGGCTCCCAGCCCATGTACACAAAGGGTGTGACAAAAAAACGCCCCGGTGGTGACCGCCGGGGAGTGAAGCCAAGCTAGCCCACCCGACCCAGAGCGCGGAAACCCAGGAGCCAGGCGAATTTCGCGAAGGTCGGTTGAGGCGGATGGTGCGACTGGCGGGACCGGCGCGGAGCCAGAGGCCAGAAGCCAGGGGCCAGAAGCCAGCGCGCTAGCTGGGCGGGATATCTGGCGACGCCGGTGCGACGGCACGGTCCTGTCGGCATTCGGGAGGGGACAGCCCCGAACGAAGAGAAGCGCCCCGGAGGGGCGCTTCTCTTCACTCGAGCGATCGCTCGATCAGGCCGGGATGATGTCCAGCGTGACCGGGAACTCGACCTCGGAGTGCAGCTTGAGCCACACCTCGTGCATGCCGATCGCCTTGATCGGCGTGCGGATCTCGACGTTGCGACGCTCGACGTCGATGCCGGTGAAGCGCTTGATGCCCTCCACCACGTCGGCGGCGCCGATGGAACCGTAGAGCTTGCCCTCGTCGCCGGCCTGGGCGGCCAGAACCACGCGGGTGCCTGCCAACTGGGTGGCGACCTTCTCGGCCTTGTCACGGGCTTCACGGTCGGCGCTCTCGCGAGCGGCCTTGAGCGAGTCGGCCTGGGCCAGGGCCCCGGCCGTTGCCTTCATCGCCCGCTTCTTGGGAAGCAGGAAATTGCGGGCGTAGCCATCGGCGACATCGACGAGGTCACCCTTCTTGCCGAGATCGACGACGTCGGAGAGAAGGATGAGCTTCATCGGCCGGTACCGAGGTAAGGCAACAATGCCATCTCACGGGCGTTCTTGATGGCGATGGCCACCTCACGCTGATGACGGGGGCAGTTGCCGGTGACGCGACGGGCCCGGATCTTGGCCCGGTCGGACATGTACTTACGAAGGATCCCTACGTCCTTGTAGTCGACGAACTCGATGCGCTCGGTGCAGAAGAGGCATACCTTCTTCTTCATCCGGCGATTCGGGGCGTCGGGGCGGCGGCGCCGCTTCTTCTGATTGTTGGCCATGGGTGCACGTGCCATGTGATGTATCTCCTGGACTGGTTAGAACGGGGCCTCGTCCGGGCCGTAGTCGCTGCGGGCGACGGGTCCGGGCGGCGGGGCGGGGGAAGAACCACCGAAGTCGCCTCCACCGGAGCGGGCGGTCTTGGTGACGGTTGCCGTGGCGTAGCGGAGGCTGGGACCGACCTCGTCGATGGCGATCTCGACGATCGACCGCTTCTCGCCTTCCTGGGTTTCCCAGGAGCGCTGCTCGAGACGACCGGTCACGATGACGCGGGCGCCCTTCTGCAGCGATTCGGCGACGGTCTCGGCCTGTTCACGCCACACGGTGCCTCCGAAGAAGCTCGTGTCCTCCTGCCAGTCGCCATTGTTGTCGCGCCAGCGACGGTTGACGGCGAACCGCAGCTTGGCCATCGGAACGCCCGACGGGGTGAACCGCAGCTCGGGGTCTTCGACCAGGTTCCCGATCAGAGTGACGTTGTTCGACATGTTGTCTCCTTCCTGGACCCTCCCACACCCACAATGACAGATGGGTGTGACGGATTCGGATCAGTCGCCGGGACGGAAGATCTTGTGTCGAAGGACCTCGTCGGAGAGCGAGAGCATCCGGTCGAGCCCGGCCACGGCCGCGGCATCGGCATCGAATGCAACGACCGAGTAGTAGCCCTCGGTCACCTTCTCGATCTCGTAGGCGAAGCGACGCTTGCCCCACAGATCGGTGGACGCCACCGTGGCACCGGCACCTTCGAGGAACGTCTGCATGTCGGTGACCCGAGCGCGGACATCATCCTCTTCCAGTCCGGGCCGATGAATCGTCATCAGCTCGTACGTTCTCATTGTTCCTCCTCTGGACAACCGCTGACGCGGAAGGCCCCAGCTCGATGTCTGGAGCAGGTGGTGGGGGTCGGCGCCGGAACCGGGCCGACCAGGGATGTGGCAAGTGTACCCGGGGAAGCAGCCGTGGGAAATCGGCCGGACCGGGGACCCTCTAGGCCCGGGGAACGACGAGCGAGGAGTCGTAGGGCAACTCGACCACGAAGCAGGCGCCGCCGAGACGTTCCGAGCGGCGGTACCAGGCATCGCCCCCGTGAGCTCGGGCGATGGAGCGCACCACGGCGAGGCCGAGACCCGACCCCGGGACGTTGGCGTTCAGCTCGTGTTGTCCCCGCTCGAACCGCTCCCAGATGATGTTCTCGTGGCGGGCCGGCACCCCGGTCCCGTTGTCGTGGACCTCGATCACCCGGCCCACCTTGTCGCGTTTGGCGACCACCAGAATCTTGCCGTTGCCGAACCGGAGCGCATTCTCGAACAGCGCCCGCAACACCTGGACCAGCCGGCGGTGATCTCCGATCACCTCGAGGTAGGGCTCCACCTCGGCCCGAATCGGGAGCGGGCCGTCGATGGCGAAGACCAGCCGGATGGCGTCGGCGATCACCGTCTTGCCGGCCAGCCGCTCCTTGTCGAGGGAGATGGCGTCGAGTTCGGAGCGGGCCAGCGACTCCATGTCTCCGACGATGTCGACGAGGGAGGCCGATCCGGTCCTGACCAGCTGCACCATCTCACGGCGTTCGACTTCCGACAGGGTGTCCCACGAGTTCGCCAACACGTCGGAGAATCCGGCCACCACCGTCAGCGGGGTCCTGATGTCGTGGGAGATCGACGCCAACAACTGGTCGCGCTCGAGGCCGAAGAGCTGTCGGTTCTCGCGTACCGCCGCCCACGACCGGGCCACGATGCCCACCAGCACCACCAGCATCCCCCACGGGAGCACCCCGGTTGAGAGGTCGTCGCCGTTGACCACCCGAATCGCGAACAGCACCGCCACCCCCACCACCGGGGCGTACGGCAGCACCAGCCGTTTGCGACCGGAACGGGCCAGGATCATGGTCTGGCGGACCTGCGGCTTGCGAAGCTGGATCGACAGAGCCCCGAGACACATGGCGGTGAACGCCCACAGCACCAGGCTCGACGAACCCGACCTGCCCGGCCCCAGCTCGGGCACCAGGATCGGTGGGACCAGCCCGGCCAGCAGCACCGTCAACCTGGCATCGAACACGTAGGGGCTGCGCCGCAGGAACGAGATCAACATGGCGCCCAACATCACGATGTGCAGCATGGGGGCGATGAGACCGTTGGCGAAGGCGCCGTCCTGCAGCTCCCACAGCACCGTGGCTCCGGCGACCATGCCCACCAGCACGTCCATCGCCATTCGGAATGTGCCCACCCGCGACGAGCGAACGAACGGCATCCGCAGGAGTCCGAGGCTCATGAGGGCGTAGAAGGCGATGTGGAACACGTCGGTGGCGGCCGGTGCGCCGGGACCGAACGAAGCCAGGCCACCGAGGGTGCTCCACACCATCTGCCCGACCGCCGCCGCCATCACCGCGTACGAGATCGGACGCCACGCCGCACCTTCGTCACCGGTCAGCTCCTTCGACGAGCCCAGCATCGACCAGCCGACCACGAACAGCGCACCAGCCAGGACCATCCCGAACCAGCGGGGCGGAATCGGGGTCTCCACCAGCGTCGAGGCCACCACGGCAACCGCAGAGCCGATGACCAACATCGCCACGAGGTGAATGGCAACGGCCGGTCTGGTGCGGCGTTGCGGCTGGCGGTTCGGGATCGTCTTGAACGGTGTCGCCTGGGCGGTCATGGGTGGGGGGAGCCTCCAGCCGAGTCATCGGCTGGTTCACCCCACCCCTTGACCGAGATCCTCGACCGAGATCCGAGCGGCATCATCGAGCTCGTCGAAGGCCCCCAGCGGCACCTCCAGGGCATAGTGGTACCGCCCGTCCGGGCGATAGGTCGGGCACGGCTCCTCGGCACACGGCGTCATCTCGAGCACGTCGACCAGTTCACCGGACTCGGCGAAGAAGGCGATGTGGAGCGGGATGAGGGTGTTGCGCATGGTGAAAGCCGAGTTCACCGTCTCGTCCATCACGAAGAGCATGCCGTCGAGCTCTCCCAGGTCGGAAACCTCCATCAGGCCCCTGCGTCGGAGCTCGCTGCGATCGGCCACGGCCACCAGCAACGTCTCGCCGTCCAGCTCGACCTGACCGATCCCGAACCCGGTGACGTCTCCGGTGGCCGGTTCTGCGCCGGTCGTGGGGCTCGAGACAGTGGAATCGAAGGTGACCGCCGGCACCTCCGACTCGGAGGCAACCGAGGGAGGCGTGACGACCGGCCCGGTGGTTTCCACCGGGCCGGCCACGGAACATCCCGCGATCAGGAACGCGAGGACGAGGGCTCTGATGCCTTCACCTCTCCCAGCAGCGCCTCGGCGATGTCATCGGCCATGTGATAGGTCTCGGCCTCGGCGGGGAAGGCGCCGTTCTCGACATCGGCGGCGTAGGTACGCAGCGCCTCGACCGAGACGGCTCGCAGGTCGGCGTAGGAGCGGACGAACTTCGGATAGTTGCCGCCGCCCATCCCGAGCACGTCGTGGAACACCAGCACCTGACCGTCGCAGGCGTTGCCGGCCCCGATGCCGATGGTGGGGACGGGAACCTCGCGGGTGACGATGTCGGCCAACACCGACGGGATGCCCTCCAGCACGATGGCGAAGACACCGGCCTCGACGATGGCGTGGGCGTCCTCGATCAGCTTGCGGGCGGCATCGACGTTCTTGCCCTGCACCCGGTAACCGCCCATGGCGTGGAACGACTGCGGGGTGAGCCCCAGATGGCCCATCACCGGGATCTCGGCGTCGACGATCCGACTGATCGCCTTGACCCGGTTGGCGCCACCCTCCAGCTTGACCGCTTCGGCGCCGCCTTCCCGAACCAGCCGACCGGCGTTGATCACGGCGTCGCGCGAGCCGGTGTGATAACTCATCCACGGCATGTCCACCACCACCAGGCTGTGGGGCTTGGCGCGCTTCACCGCAGCACCGTGGACGATCATGAGATCGGTGGTCATCTGCAGGGTGGTGTCGAACCCGTGGACGGCGTTGGCGACCGAGTCGCCCACCAGGATCATGTCGATCCCCGCCTCCGAGACGATCGAAGCGGTGGGATGGTCGTAGGCGGTGACCATCGTCAGCTTGGCACCACCCTTACGGGCACGGACACCGGGAACGGTGACCTTTGCATGGACGTCGCCCATGTCGAGCTCCTCTCTCCCCACCACGTTCGGGTTGGGGGATGTGGCATCTGTTCGGTTCCATGCCGGGTTGGTGAACCTCGGCCGCCCGGTGGGTCGCCCGTGCTCGAAGTCGGCAGCACCAAGGTTAACTTCCGGGCCGGGGTCTGCATTCCCCGAGTAGCTTCTCCCCATGGCACGCAAAGACATCTCCATGTCGGACGCCGAGGTGGCGGCGCTGCTCGCCGAGGCGAGGAATCTGCAGGTCGCCACCAACGGGCCGGGCGGCTTCCCCCACGTCACCACGCTGTGGTTCTACGTCGGCGACGGCGGCCTCATCACGTTCCGATCGTTCACCAAGAGCCAACGGGTCGTGAACCTGCAACGGGACCCCAAGCTCACCGTGCTCGCCGAGACCGGGACCGAATACGAGAAACTGCGCGGCGTCATGATCCAAGGCGTCGCCCGCATGAGCACCGACCCGACCGACGTCATGCGCACCTACGCCGAGGTCGCCAAGAAGATGCAGGGCCTGGACGAGGTGTCACCCGATGCCGTCGAAGCCCTCTACGGACGCTTCGCCACCAAGAACACCGTCATCGAGGTCGAACCCGTGAAGGTGATCAGTTGGGACCACGGAAAGTTGGGCGGGGGGTACTGACGTCGAGGAGGCGGAGGAAGCACGAGGCCGGAAGCCGGAAGCATGAGGCCCGGAACGTGGCAGCGGACATCGCGAGAGCTTTCACACCCTCGGCCAGGCCCGAGTCATCTGGCAGTCAGTACCGGCGGGGGGTCGCAGGGGGGTCGTCCCCCCTTTCATGTGAGAGTCCCCCCTGGGCATAGTCGTCCCCCCTGGGCATCGACCTTTCACCACAGGTCGCTGAATTGTTCCTTCACCTTGACGAGGCCGGCTGTCACCAGTTTCACGTCGTTGGTGGGGCAGATGAGCGTGCAGCCCTTGTCGGCCACCAGGGTGGCGAACGCCGGGGTGGGCGTGACGGCGCCCCAGGTCTTGTCGTTGGCCCGACAGGCGGCGGCGACCCGGTCGATGGCGGCGATCGAATGGGGGTGCATGAAGTCACCGGTGATGCCGAGTGCCTGGGTCAGGTCGGACGGACCCACGAACAGCAGGTCGATGCCGTCGATGGCGGCGATGTCCTCGACCTGGGCGATGGCGCCGGCGGTCTCGATCTGAACGGCCACGAAGGTCTCACGGTTGGCCTTCTCGGCGAACTCGGCGAGGGGGATCGAGCCGTACGCACCGTCGTACCCGAGCGGATTCAGGCCCCGATGGCCGCGGGGAGCGAACTTGGACCATTGGACGAACTCTTCGGCGTGCTTGGCCGAGGTGATCTGGGCGGCCATCACGCCGCCGGTGCCGCTTTCGAAGCAACGGGTGACGGTGGCGTAGTCGGTCGGTGGAACCCTCACGAAGGTGTCGAGGCCGTGGGCCCGACCGGCCATCACCGCAACCTCGACGTCGGCGGTGGTGAGACCGGAGTGTTCGGTGTCGATCCAGAACCCGTCGAAGTCGCCCGTCATCCCCAGGTACTGGATGATGTTGGGGTGGAACATGCGTCCCACCGCAAAGACCACCAGCTTCTCGCCGTTGGCGAGACGATTCTTCATGGACTCCATGGCGCTCCTCGATCCCGGACCCGGTCGATCAGATAGATTGCATCCTGCATGCTATCGACTGTGAATGGATGGAGGTCGTCGTGGCAGTGATCGACACCCACGCCCACGTCTCACCGGAACGCTTCAAGCGTGCTGTCAAGACCGAGGGAACGTGGTACGGCCTGGGACCGGCCGCCGGAGAGTTGCACCTGGGAGGATTCGACCAGCCACTCGAGGTGCGTCTCGCCGAGATGGACGCCTGGGGGGTGGACATGCAAGTGCTGACCCCCAACGTCGGCTTCTACCAGTACACCAACGACCTCGACGTGACCATCAAGGTCGCCCAGGGTTGCAACGACGAGATCGCCGAGATGGTGGCCGATCACCCCACCCGATTTTCGGGGATGGGGACACTGCCGATGCAGGACGTGCCCTCGGCGATCGCAGAGCTGGAACGGGTGATGGGCCTGGGGCTCAAAGGTGTGATGGTGAACGACCACGCCGCCGGCAGGACCTATGACGAGCCGGAGTTCCGCCCGTTCTTCGCCGCCGCCGAGGCGGCGGACGCGGTGGTGTTCTTCCACCAGGGTGGTGGCACCTGCGCCGACACCCGCATCAAGCGGTACAAGCTGGGCAACTCGGTGGGCAACCTGGCGGAACGGGCGCTGGTGTTCGGGGCGCTGGTGTTCGGAGGGGTGCTGGACCGCTACCCCGATCTCAAGCCGTTCCTGGCCCACGCCGGAGGGGCGACGACCTTCGCCATCGTCAGGATGGACAAGGCAGCCGGGGCGCTCGACCCCCGTGGCCCGGGCGGTGAGCTGGTCCCGCCCTTCGGCCCGCAACCCGACGACCTGTACGCGCTGGGCACTCCCCCTTCCGACTACCTCACCCGGTTCTGGTACGACTGCTGCACCTACAGCGGACCGATCCTGCGGTTCGTGATCGATACCGTTGGCATCGATCGGGTGGTCCTCGGCACCGACTATCCGGCGCCGATGGTGCTGGCGGATGCCGTCCACTGGGTGATGGATCTGCCCGAGCTGTCCAGATTCGAGAAGGAAGCGATCCTGTCGACCAACCCGGCCGCGCTGTTCGGGCTGTGAGCGGCGACCGTCTCGGTTGGGGCGTCATCGGGATCGGCAACATCCTCACCACAACGATCGCTCCGGCCATGGCCGCCGAACCCACCTGTGATCTGGTGGCTGCGGTGAGTCGGGAGCAGCGTCGTGCCGACAGCTTCGCCCACCTGTTCGGCGTTCGTCACGCCACCACCTCGTACGAGGAGATGTTGGCCAACCCCGAGGTTGAGGCGGTGTTCATCGCCACCCCCAACGCTCAGCATGCCGAGCAGGTGATCGCCGCCGCCCGGGCCGGCAAGCACGTGTTGTGCGACAAGCCGCTCGCCATCGACGTTGACGATGCCCGGGCGGCGGTGGCGGCCTGCGCCGAGGCGGGGGTGAAGCTCGGCATCAACTTCCACAACCGTTTCCTGCCCTGGGTGGGTGAGCTGCGTCGGTTGGTGGCGGCGGGTTCGCTGGGAGACATCGAAGTGATCAGCGCCGAGGTCGGCTCGGGCCCGCGCGCTTACACCAACTGGCGGGCGGACCCGACCATGGCAGGGCTCGGTTCGGTGTACAACGTCGGCGTTCACGTGCTCGATTTCATCGGATGGGTGCTCGGCGCCGCCCCGATCGAGGTGATGGCGATGTTCGATCGGACCGACGGCGTCGAGATGCTGGCGATGGTGCTGCTCCGCTACGACAACGGGACGATGGTCCATCTCAACTGCAACGAACGTCTGGCCCGGCCCCACAACGACATCGTCATCCACGGAACCGAGGGGCGGGTGGTGGCACGCGAGCTGACCAGGGCGAGATCCGACGGAACCGTCGAGGTGGCGATGGGCGATACGGTGGTCGAGACGTTTCATCCCGCCCCCGAGGCGCACCGGCTGTCGGTGGCGGAGTTCACCCTGGCGGTGCTGACCGGAACCGAACCGGAGCCATCCGGTCGTGACGGGCTGGCCAGCATGGTGCTGTGTGATGCCATCGCCCGTTCGGCCCGGGAACGACGACTGGTCGAGGTCGGGACCCCGTGACCGCCGGGGAGCCGATCCTCGACCCGAGCGACCTGGTGTCGATCGACCAACTGATCGCCCGAGCCGTCGCCAACACCGATCCCGGCCTGTTCGGGTGGGCGGCGGCCGCCGCCGGCGAGGAGGTGACGATTGCTCGCAACGCCGTTGCCCTCAACCGGCTGGCACTGCTGTCACGGGTGATGCGCGATGTAGGTTCGGTCGACACCTCGACCACGCTGCTCGGGGTGCCGCTGTCGGTTCCGGTGTTCATGGCCCCGGTCGGTGCGTTGTCGCTCTACCACCCCGACGGCGCCATGGGCTCGGCGCTGGCGGCGGCCGAAGCCGGGACCACCGCCTTCTGCGGGATGCTGGTATCCGAGCCGTGGGAGGATCTGGCCGCCACCGCCCCCGGCCGCAACTTCTTCCAGCTGTACGTGGGCGGCGATCGGGGTTGGCTGGCCGACATCATCGAGCGAATCGAGTCGGCCGGATTCGCCGGACTGTGTGTCACGGTGGACACCCCCGTCATCGGCCGCCGCGACCGCAGCCTGGTCGACGGGTTCATCTGGAGCGCCGAACGTCACGAGAGCCCCTTCAACCTCGCCCGCCACGGCGGCGCCGACATGGTGCACCGCAAGCGGTTCACCTGGGACGAGTTCGAATGGATCTGTGCCCACACCCGCCTGCCCGTGATCGTGAAGGGTGTGCTCAACCCGGCCGACGCCGCCCGGGCGGTAGAGGTGGGGGCGGCTGCCGTGTACGTGTCGAACCACGGCGGCCGGGTGATCGACCACAGCGTGAGCAGCATCGAGATGCTTCCCGAGGTGGTGGATGCGGTGGCCGGACGCGCCCAGGTGATCGTCGACAGCGGATTCACCCGCGGCCCCGAGGTGATCAAGGCGCTCGCCCTGGGCGCCACCGCCGTGGGTCTGGGTCGCATGCAGTGCTGGGGTCTGGCGGTGGGCGGGCGAGCCGGAGTCGCCCGCCTAATGGCGATCCTCCGGCAGGAGATCGAGATCACGATGGCCAACCTGGGGGCGGCGAGCGTGGCGGAGCTGACACCGGAGTTCGTGCGCTGGTCGTTTCCGACCCGTTGAGCGCGTCTCACAGCACGCGGATGGGGCTTCCCTCCCGCCAGGCCTCGATGTCCTCGACCGCTTCGGGATAGAAGATCTCGTAGGTCTGTTGGGTGACGTAGCCGATGTGCGGCGTGGGCAGGATCTTCGGGTGATGACGGAACGGGTGATCGGGTGGCAGCGGCTCGGGCTCGAACACGTCGAGGGCGGCGCCGGCGATGGCGCCCGCATCGAGAGCGGCTACCAGCGCCTCGGTGTCGACGAGCGGGCCGCGGGAGGTGTTCACCAGGTAGGCGGTGGGTTTCATGACGAACAGGTCGGCGGCGCCGATCACACCCACCGAGCGCGGACCCAGCTTGAGGTGGAGGGTCACGAAGCCCGAGCCGGTGAGCAGCTCCTGTTTGGTGACCTGGCGGACGCCGATCGCCTCGCACCGCTCGGCGGTGAGGTTCTGGCTCCAGGCGACCACGTCCATGCCGAAGGCCAAGCCGTAGGCGGCCACCTGTGCTCCGACCCGACCCAGCCCGACCACACCCAGC
>JBHJOH010000072.1:0-8603 GCA_050329955.1 Acidimicrobiia bacterium | reverse complement strand
TGGATTCGGGTACTCGGACAGGGCGATGACGGTGGCAGCGGCCGGGGATCCGCCGCTGGTCACGGTTGCTTCGACCGTGAGTTGTCCTTGCACGGTCACCTCGCCGTTTCCGTCGACTGGTGGGACCAGCTCGATGTAGGCGCTGCCACCGGCGGCGATGGTCACGGTGTCGCCCACCGCCACCCCCGGCTGAATCGGCGTGGTGGTCCGGGCCGGCCGGGCCTGATCCATGCCCAACGCCGCCCCCGGCGTACCCTTCGTCTCATCCGAGTCCTCCAACGCATCCCGCCATACCGGTACTTCGGGGTCGCGGTACGCAATGTCGCTCACGGGGTCGGTTTGGAGCAGGTAGTTGGCGACCGCATACGAGGTCAGTACATCAGCGAACGAGGATGAAGCGAGCTGGGAGACAGCCGCGATGGGGTCGCCGCCGTTGGCGTCGACTTCTTCCCACAGGCGGGTGATCACGGTTGGATCGTCCACGCCCGGGCTGTCAGAGAGTACCTGTTCGAGCCATTCGGCCCACACGAACGTCCCGTACTGCAACGATCCCCCGAACCCGTCCCAGGACACCAACGGCCGCGAGGGGTCAGCCAGCATCGCATCCAAGTTGCGAGCGTAGAGGTCTGTCTGTTCCGGCGTAACTCCAGGCAGGCTGGCGGCGGGCGGGGCCCTGTTTGGTGTTGTACGCAGCGTTCTGCACGCTCGAACCTGACGCCATCTGGATCACGTCACCATACGTGGTGGACCCCGCCCCGCTCACCGTCGCACCATTGTCGAGACGGATCTCCGGTGTGGTGGTGAACGCATTCGTGCGGGCGGCCACATCCCCCGACGCCACATTCGCACTCGGCCGGATGTGGACCTGGTCGTTGGCGAAGAACACGAAATCATCCACATCCAACCCGGTCTGAGCGACAGCAGGGTCTCCGGGTGTGAACGTGGCAGCGATACCGGTCGCCAGGCAGAGCAGTGCGATGAGCAACCGACGGGACGGACGCGTCCGAATAGAAGCCTGCATGAAGTTCCCCCTTCATCAAGAACAGCGCATTCCCTCGCTGTCCGGGCCGACAGTGACGTCGGCGGCTTCTCGCCAACCTACGCGCCGCAGACGACTCGGGTCAAGACCGAAACAGCCAACGTTTTCGCGTACTCGCCGTCGATCAGCGCATGGTTGACATCCCGGACCCGGCACAGATCACCAGATCCCGGGCAGGAACGAGCATTTCGCCGAGTGTCCGGGATCGGCACCTCTAGATGTCAGTTAGACCCGCTGTTCGACAACCGCGAACTGGAGAGTGGCGAGCATCGCCGTTTTGCCGTCGGCGGTGAGGGTGCCGCGCAGGTTGGCGAGGGTGCGGCCGGCGGTCTCGACCGCGACCGTGGCCAGGATGTCGGCGTCGGCCCTGATCGGGCGGGAGAAGGTGACGTGGGAGCCGATGGTGACGGCGTGGATGTCACGGCCGGCCAGGGCGTAGGCGGCGGCAGTGTCGAGCAGAGCGAATCCATAGCTGCCGTGCACCAGGCCGGCGGAGTTGACCAGCGCCAGGGTGGGACGGCCCCGCAGCGTGGCGACTTCGCCATCCACCGACACCTCTTCGATCCCGAAGTGGGCGATGAGGTCGACGTCGGCGGCCAGCACCCGTTCCAGCAGCGTCATCGGATCGCCACCAGCTTCGACACGGTTCCCTCCCAGGTGACCACGTACAGCTCGCCCTCAGCGTCGACACCGAACCCGTTGACCTGGCCGACGTCCTCGAAGCGGTCGGTGGCCTCTGTAACCGGCGAACCCTCGTAACGGAAGCTCTTCACCCAGCCGCCGCACCAGTCGCCGAAAAAGTATTCGCCGTGGAGTTCCGGGATCGCGGCGCCCCGGTAGACGTGTCCGCCGGTGACCGAGCAGGCTCCCTCGTGGGGATACTCGTACACCGGGAGGGTGAGGTTCTCGGCGGCGGCATCGCATCCGCTCTGGAAGCAGGCGGTGCCTTCCATCCGCAGCCAGCCGAAGTTGTAGCCGCCCCCCGAGTCGATCGGCACCACGTCGATCTCCTCCCAGCGCTCGTGGCCGACATCGCCGATGTACAACAACCCGTCGACCGGGTCGATCGAGAACCGCCACGGGTTGCGGAGCCCGTAGGCCCACACCTCGGGAGCACCGCCACCGTCGACGAAGGGGTTGTCGGCCGGAACGGCGTAGGGCCCGGCGGAGTCGACGTCGAGACGCAGGATCGCTGACAGAAGGGTGGTGGGGTCCTGGGCGTGGGTGGAGGCGGCACCTCCCTCCCCCAGCGAGACCCACAGCATGGCGTCGGGTCCGAACTGGAGCATCCCGCCGTTGTGGCGGTTGGTGGGCTGGTCGAAGCCCAGGATCTCCATCTCGGAGCCAGCGTCAGCCCGACCGGGGTCGTCGCTCACCCGGTACTCGGCCAACCGGGTCCGTTCGGCGTCGGCCTGGTAGTAGTACACGAAGAAGCGCCCGTTGGTGGCGTAGTCGGGATGGAAGGCCAACCCCAGCAGCCCCGGTTCGATCCCGTCCTCGGAATTGACCCGGGCGTCGATGTCGAGAAACGGCGTGTCAGCTCCGATGATGCGGATCACCCCCCGCCGCTCCACCACGAACAAGCGGTCATCGCCCGGTGGAGAGACCGCCAACACCGGCTGGTCGAGCCCGGCGGCCACCTCCTCCAGCTCGATACCCAGAAGCGGATCGAGCGAGGTGGTGGTGGTCGGCTCGACCGTGGTCGTGGTGGTCTCGACGATCGTCGTCGACGGCTCGGGCGGGACGGATGTGACAGACGTCGTCGTGGTCGCCGTCGTTGTGTCGGGTGGAAGGGCCGCCTGGTCGGGGATACACGCCGACAGGATCAAAGCCAGGATCAGGAACGGGAGCCGCATGCAGCAGATTCTTGCAGGAAGGTTCGACGGTGAACCGTCAACGGTCAACTGTGAACGGCTCCTCACCGCCCCTCGCGCCCCAGCACCTCATCGATCCAGGCGAGTCGTTCCTTCAGCCCCGCCTCCCGGCCCTGCTCGGTGGGGCGATAGAGCACTTCGGATTCCACATCGTCGGGCAGGTAGCGCTGACGGACCACGTGGTGGGGGGCGTCGTGGGCGTAGCGGTACTGCTCGCCGTGGCCGAGTTTCTTGGCACCGGCGTAGTGCGCGTCACGCAGGTGGGCGGGAACCACCGGGGTGGGACCTTCCGACACCAGTCGTTTGGCGGCGCCGATGGCTGCGGTGACGGCGTTGGATTTGGGTGCCACCGCCAGGTAGATGGTGGCCTGGGTGAGATGGAAGGCCGCTTCGGGCAGCCCGACGTAGGCGAGCGCCTGCGAGGCGGCCATCGCCTGGAGGATGGCGTTGGGGTCGGCCAGCCCGATGTCCTCAGATGCGAGGATGATGAGCCGGCGGACGATGAACTCGGGGTCCTCTCCCCCTTCCAGCATGAGATGGAGCCAGTAGAGGGCGGCGTCGACGTCGGAACCGCGCACGCTCTTGATGAATGCCGACACCACGTCGTAGTGCTGGTCGCCGGCCTTGTCGTAGCGGACGATGCGCCGCTGCAACGCCTCTTCGACGTCGACGTCCTCGATGGCGGTGCTGCCGCGCCCCATCGCCAGGGTCGATGCGACCTCGAGCACGGTGAGGGTGTGGCGGGCATCACCCCCGGCCCGGGTCACCAGCGTCTGGACCGCCTCCGGGGCCATGCTGAGATGGTCGCCGCCCAATCCCCGCTCGGCGTCAGTGACGGCCCGTTCCACCATCACCGCCAGGTCGTCGGGGGTGAGCGATTCGGTGCGGAACAGCGTCATCCGGCTGAGGAGCGGGCTGTTCACCTCGAAGAAGGGGTTTTCGGTGGTGGCGCCCACCAGCACGATGGTGCCGTCCTCGACCCCGGGGAGGAGTGCGTCCTGCTGGCTCTTGGAGAAGCGGTGGATCTCGTCGATGAACAGCACAGTGCGGCGCTCGTCGGTGCCGATCCGCTCCCGCGCCCCCGCCAACACCTCACGGACGTCCTTCACCCCCGCCGACGTGGCCGACAACGTCTCGAAGGCGGCGTCGGCGTACCCTGCGATGAGCCGTGCCAGGGTGGTCTTGCCGGTGCCGGGCGGCCCCCACAGCAGCATCGACACCGGACGACCGGATTCGACCACCCGCCGGAACGCCGCCCCCGGCTTCAGCAGCGCCGGCTGGCCCACCACCTCGTCGAGCGTGCGCGGCCGCATCCGGGCGGCCAGGGGCGCCATCCTCGAGGCTGCTTCGTCGGTACGGGCGCTGAACAGATCCATCGACGCTGGAAGGTAGCCGGTTGTCTCACCGACAGCCCATCTACTAGGTCTCATCGTCGTCTCATCGTCGTGTTCGATGCTGTGTCCATGAGACGACTACTCGCCATCGCATCGCTCGGACTGCTCACCTTCTCGGTGTCGGAATCGATGTTCTGGGGCAGCTGGACGGCCGCCTACTCAGGGCCCGACGTCGTCTTCACGATTCTGGCTTACACCATCGTGGTGGTGGCGGTGCTGTTCTGTCTGGAGCGGCTACGACCCGCCGGACGCAACGGCGTGTTCCTGGGTGGCGCCCTGCTCGGGTGGCTGGTGGAAGGCACCATCGTGGCCACCACCTACGAGGCGTTGCCGTTGTCGATCGCCTGGACCGGGCTCGCCTGGCACGCGCTGCTGTCGGTGCTGGGGGCCTGGGTGGTGCTTCCCCGCATCCTGGCGATGCCACTGCGACCCCGCATCGCCGCGCTGGCGGCGGTGGGCGTGGCCTGGGGCAGCTGGGCGGCCGCCATGCAAGCCGACACCGGGGTGCTCGACGCACCGCTCACGTTCGCCGCCTATGTGGGACTGTGCACCCTCGGCATGGGCCTCGGATTGGCCGGTTGGCTCCGATGGCGGTCGGATCATCTGGTTCCGACCTGGCTGGGATGGTCGGCGTTCGCCATGCTCGCCGCCGCCTTCGTGTTCCAAGCCATCGCCCTGCCGATCGCGCTGGTGGTGCTTCCGGTGTTGCTCGGCTCGGCGCTGTGGGCGATGAAGCAGCGGCCGGCGGCAGCGGCGGCCCACCTCGATCCGGTCGCCCACAGCGGCCATCCGCGGCTCATGTGGCTGGGACTGATGCCGGTCGCTGCCTGGTTGTGCTGGCTGCTGGTCGGGCCCGGGATCGCCCCCCTCGCCGCTCCGGTCATCTACATCCTCACCAACACCGCCGGGTTGCTGCTGTTGGGTCGGGCCCTGTGGCAGGCCCGACCCCGGCGGGTCAGCCCTGTGGTTTCGCTTCCGGTCGAAGCCTGATGCCGAGCTCGGCGAGCTGGGCGTCGTCGACCATGGTTGGTGAGCCGGTGAGCGGATCGCCTCCGGTCTGGGTCTTGGGGAACGGGATGATCTGGCGGATGTTGGGTTCGTCCTGGAGGATGGCAACGAACCGGTCGATCCCGATGGCGAACCCGGCATGCGGAGGTGTCCCGTACCGGAGGCCCTCCAGGAACCAGCCGAAACGGACCTCCGCCTGCTCGCGGGTGATGCCGAGCACGTCGAACACCTTGGCTTGGATCTCCGGGTCGAAGATGCGGACGCTTCCCGAGCCCAGCTCGGAGCCGTTCAGCACCAGGTCGTAGGCCCGCGAGATCGAGTTGGCGGGATCGTTGGCCATCTGATCGACGTCGAGCGGAGCGGTGAACGGGTGATGCGAGGCGGCCCATCCGCCGTCGTCGGTGGGTTCGAAGGTCGGGAAGTCGACCACGAACAACGGCGCCAGCTGGTCGTGGCTGTCCGGCTTGCCGATGTCGAGGCGGAGTCCCCCGAGCACTCCGGCGACCGTCCGCCAGTTCTCGTCGGCGGCGATGAGCAGCACGTCACCCACCGAACCACCGAGGGCCGACTTCACACCCGCCAGCTCGTCGGGAGAGAGGAACTTGGCGACCGGCGACCGCAGACTGCCGTCTTCCTCCACCACCATCCACACCAGGCCTTTGGCTCCCAGTTCTTTGGCCCGGTCGGTGAGGGCGTCCATGCGGGAGCGGGTCGACTCGATCGGACCGGCATTGATGCCCCGCACCGTCCCGCCCGCGGCGAGGGCACCGGCGAAGGCGTTGAACCCGGTTCCGGCCAGGACGGCGGACAGGTCGGTGATCTCCATCCCGAAACGGAGGTCGGGCTTGTCACTCCCGTAGCGGTCCATCGCCTCCTGCCAAGTCATGCGTGGGAACGGGGTGGGCAGCTCGATGGCCCTGATGGCGGAGGTGACGGCCACCACGATCGTCTCGAGGGTGTCGAGCACGTCGTCACGGTCCCAGAACGCCCCTTCGAAGTCGAGCTGGGCGAACTCGATCTGGCGGTCGGAACGGAAGTCCTCGTCGCGGTAACACTTGGCGACCTGGTAGTACCGCTCCACCCCGGCCACCATCAGCAACTGTTTGAACAGCTGCGGCGACTGCGGCAGGGCGTAGAACGCACCCTTCTGGTGACGACTGGGAACCAGCACGTCACGGGCGCCCTCCGGGGTGGAGGCGATGAGGGTGGGGGTCTCCACCTCCATGAATCCCAGATCGTCCATCACCCGACGCATCACGGAGATGGAACGCGACCGGGCCCGCATGTTGTCGGCCATCTTGGGGCGGCGCAGGTCGAGGTAGCGGTACTTCATGCGGATGCGTTCGTCGACGTCGACCCGGTCCTCGATCATGAACGGCAGCGTTTCGGAGCTGCTGAGCACGGTGAGCGAGCCCGCCCCCAGCTCGACCTCGCCGGTGGCCATGTTCGGGTTGACGGTGCCTTCGGGACGGGCCCGCACCACCCCTTCCACCTTGATGCAGTACTCCATGCGAAGGTCACGGGCGTCGGGCAGAACCGCCGGGTCCAGCACCACCTGCAGCACCCCGGAGGCGTCGCGCAGGTCGATGAACACCACCCCGCCGTGGTCGCGTCGGGCGTTGACCCATCCGGCCACCGTCACGGTGTCGCCGATCCGGTCGGCGGTGACCTCGGCGGCGTGGGCGGTCCTGTAGGTGGTGGCCATCAGTTCTCCTGGCTAGATCGGAGGTGGTCGACGATCGAATCGATCGCCACCTCCGCCTGTGTCTGTGTGATGAGGTCCTTGACGGTGGCGGTGCCACGCTCCCGCTCATCGCTCCCGGCAATGATGGTGAAGCGTATCCCCGCCCGGTCGGCGGCCTTGAGTTGTTTGCCCAGTTTCGACGCCTCCACCACCGCCTCGGTGTTGATGCCGGCCGATCGGAGGCGGGTGGCGATGTCGAGGGGGTAGTCGATGGCGTCGGCGTCCATCAGCGTCACCAACGCCGTCACCGTGCTGGTCGAGGCCGACACCAGGCCGATCTCGCGCAGCTGCCAGAACAGTCGGGTGAGGCCGATCGACATCCCCACCCCGGGCAGACGACTCGAGGTGTAGTGGCCGGCGAGGTCGTCGTAGCGGCCACCCGAGCAGATCGACCCGACCCCCGGATGTTCGTCGAGGATGGTCTCGTAGACGGTGCCGGTGTAGTAGTCGAGCCCGCGGGCGATCGAAAGATCGAGCGCGTAGCGGTGCTCGGGCACACCGAGCGACCGCATGGTATCGAGCACCTGGCGCAGCTCGGCCACGCCCTCTGTGAGCGTCGCCCCGCCGCCTCCCAGCCCGTCCAGGGCGGCGAGCGCCGAGGCATGGTCGGTGGAACGGATCTGAACGACATCCACCAGGCGGGCCACCGCCTGCTCCGACAATCCCAGACCGACCAGAGATTCCGAGACCGCGGCGGCGCCACGCTTGTCGAGCTTGTCGACCTCCCGCAGCACCAGAGTCTTGGCCTCGTCGTCGGCGACACCCAGGTCGTCGAGCAGCCCCCGCATGAGCTTGCGGTTGTTGAGCCGAATCGTGAACTCGCCGATCCCGAGCCGGTCGAACACGCGCTCCATCACCGCCGGGATCTCGGCGTCGTAGCGCAGGCTCAGGCTCTCACGGGAGATGACGTCGATGTCGCACTGGTAGAACTCCCGGAAGCGTCCCCGCTGCGGACGCTCACCCCGGTACACCCGCTGGATCTGATAGCGCCGGAACGGGAAGCTCAGCTCGTTCTCGTGCTCGGCCACGTACCGGGCGAACGGCACCGTGAGATCGAAGCGCAACGCCAACTCCGGCAGCTTGTCCTGTTCACGACTGCCGGTGGTCTGAGCGAAGTAGACCTCACGTTCGGTCTCTCCCCCGCTCTTGGTGAGCAGCACCTCGGACAACTCCATCACAGGCGTCTCGATCGGAAGGAACCCGAACAGCTCGAACTGGCTCCGAATCGTGTCGAGCATCCGCTGGAAGGTGATCTGCTCGGCGGGAAGAAGCTCCAGCACACCGGGCATGGTTCGTGGCTTGATCATGAGGAGGAAGAGGTCCTGGGAACGGGCAGACCACGGTAGTAGGCGCGCCGTGAGCCTCAGGACGCTTTCCGGCCAGGTAGAACGTAGAACGTTCAACAGCTTTGTCCCCCTCGAGCTCGCGAGAGGGGGAAGGGGCCCCCGCTTGCGGGGTAGATGCTCCTATAGATGTCTAGTGGGGTTGGGTGAGAATCCTGTAGACGTCTCGAGCGACGTAGCGTTTGAGGCAGCGGATGATTT
>JBHJOH010000071.1:0-4822 GCA_050329955.1 Acidimicrobiia bacterium | reverse complement strand
AGGTGGGGCTGGCCAACATGGCGCAAGGCGCCGCCGGCGCCGGTCGGGCAGTCGACGACGTCACCCGCATCTCCACCGTGTTCGTGGTGACCGGTCGCGACCCCACCGAGATGGCGGCGGCGATGACGGCCACCAAACAGCAGATCGCCTTCTACGCGTCCACCCCCAGCTATCGGGTGGTCCTCGACACCCACGGATGGGATTTCGGGGCCACCCTCTCCATGATGAGCCGCCGCGGCGAATGGGATCGCATGGCCGACGTCATCCCCGACGAAGTGGTCCACCAAGTGGCCGTGGTCGGCGCCCCCGACGAGATCGGCCCCCTCATCAGCTCCCGCTACGGAGACCGAATCCAGCGCGTGGGGATCTACAACCTTGCAGGAGACCTGCCCGTCGATGAGGAAGACATCGCATCGCTGATCGCGGACATCAAGAGAGGGCAGAACGCGGAACGCAGAACGCAGAACGCCTGAGGCCACCGGAAACCGTCGCAACCGGATGGTCGGTCTGGGTTCGCCCCACGAACTCCGAGCGTTCTGCGTTCGGCGTTCGGCGTTCTGCCTCACTCCACCGGCTCGTACGGAATCTCCAGGTGCGTGACCGCTCCGAGGTGTCCGGCGTCGCCGTAGGTGACGAGTTTGCCGCCTTCGAGGGTGGTCACCGAGGTGTTGGCGGGCACTGCCAGCACGCCTCGGAAGATGTTGCCGGGGAGGGTCAACCCGAGGGCCCACTCGGCGGTGAGGATGACCGGTCCACCGTGGGTGAAGACGGCGGTGGGCACCGGCGACTCGACATGTTCGGTCATCGCTTCCACCACCCGGGCCCTGACGTCCTGCCAGCGTTCCCCGTCGGGGCGGGCGACGTCGGTCCCGGTGATGTAGGCCTGCCACAGCTCGGGCCACCCGGCGGCGATCTCGGAGGGGAGTAGTCCGGTCCACTGGCCGTTGCCTATCTCGCGCAGGCGCTCGTCGATTTCGATCTCCACGCCGAGCATCGAGGCGAGGGGTTGGGCGGTCTGACGGGCCCGGAGGATGTCGCTCGAGATGACCCGTTCGATTCCGGCCCGGGCGAGACGATCGGCCACCGTTCCGGCCTGCTGGTGGCCGAGGTCGTCGAGCGGAACCTCCTGCCAGCCGATGAAGCGGTGGGTCGTGTTGCCTACCGCCTGTCCATGGCGGACGATCGCCAGCATCATCGGGCGACGACGAGCGTGGTGTCGACCCTCGGGTCGGCGGCCCCGGTGCGCAGTCCTTCGGCATCGACCACGATCGCCGACACTGGCCCCCATCCGCCCTGGAGCGGCGTCTGAAGGACGAGGTGGTGTCCGCTTCGCTCCAGGTGTGCCAGGGCAGCCGGGTCGGTGTCGGACTCGATCAGCACCTGTGAGGCGGCTCCGGGGCCGAACTCGTCCATCGTCCAGCGCGGTTGGCACTGGGCGGACGCCGGGTCCATGCCCGCCCAGAACAGGTGGACGGCCATCTGTGCCAGAAGCTGGGGCTGCTGATGGCCGCCACGGGTGCCGAGCAGCGCCTCGATGCGGCCGTCCCGGGTCCACAGGCTGGGCGAGAGGGTGTGGAGCGGGCGCCGCCGCGGGGTGAGCTCGTTGGGATGGCCGGGGATCAGACAGAAGCCGGCACCCCGGTTGTGGAGGAAGAAGCCGGAGGTGCCTGCGCCGATCCCCGACCCGATGCCCATGAAGTTCGACTGGATGAACGAAACCGCCTGGCCGTCGGCACCGATCGTGCACATGTACGAGGTGCCTCCGGGGACCGGGTTCGGTGCGGGCCACGTTCCCGCCCGTTGGCGATCGATTCCTGCCGTCCGCTCCGCCAGGCGGTCTTCGCCCAGAAGCTGTCGCCAACCGTAGGGGGCGGTGGCAGGATCCGTCACCACGTCGTCGCGGTCCCACGCCATCACCCGGTAGGCCTCGATGAGCAGATGGTGCCATTCAGGGCTGTCCGGTGGCGGGGGAGCGCTTCTCTCGAAGACACCGCAGGTGGCGAGGGTCAGATAGCCCTGGGAGTTGGGGGCGATGGTCCAGCCGGTTCGCCCGAACACATCGAGGCGGGCCGGCTCGACCCACTCGGGTCGATAGGCGGCCAGGTCGTCAACGGTGATGAGGTCGCCGACGGCGGCGCTGATGTCGGCGGCCGGCTTACCGGTGTAGAAGGAGGCGGCACCGTCGGTGATGATGTCGCTCAGCGTGCTGGCGAGCAGCGGGCGTGTCAGCCGGGCGCCTCTCGAGGGAGCCGATCCACCGGGGTACATGTCGACACCCGACGCTTGCGGGGCGAGATGATCGCGCCGGGAGGCCAACGCTGACGCCAGTTCGGTGGAAGCGGGAAAGCCGCCTTCGGCCAGTCGGATGGCGGGTGCCAGGATCTCGCCCATCGAGATTCGGCCGTACTTCTCGTGGAGTGCTTCCCACCCGGCAACACAGCCGGGAATGGTGACGCTCGCCGGATGATGCGCCGGCATGACGCGGTGGCCTTCCGCCCTGACGGCGTTTGCATCGACGTTGCTGCCGGCCCAGCCCGAGGCGTTCAGGGTGGCGGGTTCGTCGTAGCCCGGTTCCCAGACCAGGGCGAACAGGTCGCCGCCGATCCCGCACGTTTCGGGGGCGACCACGCCGAGGACGGCGTCGACCGCGATTGCGGCGTCGACCGCCGACCCTCCCCGGGCGAAGATCTCGGCCCCGGCCATCGTGGCCAGTTCATGGGGCGACGACACCATGTCACCGAAACCCCGGACGTTGCGTACTGGTTGGGTCATGTTCGTTTCAGGTTGGGGACTTGGCGGTTGAGACCATCGAGAACGGCTCGCACCATCGAACGGGACGGATCGGGTCCGGCAAGCGCAGAACCCGAGAGCACCATCTCTTCGCCGCCGCTCACCACCACGATCACGGCCACACACACGAGATGGCCGCCGATGCGGGGCGTGTCGACGGCCGCGATGGCGAGGGCGGCGTTGTTGTCGAGGGCCTGCTCGATCGCCGACAGGCCGGCTTCGGCCACCACCCGCATCCGGGTGGTGGCGGCGGCCGGACCGGTTGCCCGGCCGACGAGTTTCTGATCGTGCCAGGCGAGGGTCACGGTGATGGTCATCCGTGATCCGTCGATCTCCTCCGCGACGTCTTCGATGGCGGGACGGTCGCTAACCCCGATGTCGTTCTGGTCCACCTGGACCACCGAGACGATGCGGCGGTCGAGCGGGATGCCGAGGCTGGCCATGGCCACCGACTGGACGTCACGCACCACTTGCTTGGGAGGCTTGCCCGGGGCGGTCAACACATGGACCTCGGAGGGTGCCGACCCGTTCATGACGACTCGGGCCGCTTCGACGCCGGGAATCCGGCGGATGGCGTGTTCGAGGGTGGGTGCATCCATCGCTCGCCGCAGGCTAGCTCTCACCGGCGATCGGCCCTGCATCGATCGGCCCCCGGGCCGGAATTCTTGGTCGCAAACGGGTTTCGTCCCTTGAAGGAGGGTGGCGGAGGAAGTAGGTTCGTGACCTCGCGGAGGCAAACGATTGGGGCCGGCTCGGAAGGGCCTCGTCGTCGGTCGGTTGCCGACGCGGTTTGACAATCAGCCTTTCCCACCTTTGGGTGGGAGAAACATCGAACGGGTCCGGGCGAGCGGTCCGCCACGAAGCCTCTACACCCCACGAGCGGAGCGGATCTTCGGCGTGCGAACAACTGAGCGCACGACCTCATCCCAACACACTGAGGTGGTGAGACAACATGAGAGCAATCGTCCGGATGCCCTCAACCGTCGGCAGCCTCGCAATGATCGACATGGCGCTCGCTGCCAGCATCAAAGTAGGTTGATCACCCGCTCGGACCGTTCGATGACCCGTCTGCGACCCGAGTTGGCCCTATGAACGCAAAGCGACGACGACGACTGCTCTCCGGCGTCTACCTCACCCTGGGTGTCGTCGTGATCTCCATCGCGCTCGCTCTGGCTGAAGGCTTTCCCAGGGATGCCGACTTCTGGCTGGCGTGGGCTGCGTTCGCCGTTGCCTCTGTGGTGCTCGCCCACCGTTCGGTCGAGGTCAACGACCGCATGCTCATGTCCTCGAGCGGCATGGTGGTGTTCACTGCCGGGGCCTTCTTTGCGGTGGAGGGCCTCATCGCAGGTCAGGTGCAGTCTGCGGTGTTCCCCATGACTGCCATGGCGGCTGCGGGCTTCCTCACCCGGGGAGACCTGCGAGGCGAACACCTGTGGCGGGCCCTGACCAACCTGGGGCAACTCGCCGGATCCGGCTTCGCCGCCGGGCTGGTCGTCGACGCCTTCTTCAGCACTTCCCTCACCACCACCGTCCTCGGGACCGATGAGGTCCCGGCGGTGAGTTCGTTGATCGGGGCACGCGGCGTGGCGCTGGTCGTAGCTTCCATGGTGGCGGGGGCGAGTGCGTACACCCTCGTGAACCTGGTGCTCGTACGGGTGGCGGTCCTGATCCTGTACCGCCGCGAATCGTTGTTGCCCTGGGCTCATCTCGGCCGGTTGCTCGGTTCGCTGGTCATTCAGGCGGTGATCGGGGGTCTCCTGGGGCTCGTCCTCGCCGTCAACGGCTCGATCTCCCTGGTCCCACTGGTTCTCAGCATGTTCATCATCGGACACATGGCCTTCACCTCGCAGGCAACGTTACGTGCGACGCACGAGTCGATGTTGCGGGGTTTCGTGAAGATCCTCGAAACCCGGGACCTCTACACCCGTGGCCACACCGAGCGGGTTGCCGAGTTCTCCCTGGCGATCGGGCGGGAGCTCGGGTTCTCGGAGGGCCAGCTGGCGAGGATGCGGTTTGCGGCCCTCATCCACGA
>JBHJOH010000070.1:0-14431 GCA_050329955.1 Acidimicrobiia bacterium | reverse complement strand
GTGCTGGGTTCGGCCACGGCTGCCACGGCAGGAGGTGCGGCGGTCGCCAGCACCAACAGCCCGGCCAGGAACGCCCGACCCATCGAAGGTCTCGTCGATGACTTCATGATCCTCTCCTCTCCTTGCGGTTCCCAGGAAGGATCCTGCAGATCCCCTCCCGAATCATCAGCCGAACGACGGACCGTCCGATCCGTCTCGAGAGGGATCATGACCGATTGGCGACAGGCCTGCGATCGGGGTTGTCCCCCTGAGTTCCCTCAGTTCTCGAGAAGGTCGGGCAGGTCGGCGACGCCCGGGAGTCGGTGCGGATGGTCCGGGTACAGGCCGAGCGGGTCCACCAGCCACGCCACCGCCAGCCCAGCGGCGGTGGCGCCGCCCACATCGTGATGCATGGAATCGCCCACGTACCAGGCGGCGCCCGGGTCGACGCCCAGTCGTTGACAGGCCAGGTCGAAGATGCGGGGATCGGGCTTGGAGAAGCCGACGATCTGGGAGTCGACAACATCCTCGAATCGCTCGTCGAAGCCGGCGTCACGCAGCGACGCCGCCACCGAACCGTCGGAGTTGGAGACCACCGACACCCGGACTCCCATGGCGACGATGCGTTCGATCGCCTCGACCACTCCCGGAATGGCCCAGCTCCACAGGCCGTATCCCCGGTTGATCGCCGGGCCGGCTGCGGACGGATCGTGGTGCCCGAGCCGATGGAAGTACTGCTCCAACCACCAGTCCCACGTCACCGCCTCGCCGCGCTCCTTGCGGCCGGAGAACTCTGCCATGGTCAGGTAGTGGGCCTGAAAGGCCGCCTGGGGATCGATCTCCACCCCGAGCGTGGCGCCCATCAGCACCGGATTCTGGAGGACCAGTGTCCCCCCGGCATCGAACATGATCACCGTAGGTCTCATGACCGGTGAGCCTAGGAGCCGGCCCGATGATCCACCATCTGGTGCAGGTGGGCGTTTTGGGTAACCTCTCCGGCACGGACTTGGGAGGGTTCTTCGTGCGTTTCGATCGTCGGTGGTTGGTCGCGGCATGTCTGGGCATGGTCGTACTGGTGGTGTTCGCCTGGCTCGAGGCGGGCGACTCCGAGATGTCTCCGGCCGAAGCGCTCCTCCTGGGCGTGGTGGAAGGAGTCACCGAGTTCCTACCGATCAGCTCGACCGGCCACCTCACGGTGACCAACGAATTGCTCAGGCTGACCGAGATGCCCGACGCCGAGGCGGCGGCGGATGCGTATTCCATCGTGATCCAGGCTGGTGCCATCATCGCCGTGGTCGGCATCTACCGCACCCGGGTGACGACGGCCGTGCTGGCGATCGCCGGCAAGGGCCCCGATGTCGACGCCGGACGTCGGCTGCTGGCGGCGCTCATCGGTGGCTTCGCTCCGGCGGCGGTGATCGGGCTGACCTTCGAGGACTTCATCAAGAGCAGACTGTTCGGCATCTGGCCGGTGGTGACGGCCTGGATCGTGGGCGGCATCGTGATCCTGCTGTGGAAGCGCACCGACGGCCATCGCCCGCTCGAGACCCTCGGACTCAGGGAGGGCCTCATCATCGGCTGCGCCCAGGCCATTGCGATGTGGCCCGGCACCAGCCGCAGTCTCGTGACGATCCTGGCCGCCCTCGCCCTGGGCTACACGATGTCGGCCGCCGTCGAGTTCGCCTTCCTGCTCGGTCTCGTCACCCTGGGCGCCGCCACCGTCTACGAAGCTCTCGGGTCGGCCGGCATCATCGTCGATCAGTTCGGCGTGCTCTCCCCTCTGCTCGGATTCGCCGCCGCCTTCGTCTCCGCCGCCATCGCCGTCAAGTGGATGGTCGCCTACCTGCAAACCAGGAGCCTCGCCATTTTCGGGTGGTACCGCATCGCAATCGGAGTCGTCGTAGGAGCGCTGGCACTGGCGGGAGTGGTGTGAGCCCGTTCACCGTTCACCGTTCACGGTCAACGGTCAACGGTCAACGGTCAACGGCTCGTACCCAACCTCCCACAGGATCAGGCCGTGCGGGGGTGCGATCGGACGGGCGGCTGAACGGTCTTTGGCGGCGAGAACGGCCGACACCGAGTCGGCGGGAACGCGTCCTCTCCCCACGTCGACGCAGAATCCGACGATCGAACGCACCATCTGATGGCAGAAGGCGGAGGCCCGGATCCTGAGGATCACCAGTCCGTCGATGGGCTCCCACTCCGCTTCCAGGATGGTGCGTTCGGTGGTGCGGCCTTCGGCCTTTCGACAGAACGAGGCGAAGTCGTGTTCGCCGACGAGGAAGGCGGCGGCCCGATTCATCGCCGTCAGGTCGAGGGGGTCGGAGATGTGCCAGGCGGATGCGTGAAGCAGCGGGTCGGGGTCCGGGGTGTTGAGGACCCGGTAGCGGTAGCTCCTCCAGGTGGCGGAGAAGCGGGCATCGAAGCTGTCGTCGACCACCGCGCAGGCGGTGGCGACGATTTCGGGTGTGAGCAGGCCGGTGACGGCCCGTTTGACCACGGCCGGGTCCACATCGGTCCCGTCGGCGAATGACAGCACCTGGCCACGGGCGTGAACCCCGGCGTCGGTGCGGCCGGCGCCAACCGTGAGGACCGGATGCCCGAACACCCGCTCCAGCACGGCTTCGACCTCACCCTGGACGGTGCGTTGATCAGGCTGACGGGCGAATCCCCGGAACCCGGAACCGTCGTAGGCGACATCGAGACGGTACGTCGGCACCGGTTCAGTTGATCGAGCTGAAGGCAGCACCGACGCCGGCAAAGGTCCCCGACAACAGGGTGCGGACGGCCACCACGATGGCGGCACCGATCAGCACCGACAGCACCGCATCGCGGAGTTTGAGTGACAGCGCCACCGAGGTTCCCACCACGGCGGCCGCCAGATACCAGACAGTCCCGACCTCCGGGGCCCAGGCGGCAAAGGGACCACCCAACAGGACCAGCACGACCAGCACGTTGGGCAGGTACGCCAATCCCTGCAGACGCAGGACTGTCTGCCAGTCCCCTACGCCGCCGAACAACCTGGTACCGGCGAACCACGATGCAACCGCCAGGAACACCCAGGAAGCCAACGTCGAGATGATCTCGTTGATCAGGCCGACCACGTCGAGGCTGAACACCCCGCGCTGGATCATGGCGGTGACCCAGCGGACGATGGCGATTCCGATCACGATCAGGGCGGCGTCGCCGTTGGCCGAGGAACTGAAGATCCACTCACCGAATGCCCGCCGGTCGAGGGTCGCGGCGCGCCACGCCTGTTGCAGAATGGGTTTCACGATCGGTCAGGCTACTCGCCGGGGACCACTGAGTGGTTCAAAGATTCAGGAGCTTGCGGGCGGGACGGGCGATCGACTCGTCCATACCGGTCGCCTCGACCAGCGGGACCCAACGCACCGCCAGGGTTCCGTCCCCTGCGGCCAGCGTCGACGTCACCGCCCGGAAGGCCCATCGCAGATCGAGGTGCAGGTGATGGGGCGTTGCGCCCCGTTCCGGAAACACGTGGATGTCGAGGTCGATCACCCCGATGGTCTCAACCCGGTCGATGCGGCACTCCTCGGCGACCTCGCGGCGGGCCGCCGCCTCGTGATTGTCGTCGTCGCTCTCGACATGACCACCCGGCTGAACCCAGATGTCCAGCTTGGCGTGGTGAACCAGGGCTATGGCCGGGTCGGAGGGATGCAGCAGGAAGGCACTGGCCGTGAGATGACCGGGTTGGTAACGATCGCGCCGCCACGGATCCTCGACGGTGTCCACCAGCGCCAACAACTGGGTGCGGTAATCGGCTTCGAGCGCATCGGCGGGTTGCAGGCCCTCTGCCAGCAGCCGAACCTCTTCGGATCTCATCGCCGACGCAGCCGGACACGTTCTACGGTGTGCTCGTGGTCCTTGTCGAGGATGAGCGTCGCCCGCTCCCGGGTGTGGAGGATGTTCTGGAACAGGTTGATGTGGTTGATGTCGTGCCAGATCCGCTGCGCTTCGGTTTCGGCCTCTTCGTCGGTGAGGTCGGCGTAGCGGTGGAAGTAGGCGTCGGGGTCCCGGAACGCCGTGTCTCGCAACGTCAGGAACCGCTGGATGTACCACTGCTCGATGTCCTCGGCGCGTCCGTGCACGTAGATCGAGAAGTCGAAGTAGTCACTGACGTGGGTTCCGGTTCCACCGCCCTGGAGCACGTTGAGGCCTTCCAGCACCAGGATGTCGGGTCGGCGCACCGTCCTGGTCTCGCCTTCCACGATGTCGTAGGCCTGGTGCGAGTAGATGGGAGCGTGGACTTCCTCGACCCCTGCCTTGAGGTCGGTCACGAAGTCGAGCAGCCGACGCCGATCGTACGACTCCGGAAAACCCTTGCGGTGCATGAGCCCCCGAGCCTCCAGGATCCTGTTCGGGAAGAGAAACCCGTCGGTGGTGACAAGATCGACCCGCGGGTGGTCCGGCCAGCGGGAGAGCAGTTCCTGGAGGATACGGGCGATGGTGGATTTGCCCACCGCCACCGAGCCGGCGATCCCGATGACGTACGGCACCGGATGGGTGGGCTTGCCCAGGAAGGTGTCGGTGACGCTGAAGAGCTGCTGGGAGGCACGCACGTACAGGTTGAGCAGACGCGACAGGGGCAGGTACACCTGCTCGACCTCGCTCACCGACAACTCGACGTTGATGCCCCGGATCCGTTCGAGGTCGTCCTCACCCAGGGTCATCGGGGTAGATGCCCGCAGGGCAGCCCATTCGGGGCGGGTGAAGTCGAGGTAGGGCGAGACGACGGGGTCTGGTGCCATGTTCGGTGCGTGAGCTTAGATCCCAGACCCGTGGGCACCGCCGACGATGCCGATCAGGGCGACCGGCGCTACCCGAACCGGAGTGCGCTGTGGTGTTCCTCGGCGAGGCGGCGCATGGCGACCAGGACCTGTTCGAACACGACGGTTCCCACCACCACCTGCTCCACGATCCCCGAGCGACTGGCCGTGCCGTCGATGAACGACAATTCGACCGCGGCGACATGGTCGGCGGTGTCGGCGTAGTAGGCGAGTGTCTCTTCACCGACCGGAGCTCCGAGGCGGTCCAGCGCTCGCAGAGCCGACGCCAGATGGGCTCTGCCGGGGGCGTCGGGTCCGACCACCCAGCCCCGACTGGCAATCACGGACTCCACCCGCGGGTCTGCTCCGCCTTCCCCTCCTCCACTGGGCAGGGTCTTGCCGAGCGCCCGGCTGGCGGCCTCGAGCATCTGATGGACGGTGCCGGTCTCGGCGTCGACAGCCACCAGCACGTCGCGGATGGCGTCCACCGACAGCTCCCCCACTTCGCGCAGCACGCGTATGAGTCGAAGCCGGTGCACGTGTGTCTCGTCGTAGACCGCTTGAGTCGCCGATGTCCGCTCCCCGGCGTGCAGCAGTCCCTCCCGCAGGTAGAACTTGATGGTGGGCGTGGACACACCGGACACGGCAGACAGCTCGGAGATTCTCACGCGTACACCATTGACATACAACTAGATACTGGCACAATCCACTCTGGATAGCGCTACTATCCAATAGGTCCATGGGAGGGAGAACAATGGCCGAAATCGCCCGAGGCAGACACACCGCAGACGTGAACGGGGGCATCACCGTGCTCCTCATCGGCATGCGCATCAACAACCCGTTGGCGTTCCACCGATGGATCCCGGTCACCCGGTCGATGTTCTCGATGCTGAACGATTTGAAACGGAACCCCGCCAAGGGCATGCGCGGCGTTCACATGTTCACGACCGGGCGCAGCTTCGTCTACATCCAGTACTGGGACAGCGCCGAGGCGCTGCAAACGGTATGCCCGTGACCCGGGCGACCTCCATCGCCCTGCCTGGCGGGCGTTCTACAAGGGCGACACCGGCGCCGTGGGAATCTTCCACGAGACCTACGACGTCCCGGCCGGCCATGCAGAGAGCATCTTCGGAAACATGCCCGTGTTCGGCCTCGCCGCCGCCATCCGGCACGTACCGGTCTCCAAGCGGGGCCAGAGCGCTGCCTACCGCATGGGCCGCACCCACGAGGACAACCCAGCCGAGCCGGTACCCACCCTGTAGCGGTTGACCGGGTGGCACTCCACCTCACCGGATGACACAGGCCAGGAACGCGAGATCGGCCGGTTCCCACGGGAACCGGCCGATCGTGTTCTGTTGTCGACTCGGTTCGAACTCAGACGAGCTCGATGATCGCCATCTCGGCGCCGTCGCCACGGCGCGGCCCGATCTTGACGATCCGGGTGTAGCCACCGGGACGATCCACGTAGCGGGGGGCCACCTCGTCGAACAGCTTGGTCACCACGGCGTTGTCGGTGATCGTGCGGAGCACGGTACGCCGGTTGTGGAGCGTGCCGCCCCGGGCCTTGGTGATCATCTTCTCGGCCAGCGGGCGAACCGCCTTGGCCTTCGCCAGAGTGGTCTCGATCTTGCCTTCCTTGATGAGCGACGTCGTCAGGTTGGCCAGGATCAGAGCTTCGTTCTGAGGAGACTTGCCGAGACGTGGGCCCTTACGGGGACGTGGCATCAGGCACCTCCGCCATCGGCCAGGCTCAGACCCAATTCGTCGAGTTTCGCCGTCACCTCTTCGAGGCTCTTCTGCCCGAAGTTGGTGATGTTGAGCAGATCGTCGGCGGTGCGCTGCACCAGCTCACCCACCGTCTTGATCTGCGCACGACGCAGGCAGTTGCGAGGACGCTCCGACAGGTCGAGCGCCTCGATCGGGAGGTCGAGGTCCGGAGACCCCATCCCCTCGGCCTCACGCTCGCCCAGCTCCAGCCCGACACCCTCGCCCATATCGGCGAAGAGCACCATCAGCTCACGGAGCGTCTTGCCGGCCGAGGAGATCGCCTCGGAGGGGGTGATCGAGCCATCGGTCTCGACATCGACGACCAGCTTGTCGAAGTTTGTCATCTGCCCGACCTGGGTGTTCTCGACCAGGTAGGCGACCTTGCGCACCGGCGAGAACATCGAGTCGATGGGAATCACCCCGATCGTGCCGCCGCCCTTGTTCGAGTCCGCCGAGCGGTACCCGACTCCGGGAGCCACGACCAGCTCCATCTCCAAACGACCGCTTGCCGACATGGTGGCGATGTGGAGATCGGGGTTGACGATCTCGACGCCGGCCGGGACCTTGAGGTCGCCCGCCTTCACCTCGCCGGCACCCTTGGCCGAGAGGTAGAGCGTCTGCTCGTCGGTGCTGTCGAGCTTCACGACAATGTTCTTGATGTTGAGGATGATGTCCACGACATCCTCCACCACGCCGGGCACGGTGGAGAACTCGTGCTGGATACCCTCGATCTGGATCGAGGTCACGGCAGCACCGGGAATCCGCGACAGCAATGTGCGGCGCAGGGTGTTCCCGAGGGTGTACCCGAAGCCCGGCTCCAGCGGTTCGACCTCGAACCGGGACCGGATGTCGGTGATCTTGGACTCTTCGATCTGGGGACGCTGAACGATCAACACTGTTTCACACCTCTCTCTCAGGCTTACTTGGAGTAGAGCTCGACGATGAGCTGTTCGTTGATCGCGGTGTCGATCTGGTGGCGATTCGGCACGTCGCGAATGGTGACCTTGCGTTCCGAGTGATCGGCGTCGAGCCATTCGGGAACGGGCCTGCCGAGGGTGTCGACCGAATGCTGGATCACGATGAGGTCCTTCGAGGCCTCCCTGGCCGTGACCACATCTCCGGCGCGGACCCGGAACGAGGCGATGTCGACCTTCTTGCCGTTGACACGGAAGTGACCGTGGTTCACCAGCTGACGGGCCTGGGGCCTCGTCTCGGCGAAACCGGCACGCCACACCACGTTGTCGAGACGGGTCTCGAGCAGTCGGAGCAGATTCTCACCGGTGATGCCGGGCTGCCGTGATGCCAGCTCGTAGTAGCGACGGAACTGCTTCTCAAGCACGCCGTACATGGTGCGAAGCTTCTGCTTCTCACGCAGCTGGATCAGGTAGTCCGACTCACGGATCCGACCGCGGCCATGCTGGCCGGGAGGATACGGACGACGGTCGACCGGGCACTTCTTGGATTGGCACAATGGCTGGCGGGCACGACGGCACGCCTTGTGACGAGGGCCTGTGTAGCGGGCCATGATCAACCCCTCCGGCGCTTCTTGGGACGGCACCCGTTGTGCGGGATGGGCGTGACATCACGGATACCCGTGATCTCGATACCCATGTTCTGCAGGGTGCGGACCGCGGTATCACGTCCCGAGCCGGTGCCGCTGACGATGACGTCGAGCTTGCGGATGCCGTGTTCGCCGGCCCGACGGGCCGCCTCCTCGGCTGCAACCTGGGCGGCGTACGGAGTCGACTTGCGGGACCCCTTGAAGCCGACCGAGCCACCCGACGTCCACACGACGGTGTTGCCGACCTGATCGGTGATGTTGATGATGGTGTTGTTGAAGCTGGCCTTGATGTGCGCCTGCCCGTGCGAAATGTTCTTTCGCTCGCGGCGGCGAACCCGCTTCGCACCCTGTTGTGGTTTTGCCATGACGGGCTCCTACTACTTCTTTCCGGCCTTCTTCTTACCTGCGATCGCAACGCGCTTGCCCTTGCGGCCGCGAGCGTTGGTGTGGGTCCGTTGGCCACGGACCGGCAGGCCTCGACGATGCCGGATTCCCTGATAGGAGCCGATCTCGATCTTGCGTTTGATGTTCTGCTGGATCTCGCGACGCAGGTCACCTTCGACTCGGTAATTCGAATCGATGAAACGACGGATCTTGGCGGTCTCGTCGTCGGTCAGGTCGCGAATCTTGGTGTCCCGGCTGACGCCGAGCTCATCACAGATCTGCTGGGAGCGGGTCAGGCCGATGCCGAAGATGTACGTGAGGCCGATCTCCAGGCGCTTGTCGCGCGGAAGGTCGACACCTGCAATACGTGCCATCTCAGCCCTGCCGTTGCTTGTGTCGGGGATTGGCGCAGATCACCCAGACGCGGCCATGCCGCCGGATGATCCGACACTTCTCACACATCTTTTTGGTGGAAGGACGAACCTTCATACATTCACTCTCCGTATTCGGCGGGTATCACCCCGCCGCCGCCATCTGAACATACGGTCCCAAAGGACCCTGTCTTTGCTCGGACTCTCCGGAAATGGCCCGGCGGTGGGCTTGGATCGGCACATGGAGCCACGACCGGATCACGAGAAGTGAAAGGTGGCGACTCGACTGCCGATCCGTGGACCTTCGAACGAAGCTCGGCTGGTGGAGCAACCAAGACGCGAACGACCGGAGACCGGATGGGCATGATAAGCCGGACCTCCCGAAGATGACAAGTCGGGTACCGGTTGGCGCATCGAGCTCGGGAAGCGAGAGTGCCGTTCGGGAGGGCGCACCTCGTTGCCGGAATGGACCGGAGTGGTGGTCCCTCCCCGGTGGCCCGAGGAGCCGGTCGCCAGTCACGCCAAGGAGACCGGGATGTGCGCCCCTTCACGTACGGTCGTCACCACCACCCCATCGGGGGTGATGCACACCGTGTGCTCCCAGTGGGCCGAGAGAGTTCCGTCGGCGGTGCGCACCGTCCAATGGTCGTCGTCGACCATGGTCTCGTGGCTGCCCAGGTTGAACATCGGCTCGATGCAGACGGCCATGCCTGTCCGCAACTTCATGCCTTTGCCGACAACGCCGTAGTTGGGGATCTGGGGCTCTTCGTGCATCTGGCGACCGATGCCGTGTCCCACGTACTCACGCACCACCCCGTAGCCGTGACGGAGTCCGATGGCCTCGACGGCGGCACCGATGTCTCCGACACGGGAGCCGTGCCGGACCTCGGCGATACCGGCCCACATGCCCTCCTCGGTGGCATCGATGAGCTGCTTGGCCTGAGGGGACACCGCTCCGATCGCCATCGTGAAGGCGGCGTCACCGTGGTAACCCTCGTGGATGGCGCCGGCATCGATCGAGACGATGTCACCTTCCTGGAGCCGGTAGTCACCCGGGATGCCGTGCACGATCACGTCATTGGGGGACGCACAGATCGAGCCGGGGAATCCGTGGTAGCCGAGAAACGATGGGACGCAACCGTGGGAACGGATGACCTTCTCGGCGATCCGGTCGAGCTCGAGCACGGTGACTCCCGGGAGCGCCGCCGCCCTCACCTCGTCGTGCACCTGCGCCACCACCCGCCCCGCAACCGCCATCTTGGCGAACTCCTTCGGGGACTTGATGGTGATCATCGACGGCCGCCGCTCATCTCCCCAGGGCCTCGAGCACCCGGGCCGTGATGTCATCGATCTCACCCATGGCGTCGACCCTGCGGATCAGGCCACGGCCGTCATACAGTTCGACCAGTGGTTCGGTCTGATCCCGGTACACGCTCAACCGGGTGCGGATGGTCTCTTCGGTGTCATCGGCCCGACCCCGAGACAGCATCCGGCCCACCACCTCGTCCTCATCCACCTCGAAGAGCACGACGGCATCGAGGCCGTTGTCTCCGAGAAAGGCGTCGAGCGCCTGCGCCTGTGGCAGCGTGCGGGGAAAGCCGTCGAGGATGTAGCCACCTGAGGCATCGGGCTGGGAGATCCTGCCCTGCAGCATCTCGATCACGATGCCGTCGGAGACGTACCCACCCGACTCCATGATCTCTCTGACCCGCCGACCCAGATCGGTGTCAGGTTCCAGCGCCCGGAACATGTCCCCCGTCGAGACATGAGCCAGTCCCAGCTCCTCTGCGACCTTCTGAGCCTGGGTCCCCTTGCCGGCGCCGGGCGGGCCCACGAACAGGAGCTTCATCCCCGGCTCCAGGCGTTCGGCGTTCTGCGTTCTGCGTTCTGCCCGGGCTTCACGTCAGGAATCCCTCGTAGTTCCGCATCGTCAACTGGCTCTCGATCTGCTTCATCGTTTCGAGGCCCACACCCACCACGATCAGGATCGAGACACCCGAGAAGCTGATGTTGATGCCCCAGATGAGACCGGCCAGGATCGGCAGGATCGAGATGCCACCCAGGAACAGCGCACCGGGGAGGGTGATGCGGTTCAGGATGTGACCGAGGTACTGGGCGGTCTGACGACCGGGCCGCTGGCCGGGGATGAACCCGCCCTGGCGCTGGATCATGTCGGCCTGCTTGGCGGGGTCGAACTGGATGGCGGTGTAGAAATAGGTGAAGAACACCACCAACCCGAACAGGATGAGCACGTACCACCAGCTGATCGCCCCGGCGGTTCCACCGCCCAGGTTGCGGTCGACCCAGTTGCGGATACTCGTCACCCACAGCCCATCGCTGGGAATGGCGGTGGCGAGCAGGGCCGGGAACAGCATCACCGAGGTGGCGAAGATCACCGGGATCACGCCGGCGGTGTTGACCTTGATCGGGATGTAGGTGGAGTTACCGCCCATCATGCGACGCCCGCGCACCCGCTTGGCGAACTGGATCGGGATACGGCGCTGGCCCTGGTCGACGAAGATGATTCCACCGATCATGAGCAGGAACACCAGCATGATCACGACGAAGCCGACCCAGTTCTGGTTGCCGGCGGTCTGGACCCAGATCTGGCCGAACACCGATGGGAACTGGCTGAGGATCGACACGAAGATGAGCAGCGACATGCCGTTGCCCACACCGCGCTGGGTGATGAGCTCACCGAGCCACATGACGAAGGCGGTACCGGCCGTCATCGTCAGCACGATGAGCCCGACGTTCCACCACACGTAGTTGGGTATGAACACGATCCCGTTGGTGAGCTGGCTCCCCCGCCCGAACGCCCAGGTGAACCCGGTCGACTGGATCAGGGCGAGAACGACCGTCAGGTAGCGGGTCCACTGGGTGATGACCTTCTGACCCGACTGGCCTTCCTCCTGCAGCGCCTGCAGTTTGGGGATGACCACCGTCAGCAGCTGCATGATGATCGAGGCGGTGATGTACGGCAGGATGCCGAGCGCGAACACCGAGAACTGCTCGAGAGCACCGCCCGAGAACAGGTTGAGCAATCCGTAGATGCCACCCTGCTGGCTCTGGTCGGCGAACAGACGGATCGCCTGGAGATCGGTACCGGGAACGGGCACGTTGGCACCGAGGCGGTACACGAAGAACATCGCCAACGTGAAGAGGATCTTCTTGCGAAGATCCGCGATGGCGAACATGTGGCGATAGATCGACAGGACACTCATGCGGTGCGACCTCCGGGTGCGCTCACAGCGTACCGGCTAGCGGTGATTGAACGAGTCGGCTCACTTGACGAGCTCGACCGAACCTCCGGCCGACTCGATCTTGGCCTGAGCGGCGGCGCTGATGGCGTGGGTCTTCAGGGTGATCGCATGCCCGATCTCGCCCTCAGCCAGCACCTTGATGCGGCCGCGCTTCTTGACGAGTCCCCGGTCCCGCAGGATCTCGGGTGTCACATCGGAGCCGGCCTTGAAGGCGTCCGCCAGGGACTCGACGTTCACGACGGTGAAGGTCTCCTTGTTCGGGTTCTTGAACCCGGGGAGTTTGGGCAGGCGCCGTGACAGCGGGGTCTGGCCACCTTCGAAGCCGGGCCGGAGCGTGTTGCGGGCCTTGAGGCCCTTGGTCCCACGACCGGCCGTCTTGCCGCGCCGACCACCCTCACCACGTCCGACGCGGATCTTGGACTTCTTGGATCCGGGGGCCGGAGCCAAGTGATGGAGCTTCAGTTGTTCCTTCTGTCCATCGGACATGTCGGTACTCGCCTTCGTGTAGCCCGTTCACCATTCACCGTTCACCGCCGCAGGGCGGTCAACGATCAGCGATCAACGGTGAACGTTTACTTTTCGACGACCTCCACGAGATGCCGCACCTTGTGCAGCATGCCGCGGACATCGGGGGTGTCGTTGTGCTCGACGGTCTGGTGCAGTTTGCGAAGGCCGAGGCCACGGACGGTCGCCCGGGTCTTGGGCTTCTCGCCGATCACACTGCGTTTGAGCGTCACTTCGAGCTTGTTGGCCATCAGATCCTCCGTCAGCTGTGGGCCCGGACCGACTCGGTCGAGCGGTAGGCGGCCAGAAGACCGGGCGGAACGAAGTCGTCGGCCTGCTTGCCGCGCAGGCGGGCCACCTCGTCAGGCCGACGCTGGCCCTTGAGGGCGTTGACGGTGGCCCGTGCGACGTTCAGGTGGTTCGGCGAACCGAGCGACTTGGCCAGACAGTCCTTGACGCCGGCCGCCTCGAGGATCTGGCGGGCGGCACCACCGGCGATGACGCCGGTACCCGGTGCGGCAGGCTTGATCAGGACGCGTGAGGCGTCGTGCTCGCCTGTCTCCTCGTGGATGATGGTCTGACCTGCCATCGGAACGAGGAACATCGAACGACGGGCTATCTCCATGCCCTTCTGGATGGCTGCCGGGACCTCTTTGGCCTTGCCGTATCCGACACCCACCCGGCCGTTGCCGTCGCCCACGACGCACAGCGCCGTGAAGGAGAACCGACGTCCGCCCTTGACGACCTTGGCGACACGGTTGATCTTGATCACCCGCTCGTCGTACTGCTGTTCCTTGGGCTCCCGGTTGTCGCGGTCGCGCTGTCTGTCGGTCATGTCAGAACTCCAATCCCGCCTCGCGAGCGGCGTCGGCGAGGGCCTTGACTCGGCCATGGAACTTGTACCCACCACGGTCGAACACCACGGTGGAGACGCCTGCGGCCTTGGCCCGCTCGGCCACGAGCTTGCCGACCTCGGATGCGGTCTCGACGGTCAGGGTCTTGGACCGAAAGTCCTTCTCCTGGGACGAGGCAGCCGCCACAGTGTGGCCCGCCACGTCGTCGATGACCTGAGCGTAGATGTACCGGTTCGACCGGTACACGGCCAAACGGGGACGCTCGGTGCTGCCGCTGAGGTGTTTGCGGACCCGGGCGTGGCGCCGGTCGCGCGCAGCCTGTCGTGTCCTGCCCATCACCTACCTGCCTTTCCGGCCTTACGGCGTACCTGCTCACCGCTGTAGCGAATACCCTTGCCCTTGTAGGGCTCGGGGGGGCGGATCTTGCGGATGTTGGCGGCCACCTGGCCGACCTGTTCCTTGTCGATCCCCGAGATGACGATCTTCGTCTGCTCGGGCACTTCGAAGGTGATCCCTGCCGGCGCCGCGAACGGCACCGAATGGCTGAACCCGAGCTGCATCTCCAGATCGCTGCCCTTGAGGGCGGCGCGATAACCGACGCCGATGATCTCCAGCTCCCGCCGGAAACCGTCTGAGACACCCGTCACCATGTTGGCGAGCAGCGCACGGGACAAACCGTGCAGGGCCCGGGACTCACGACTCTCGTCGACCCGGGTGACGACCGCCTGGCCATCGTCCACCGCCACCAAGACCTTCTCGTGGAATTCACGCTGGAGGGTGCCCTTCGGCCCCTTCACCGAGACGCTCTGGCCGGACACCGACACCTCGACACCCGAGGGCACGCTGACCGGCATCTTTCCGATTCGGCTCATGTCACCACACCTCACACATGACTTCGCCGCCGAGCTTGCGACGACGGGCTTCACGGTCGGACAACAGCCCCTGCGAGGTGGATACGATC
>JBHJOH010000069.1:0-15205 GCA_050329955.1 Acidimicrobiia bacterium | reverse complement strand
CGATGCCTTCCTCGCCGCCGTCAGCGCCCACGACGCCGAGGCCACCGGACGACTCCTGGACCCGGCCACCACAGAGCTGGTCGGGCAGCCCGTCGAAGATTGGGACCTTTGGCTTTCGTGGCTGGCGGCGACCGACCTGACGTTCGAGATCACGACGTGCGCTGAGGCCGCCCCTTCGGAGGTGACCTGCGGAGTGGAGTGGACTGATCACCTGGCTCGGGCCGCCGACCTGACTCCCCAGCCTGGCTTCTACCACGTCACTTTCCAGGGTGGGCTGGTGACAGGATTGGAGCAGCGCCTGGATCTGTCGCTCTACTCGCCGGCTGCGTTCGAGGAGTTCTTCCTCTGGCTCGCCGAAACGTACGGGGACTCCACCCTCGACATGTGGTCCATCAGCTCGACGGGCCAACCGGGGTGGTGTGGAGCGACGATCTGTCCCGTGATGTCGACCGAGTCGATCGAGCTGTTCCGAAGTCGACTCGACGTGTACACAGCATCCGACACGCCACCCCTATCCACCATCCGCCGCTACATGGCGGCTCGAACCGCCGGCGACTCCGAAGAGGTTGCGGAGCTGCTCGACCCCGAAGCAGAGATCGACGATGTATGGATCTCGGCGCAGTCAGGGGTCGCCGGGCTGTTCGCCCACTTCGAGGCCATGGGCTGGCAGTGGGAGACCCTGGACTGTGGCAACCACTACCTGCTCGGCCCTGTGGAGTTGACCTGTCAGTATCGACTGCGGATCGACCTGCCCGGGGTGGAGGCACCCAACCTGGGCAGGGGATCGATCGCTTTCCGAGCTGCTGACGATCGGCTCACCAGGGTCGCAACGGGAATCGACCTCGGCAACGTGGAGCTCGCCCTGCAACCGTGGTTCACCTGGTTGGAGGAAAACCATCCGAACGAGTCGGCGCAGATGTACGACATCGTCGACGGGCTCCACGTGCCCCGGTTCGACGACACAGCCCTCGGCCTGTTCCGAACGCTCGCCGACGAGTACCGGGTCGCCAGCGGCTGACCGGCGGCACACAGGGGCACGGCGGCGACGCCCATCGTCGGAAACCCGGGCGGACGTCACCATCGAGTGATCAACACGAATCCTTGACAAACTCGTCGCCATGCTTCAAAGTGAGTGAACGCTCACTTACAAGGGAGTTTCGTTTGTCAGTCATCACCACCGAAGGCCTCACCCGGCGGTTCGGGCCGGTGCTCGCCGTGAACGAACTCAACCTGGAACTGCCCACGGCAGGCGTGATCGGCGTGGTCGGGCCGAACGGCTCGGGTAAGTCGACGCTGATCCGCATGCTGCTCGGGCTCATCGAGCCGACCACCGGGACCGCCACCGTGCTGGGGTCGTCGATCGACCGGCCAGGCGCCTATGCCCACGACGTCGGCGCCCTCGTCGAAGCACCGGCCTTCCTGCCGGGGCTGTCGGCACGGCGCAACCTGCTCTCGCTCGCCCGGCTTCGTGGGCTCCCTTCGAGTCGGGTCGACGAGGTACTCGAGATCGTCGGGCTCACGGGCAGGGACAAAGAGCCGGTGAAGACCTACTCACTGGGTATGAAGCAGCGGCTCGGGATCGCAGCGGCCCTGCTCCCCGATCCGGCCGTACTCATACTCGACGAACCCATCAACGGGCTCGACCCGGCGGGTATCGTCGAGATCCGCTCACTGCTGCAGCAATTCGGGCAGTCGGGGCGAACGGTGATCGTGTCGTCTCATCTGCTTGCCGAGATCGAGGCCGTTTGTGACCACGTGGTGGTGATCCGCTTCGGCGAGCTCGCGTTCTCCGGTCCGATGACCGAGCTGATGGCCCGAACGCGGGCGCACGTCGACGTCTCGCCCGAGTACGAGGATGAGATCAGTCGGCTCGGGGAGGCGCTAGCGCTGGCCGGGTGGGAGACACAGGCCATCACCGGCGGCCTCCGCATCGCCACCGACGCCAGCGAGGCGGCTGCCATCAATCGTGCGGCCTCGGCCGCCGGCATCACCCTGCGCGGGTTGACGGCCGCCCAGGACAGCCTCGAAGACATCTTCCTGGCGATGACCGGAACAACCGATGGCGAGCTGGCCAGGGACCGAGCCACTGCGACGGAGGTGACGAAGTGATCGGTGTCATCCGGAGTGAACTGGTGCGGTTGTGGCGACCGAGGTTGCTGGCCGGCTGGTTCGGGCTGACGGCAGTGTTCGCTGTGATGATCAACACCATCCTGTATTCGTCTGCCGAATCGCTCGGGGCGGGGCCCGCGGTCGGGCCGGGCGCCACCTTTCCCGGCCTGGAGGCGTTGGAGCAGGCCGACGGCGTCGTCGCCGGTCTGTCCAGTGCCTCCACCCTGTTCGGCGTCATCACCCTTGCCTTCTGGGCGGTGAGCGCCGCCGGCGACTACCAGAGCGGGCTCATCCGACTGCTCGTGTCGGCACACCCGCAACGGTGGCGGCTGCTGGCCGGGAAGGTGATCGCGCTGGCGGCCACCACTGCTCTGGCCACCACCGTGGCGCTCGTCGTGAACGTGGCGGTGGCAGGGCCGGCGGCCGAGGCGGCGGGAGTGTCGACGGCTGCCTGGGACCTGCCCGCCTCGATGGTCTCGGCATGGACCAACGCCTACGCCGCCCTGCTGGTGTGGGGCGTGCTGGGATTGGTGGTGGCGGTGCTCGCCCGCTCATCGGCGGTGGCGATCTCGCTCGGGATCGGATACGTGCTGGTGGTCGAGTCGATCGTCACGATGGCACTCGACAACGGCTCGGAGTGGCTGCTGGGATCGACACTCTCGGCTCTCGCCGCCGGCGGAAGCGCCGCCATGGACTACTCCACGGCCGGAGGCCTGGCGGTGGCATACGTGGGGGTCGGGCTGGCAGTGGCTACGTTGGTGTTCACCCGAAGAGACGTGACCGACTAGAGCGAACGGAGCATCAGTGGCGACACGTGGCGAGGCCACCCGGGACAAGCTGGTCGCCGCCACCCAGCAGGTGGTGATCGACGTCGGCTATCCCCACGCCACCACCAAGTTGATCGCAGAGGCGGCGGGGGTGGCGGAAGGCACCATCTACCGCCACTTCCCCGACAAACTCGCCCTGTTCTACGCCGCCGCCCTCGCCGGGTCACAATCGATCGTCGACGAGTTCGAGGAGCTGCCCGCCAAAGCAGGCAGCTCCTCGGTGCTCGACAACCTGACGGAGGCGATGCTGAAGCTGGCGTCGCTCCGCGAGCAGGTGATGCCCCTCGAGTTGGCCATCCTCGCCGACCCCGACCTGGCCGAACGGCGGCGGAAACTCGCACCCCAGCATCTGGAGGACGGCCCCCATCCCCCGGTGTATCTGGCCGCCTATCTGAGCGCAGAGCAGAAGCTGGGGCGGATCCGCAACGACGTCGACTGCCGGCAGGCGGCCATGATGCTGCTGGCGAGCATGTTCGGCCTCGCCATGATGCCGGGAGCGGAGGACCCCGGGATCGGGCTGGTGGAGTCGATGGTGGACCTGTACCTCAACGGGATGACACCGTGACCCGAACAGCCACACCCTACGGCATCGCCGTCATCGGAGCGGGCGCCATCGGCGGCGTGCTCGCCGCCGTCCTGGTGTCGGAGACTTCTCACCGGGTCCGGGTGTGCCTGCGTCCCGGAAGAGAAGCTCCATCGGGGTTCGAGCTGCGTCTCCCCGACGGATCCAGCATCTCTGCGACCCCGGAGTTCTCCACCGACGTCACAGCCGTCGAGCCGGTCGATGTGGTGTTGTTGACCACCAAGGCATACGACAGCGCCGCCGCCTGGCCGTGGCTGCGCGCGCTGTGCCGCCCCGGGACGGTGGTGGCGGTGTGTCAGAACGGGGTCGACCAGGTGGAACGGATCAGCCCGCTGGCGCCGACCGCCGCCGTGGTGCCGGTGGTGGTGCAGTTCTCGGCCGCCCGGACCGCATCCGGTCGGTTCGAACTGCGCACCCATGCCGCCCTCACCATCCCGGCAGGAGCGGCGGGATCGACGCTGGCGGACCTGTTCTCGGGCACGTCGTGTGAGGTTCGCCTCACCGCCGACTTCGTCACCGCCGCCTGGCAGAAGCTGCTGCTGAACTCGGTGATCGGCGGGCTCAGCACCCTCACCCTCACCGGCTCCTCGGCGTTCCGGGAGAACGACCTGCGGGAGGCGACCCTTCCGATGGCCGAGGAGGTGATCGCGGTGGGACGGGCCGAGGGCGCCGCCTTCGCTCCCGACGCCGCCACCCGGTTGCTCGACCGTTTCGTCGACGGCGGCTCCGGTCATCTGCCATCGATCGCCGCCGACCGTCGCGACGGACGGCCGCTCGAGTGGGAGGTGCGAAACGCCGTGGTGGGCAGGCTCGGACGGCGCCACGGGATCCCCACACCGATCAACGATCTCGTCACCGCCCTGCTGCGTGCGGCCAGCGCCGACCCGGACCGTTCTGGGGACAGAATCGACCCGCTCGAGGTCGATTCTGTCCCCAGATGGAGTGGTTGGGGGCCTAGTAGCGTGCGGTCGTGATCAGCACCAACCCCGTATGCGTCACAGGCGTGAGCGGATTCGTCGGCTCCCAGACCGCTGCCGAGCTGCTCGCTGCCGGGTACCGGGTCCGGGGCACGGTGAGAGACCCGGAACGATCCCGAACCGAAGGACTCCTCGCCGATGCCCCCGGGGCCGAGCGCTTGGAGCTGGTGGCCGCCGACCTCATGCAGCCCGAGTCCTTCATCGATGCCGTGGCCGGCTGCGAGTACGTGATCCACACGGCCAGCCCTTATGTTCTGGAGGTGGACGACCCCCAACGCGATCTGGTGGACCCGGCCGTCAACGGCACCACCGCCGTGCTGCAGGCGAGCCTGGCCGCCGGTGTGAAACGGGTTGTGGTCACCTCGTCGCTGGCCGCCGTCACCGACCAGCCCGACGGGCGGGTGCTCACCGAGGCCGACTGGAACGAGGCGTCGACGCTCACCCGCAACCCGTACTACTACTCCAAGACGCTGGCCGAGCGGGCCGCCCACGCATTCGTCGAAGCAAACCCGATCGAGGTGGTGGTGGTGAATCCCGGACCTGTGTTCGGCCCGTCGCTCGTACCCAGCCTCAACGAGACCAACCGGATCCTGACCGGACTGGCCGACGGCACCTTCCCGGCGGTGCTGGCGTTGCAGTACCTGGCCGTCGACGTCCGCGACGTGGCCGCCGCCCACCGACTGGCGATGGAGACACCCGGCGCCTCCGGTCGCTACCTCTGCGCCGCCGGTGTCCGAACCCTGCGCGAGCTGCGCGACCAGATGGCGACGCTGGGTGTCTCCAAAGTGCCGCGTATGAGCCTCGACCGGGGCGTCGGGATCCCCATCAGCAAGCTCGTCGCCCGCTTCCAGCCGGCCGCCATCCGCCAGTACCTGCTGACCAACCTCGGTGGCGAGTTCCGCATCGACAACTCGAGGATCCGCGAGGAGCTGGGCATGACTTTCCGGCCGATCGACGACACCATCGCCGACACGGTCGCCGACCTGCGCCGTTGGGGACACCTCGAGAGCTGAGCCGACAAGCTCGTTCGGCGGCGGAATCTGTCGCAGCCACCCGATAGAATCTGTTGGTATGACAACGGTTATACTCAACCCCGTGAAAGTCGCCATCTCTCTGCCAGACCAACTCTTCCAACGGGCCGACGCACTGGCCGGGAGGCTGGGGGTCTCGCGAAGCCGCCTCTACGCCGACGCGCTCGCCGAGTACCTGGTGCACCACACATCCGACGGCGTCACCGAAGCCCTGGACGCCCTCTACCGAGACGAGCCGGCGACGCTCGACGACGACCTCGCCAGGGTTCAAGCGGGTGCCGTCGGCGACGAGAATTGGTGATGCGGCGGGGCGAAATCTGGTGGGCGGATCTCGGACCGGCCCGAGGCTGTGCACCGGCGCAGCGGCGACCCGTCCTGGTCGTCCAGTCCGATCCGTTCAACGCCTCTCGAATCGGGACGATCGTGGCCGCCATCATCACATCCAACACCCGACTCGCAGACGCCCCGGGCAATGTCGCCCTCACCAAGACTCAGTCCCGACTGCAGAAGCCGTCGGTGGTCAACGTGTCCCAGGTGGTGACGCTGGACCGGGTGTCGTTGGACGCACGAGTGTCGAAGCTCCCCGAGAAGGTCATGAGCGATGTCGACGAGGGTCTGCGCCTCGTCCTCGGTCTGTAGGGCCCGACTCCCGCGTCGTCGCTGAGCTCACGCCAGCTCGACACGGCCCCCGGCGTGGAGGGGGTCGGTGGCGAGCTTGAGCAGCGGCAGCCCGAGACCGTAGGTGTGGGCGACCCGGCCGGGGGTGATGTGGATGAAGACCGACCCGGGGGCGTCGAGCTCTCCGTGGGAGGTGATCGACTTCAACGCACCCTCTGCCAGCAGCGCTGTCACCTCGGGGTCGTCGACGGGGACGAGTCGGGCGGTTGCCTGGAACTGCACCGCCGACGGTGGGGCTCCCACCGGCATCCGCCGCACCGGCACCATCACCGCCACATGCGGGTTGGCGGCGACGTTGCGTGCCTTGCGACTCGAGTCGATGGTGTTGACCCACAGGTCGGTGCCCACCATCTCGTACAGAACCCCGGCGGCGTGGGGGCGGCCGGCATCGGACACGGTGGCGAGCGTGCAGAAGGATCGTCGCTTCATGGCGTCGATCACGAGTCCACGGGTTGGGCTGGCATTGGTGTGTATGTCGAGCATGTCCCCAATCTGCCGGACGTCTTCTAGACGATCCATGGCTGATCGTGTCAGATCCATATGAGATCGTCTACTCTGGCCGCCGTGGACGCCTTCTCAGCATTTCTCGACGGGCCCCGGGCGAAGTCTGCCTTTCTTCTCAAGGCTGCGTTGAGCCCGCCCTGGTCGATCCGGGTTGAGGACCGCGCCCCGCTGACGGTGATCGCCATCGCCCGGGGGGATGCGTGGACCGTCGACGCACAAGGCACCCCATTCCATCTGCGGGAAGGCGACGTGGGCATCGTTCGCGAGGCCGAGCCCTACCTGTTCGCCGACTCCCCCAACACGCCACCCCAGGTGATCATCCACCCCGGGCAGCACTGCACCACCATCGACGGGCACGACCTCGCCATCCCGATGGGGCTCGGGGTGCGGACCTGGGGCAACGACCCCGACGGCGACACGGTGGCGCTCATCGGAACCTACGAGCAGGTGGGCGAGTCGGGTCGCATGCTGCTCGATGCGCTCCCACCGATGCTGGCGCTGGCAGCCAACGAATGGGACTCGCCCCTGGTGGGCCTTCTCGAGGCCGAGATCACCCGGGCCGACGCCGGCCAGTCCGCCGTGCTCGACCGGCTGCTCGACCTGGTTCTGGTGGCGGCGGTGCGGGCCTGGTTCGCCACCGACGACCGTCGCACCCCCGGTTGGTATCGGGCGCAGTCCGACCCGGTGGTCGGCAGAGTGATGAGCCTGATCCACGATCACCCGGAACGACCATGGACGGTGGCATCACTGGCCGGCGAAGCGGGAGCATCCCGGGCGTGGCTGGCACGGCGGTTCCACGAGCTGGTGGGCCGGCCACCGATGGAGTACCTCACAGAGGTTCGGCTGTCACTGGCCGCCGACCTGTTGGCAGAGCCCGGGTCGACGGTGGCCTCTGTGTCGCAACGGGTCGGGTACGCCACTCCGTACTCGTTCAGCGCTGCGTTCAAGCGGGTCAGAGGCGTGAGCCCTACCCATCACCGGGCCCGCCTGGCGGAATCGCTGGCGCACGTCGGGTAGCCGACCCAACGCAACCCACCCGAACCCAATTGGGGACAAAAACGACCGCTGAGCGGTCGTTTTTGTCCCCAATTGGAGTCTGGAGTGCGGCGGCAGCCGCCCGGGTTCACGCCCGGGTGCGTCGCAGCACCGGGTCGAGTGCCGCCAGCACCTTGTCGGCGGCGTTGAGCACCACCCCCGAGGCGCCCGGACTCTTGGAGTCGACGAGGTTGCCCATCACCTGCAGCGTGACGTTGGCGATGGCCTGTGTTCCCACCGCCAGCTTGAGCCCGGCGTTGAGAATCCATGGGTGGCCGATGAGGAACGAGAACCGGCGGCCGGTTCGCAGGAAGCTGTCGAACAGCTCCCCGACCTGGGCGTCGTAGCGCTGCGGAGCCGTCGATGGATCCTCGAGAAACAGGTCGGCGGCCAGCATGCCCGACTCGAGGCCGTAGTCGATCCCTTCGCCGTTCATCGGGTTGACCAGCCCGGCCGCATCGCCGATGGCGACCCAACCAGGACCGTGACGCCGCTGGACGCTCATCGGCAGTCGCCAGGCGCGGGGCTTCTCGAGGTAAGGGCCGAGCTCCCAGGACGGGTCCACCTGCGAGCGATACAGGTCGATGAGCGAGTTGAGGTTGAGGTCCTTGAAGCCCTTCATCGTCGACAGCGCTCCCACGCCGATGTTCACGGTGCCGTCGCCGGCCGGGAACAGCCAGCCGTAGCCGGGAACCGAGTTACCGTTGCCATCGCGCATGGTCAGGGTCGCCTCGAGGTGCCTGGAGGCATGTCGGGGTGACTCGACATAGGAGCGGATGGCGATCCCGTAGGGCTCGCCCTCGATCCGGTTGGCGCCCAGCATCCGTGCCACCTTGCCGGGGGCGCCGGTGGCGGCCACCACCAGCCCGGCGTTCCAGCGTTCCCCGCCGGCTTCGACCCCGACCACCCGGTCGCCTTCCAGCACCGGTACTGCCTCGGTGTCCCACGAAAGCTCGGCTCCGGCGGCTCCGGCGGCGTCGATCAATGCCCTGTCGAGACGACGCCGGGGCCACACTGCCCCGTGGCTGGGGAAGCGGGACGTGGCCGGCCACGCCAACTCCCGAACCGTCTTGTTGGCGATCATCCGCAGCCCGTCGATGTGATGGGAGTCGGAGACGTCGATCTTGAGCTCGTTGAGTGCCCCCACCGCTCGAGGCGTGAGGCCGTCGCCGCACACCTTGTCCCGTCCGTATGGAGCCTTGTCGAACACGGCCACCTTCGCGCCCGATCGTGCGGCTCTGATGGCGGTGGCGGCCCCAGCTGGTCCAGCACCGATGACGGCGATGTCGACGTTCTTCACGGCCCCCATGCTGCCCGATCCGGCCTCGAACCGGTAGTCACGATCGGACGGCCCGCCGATCAGCTGACTGGTGTAGCGTGACCGACGTGTCGTACCCACAGATCCATGCCCAAGGCGATTGGGACGAGTACTACCGTGCCACCGCCGGCCGCAACCCGAGCGCCTGGTTCATCCGGGCCGTCGAGCACATCGACGGCAACCACGGAAACGGCAGGCTCGTCGTCGACCTCGGCTGCGGCAACGGAGTTGAGACCAAGGCGTTCCTCGACCGTGGGTGGCGGGTGTTCGCCACCGACCGGGAGCCATCGGCGATCGAGTTCACCGCCTCCCGGGTCACCGCCGACGAACTGGAACGCCTGACCACGGCGGTTTCGTCGTTTGCCGACATCGAGCCGCCCGCCTGTGATGTGGTGTTCGCCCAGCTGAGCCTGCCCTTTGCCCCCGCCGAGGTGTTCCCCGGCTTGTGGCAGGGGATCCGGGATGCCGTCAACCCCGGCGGACACTTCGTCGGGCAGTTCCTCGGCCCCAACGACGACTGGGCCGGCGGCGAGTGTCTCACTCACTCGATCGACGACATCGCCACCCTCTTCGAAGGCTGGGACATCGTCGACCTCGCTGAAGAAGAAGCCGACGGTGTCGCCGGCGCCAAGCGCGAGCCGAAGTACTGGCACATCATCTCGGTGATCGCCCGCAAACCCTGACCAGGTAGGTCGCTGTCCACGACCAGCCGCGCAGCGGTCCACCTTTTGCACATTGTGCAAAACGCAGTCGTTCCACTCACGTTTTGCACAATGTGCAAAACGCATGGGAGTCGACGGGTCGATCACGACCCGAGGTTGGTGCGCACCACCCCCGTACCGATCAGGGTCGCCCGGCATCCGTTGAAGTCCCGCGTGAGCATCGGCCACGTGAAACGCAACACCGACAGTCCCATACGGGCCGCTCCATTGTCACGGTGTCGGTCCCTCTCGAAATCCTCCCCTCGCGTGTGCCAGGTTCGCCCGTCAGCTTCGACGATCAGCCGCCAGTCGGGAATGAAGCGGTCGACGATCGAAGGGCCCGTTCCGAGCAGTCCGATCGGAACCTGGGCCTGGGCCGGAGGGATCGCACGATGACGCAACAGGTCGTCGAGCTTCTGTTCCAGGACGGTGCCGGGCACGGCTGGAGCCAGAGGATCCCGTTCGTCGAGAAGCGAGGCCAGCACGCCGATGTGCTTGAGCCGATCATCGGCGTGGCGTTCGACCACCGCAACGAGGTCGCCATGTGCCACCTGTCGTCGGCGGAGGGCGGTGTCGAGGAACCTGGCGAGATCACGTTCGAGCATGCCCCGTGCGGCGACGGCGATGGCCTCGGCCGGTGATTGCACGGGAATCCCGTCTACCACCGTGGTCGCCATCGTTTCGTAGTACTGGCTGCGATGGACAACGGCGAGTCGCGATCGACAGTTCGCTTCGAACGGCACGACGATCTCGGCGCGACCCTCGGTGGCTCCGTCGAGGCCGTGAAGTGCGACGGCGGCTTTGCCTGCGACGACAGCCATGGGGTGGTTGAGAACGGCCGCCAACAAGGCTTGCCGCCATGTCACCGGTGCACCGGGCAGCCGGAACACCTGACGGCTGAGTTGGATCCAGTCTCCGGATCGGCTTCTCGTGAGGACTACGGTTGGGGTCGCTCCGGCCTCGTATGCCTGACTGCGGGTGAACAGCCCGAGTTGACGCGCCGCTGCGGCGATGACGGGCCGGTCGGTGTCGGTGATCATTCACGAAATGTGGGGCATCGGGGGGGCGGATTCAACCCCCTTGACCGCAGCCTGTGTCGCGCCACCTTTTGCACAATGTGCAGAACGTGGCCGAAACGCTTGCGTTCTGCACATTGTGCAGAAGGTGGATGACACCGCTCACACCCAGGCGCCCCACTACGGTTCGTCGTATGACCGATCGCGTCGAGATCATCGATGTCTCCCCCCGGGACGGGCTCCAGAACGAGAAGACGCTGCTGCCCACCGAGGCGAAGGTCGAGCTGATCACGCGGATGGTCGATGCCGGGATGCGCCGCCTGGAGGCGACGTCGTTCGTGCATCCCGGTCGAGTTCCGGCGATGGCCGACGCCGAAGCAGTGATGGCCGCAGTCCCCCGGGACTGCGGCGTCTCCTACATCGGTCTGGTGCTCAACGAACGTGGTCTCGACCGCGCCCTCGCCGCCGGATGCAACGAGGTGGGCTACGCCGTGGTGGTCACCGACACGTTCTCGCAGCGGAACCAGGGCACCACCGCCGCCGAGGGAATCGAAGTGTGGAAGCGGATCGCCACCCGAGCCCGGGAAGCCGGGGTGGAACCGTCGCTGGTGGTGTCGGTCGCCTTCGGCTGTCCGTTCGAAGGCGAGGTACCGGTGGGGCGGGTGGTGGACACGGTGGAAGCATGCCTGGCGGTGCCGCCCGCCCGACTGAGCCTGGCGGACACGATCGGCGTCGCCACACCAGCCGACGTCACCGAACGATTCGCTGCCATCACCCCGCTCGTCCCCGCCACCGTGCAGCTCGGCACCCATTTCCACAACACCCGCGGCATCGGCATCGCCAACGCCTACGCCGCGCTCGAAGCCGGTATCCGCAGCTTCGACTCCAGCCTCGGCGGCGTGGGCGGCTGCCCGTTCGCCCCCAACGCCACCGGCAACATCTGCACCGAAGAGCTCGTCTACATGCTCCACCGCATGGGCATGGACACCGGCCTGGATCTGGATGCGCTCGCCGACACGGCCAACTGGTTACGCAACCACTTGGGCGGCTCGGTGGTCAGCCTGTACGCCCGGGCGGGAGCGTTCCCCCGACCGGCCGACAGCTGAAAGGCACCCGGCGCCAAGCCAGGTGGCCACCGTCCACCCGACATGTGAATCAACGCTTCGTCGGCCTCTCCCCAGAGGGTTCAAAAAGTTCCAACCCCTGGCTCGACGCGGGCTCGTCGATGAGTACATTCTCGGAAACTCAGATGGAGGGGCATGCGCACTCGGGGTCGATGGTGCGCCGGGCGGCTGGGCCGCCTGGCGCTTGCCGTGTCGGTGGTAACTGGCACGGTCGCGTTCGTACCGGCGGAGTCGGCTTCGGCACAGGTTGGGACGATCTCGATGCTCGAGATAGATCTGCCGTCGGGCACCCCTGACCTCGTCCGTTCCGAGAACGACGGCACGTTCTCGATGCAGCCAGTCTTCGACGGTGGCCTCGAGGTCAACTTCCTGGACGACGACCCCAACTCGTTCGGAAATGAGGACCTGTGGCAGGTAGCCCTCTACCCACCAACAGGCCAAACGCTTGCCGTCGGCACCTACACCGGCGCCGGCCGAACTGCCACCGCCTCGAGTCCGGCGATCAACTTCACCGGAGGCCCCGGATCCAGTTGCACCACCACCACGGGCGAGTTCGAGGTGATCGATCTCGACGCCGACCGCTTGCTGGCGACCTTCTCCATCCAGTGCGACTTCGACCGCGGTGAGATATCGGGAACGGTGGCGTACCAGGTCGAAGAAACGGTCACCGGGACGCTCACCGGGATCGCCAGGCTCGACGGCACGCCTCGCTCCGGAGTGACCGTGTCCGCTCATCGCGCCGGTGAGGCCACCGCCACCCAGACCGTCGTCACGGGCGCCGACGGCCGCTACACCTTCCCAGCCCTGCCGATCGGCGCCTATGAGCTGGCGATGTCCGGCAACGACATCCCCGACCAGTGGCTGGGTGGGCACATCACACGGTTGCTGACGACTCGCACGGCTGTCTCCCCCGGATCGAACTCAACACCCGCGACCCTGACTCGATCCCAGGGCTTCTGGGGCACCTTCACGAGCAGCTACACCCGAATCCCCGTCTACGGCGGCGTCGTCGAGATCTGGAACGACGGCGGCACCCTCGCCGAGACGGTGACCGTGGAGTACGCCGACGGTGAGTTCGTCTACGAAGCGCTTGTTGACCGGGGTACCTACCGCGTGTCCGGCCTCCCAGACGACCCCGAACTGAGCACCACGTGGTACCCGAACGACACATCGTTCTTCAGGGCGGAGCCCTTGGACCTGACGGCAAACGAGGTGATCGAGGCGAACCTGGTCAGCACCCAGGCCGGGGTGATCCGAGTCACGCTCGCGTCGAGCGACAACCTCGAGATCTTCCGCCCGTTCGCCTTCGCCTACTCAGAGGACAACCTGGAACGACGATCGCCGGTCTTCGACTCGAGCGGTTTCACCGCCGACGTGAACGTGTCCGCCGGTGACTTCTACGTTCTGGGATCCAGCTACGCGCCCGAGTACGAAACGCTGTACGACTACTTCCCGGAGTGGTACGACGGTGCCCCCTATTACGCAGGCGAGCGGGCGAAGCCGATCCGAGTCGCACCGGGTGCCATCGTGCCGATCACCATCGAGCTCGACCCGTTCTTCCCTGACATGTTCGCGTCGGTGTTCCTCAACGACGTCTTCTGGATGGGAGCCACCGGCATCAGCAGCGGCTGCGGAGCGGCGGGTTTCTGCCCGGACGATCCGGTCACCCGCGGCCAGATGGCTGCGTTCCTGGTGAGGGCCCTCGGCCTCACCGAGTCGGACCCGGGCATCGAGTTCAGCGACGACGACAACTCCGTGTTCCAAGCCGACATCGAGAGGCTCGCCACCGCCGGCATCACCAGCGGGTGCGGACCCGACATCTTCTGCCCCGACGACCCCGTCACCCGCGGCCAGATGGACGCCTTCCTAGTCCGAGCGATGGGATACACCAACCAGGGCAACACCGACTTCACCGACGACAACGGCAACGTCTTCGAAGCCGACATCGAACGCCTCGCCGCAGCAGGCGTCACCAGCGGCTGCGGAGCCACCACCTTCTGTCCCAACGACAACGTCACCAGGGGGCAAATGGCCGCCTTCCTCCACAGGGCCCTCGGCGGCGGCGTCCTTTACCCGGGATCGGCCGACAACGCAGCACCTGACGCCACCAATCCCGCAACGGTGATCCGCCCAATGGAGCCCGGACGCGGTGCTCGCAGTTCGCAGTCCCACCGGTAACCTGCGTACGACTGCCTGCCCCCAGCTGCGAGGAAGGTGAGTCCCGGCTGGATATCAGGACGCGTTGTGGATACGTCGGGGACACCAGTGCCGGGGTCCGTAGTAGGCATTCTCAGAGTTCTCGAAGAGGGCACAGTAGGCACATACATCGGAGGGCTCGTAGAGACCGATCCGTCAGGCCGCTTCGCTATCACCGGTTTCAGCGGCCTACCCGAACAACTCACGGGGGCGGCGAACATCGGCGTCTTCGAGTACGACGAGACGTTCGGAGATCCGGTGGTGGTCGACATGTTCGGCGATACCACCGATCCCGGCGAAGCCATCCTGGTGCCCGTCCTCCCGGGGAGCGAGACGTCGGGGATCACGATCGTGCTCGGTGGGCCTGATCCGACGAATGTCGATCTGCCGGACCCAATCGACGACGTGTTCCGCACGACGTTTGCATCCGACATTCTCTGGATGCAGCGGGCCAACATCACCCAGGGCTGCAACCCACCGGCCAACACCCTGTTCTGCCCCGATGACCAGGTGACCCGAGGACAGATGGCAGCGTTCCTCGTCAGAGCCCTCGACCTGACCGATTCGGACCCAGACATCGACTTCAGCGACGACGACGACTCGGTGTTCCAAGCAGACATCGAGAGACTGGCCACCGCCGGGATCACCACCGGCTGCGGCGGTGACCGCTTCTGCCCCGACGACCCGGTCACCCGTGGGCAGATGGCAGCCTTCCTCGTCAGAGCCCTCGACTTCACCGACGACAACGGATCCGTCTTCGAAGCCGACATCGAACGACTCGCCGCCGCCGGCGTCACCAGCGGCTGCGGGCCCACCACCTTCTGCCCCAACGACAACGTCACCCGCGGCCAGATGGCAGCCTTCCTCAGAAGAGCACTCGAAGACTGAACTCGAGCCCCGATCGGGGGGACGAAGGAGCGCGATGGGCCTCACGCAGAAGCGTGAGGCCCATCGTGTGCGGAAACCCAGTGTCCCGATGGCCCTCATCCGAAGTACGCCAACTCGGTGGCCATCAACGGTGACCCCCGTGAGGCCGGTGCCGCCTTCGCAGCAGTCATGGCCGCCTCAGTGGCCAATGGCGGCAGCTTCGACGACATCATGCCCGG
>JBHJOH010000068.1:0-2652 GCA_050329955.1 Acidimicrobiia bacterium | reverse complement strand
CCTGTCGACCGCTATCGCCCCAGGTTCAACGGCGCGGTTCACAGCGCGGATTGCGCCCTCACGAAAGGCGGGTCCGCTTCACCGGACCGTTAGGACAGCACCCGTCGGGGGAGACGTGACGAGGTCACGTGCCCCTCCGCCCCGACGGGTGCCGGATCCTCGGCTTCGCAGCTCTCCTGTGGCCACGCCCGACCGGGACTGTATCGTTAAAAGCGGTTGCAGCCGAGTTGGAACGCGTCGGTTTGTCGCGTACCGTCGCGTCGTCAGAGGAGGCGCTCGTGGAGGGGTCGTGGAGGGGTCGTTCGGAACGTATCTGAACGAACTGTTGAGCGGGGTCTCGGCCTATCGGGCGAAGTGGGATCTACCCGACCGGGTCCGCCGGGTGCGACCCGGTGCCATCAGCCAGTCGGCGGTGGCCCGCACCATCGCCGAGCACATGGCCGCCACCGGTGGGCCCTCCCGCAGCTCGGCTGCCTGGAAGACCCTGGTGTGGAAGTCCCTGGGCGATCACGCCTGCACCTACGAGATGCTGGAGGGGTGGATCGAGGTGTTCGCCATCGACGAGAATCCGGTCCACGACTACCGGTTGCGTTCCCTCCACACCCTGCAGTTCTCCCGTCATGTCCCGCCGGGTCCGCTTCCGTCCGAGCGGTGGGTGCCCGAGGAGGTCCTCGCCAGGATCGGCACCGGGCGGCGACACCGGACGGTCAGCGTGCACGAGTCCCACACCGTGGGGCCGGATCGCCAGGCGGTCAGCCACCGCAGCGAGCAGGTGATCGAAGCCGTCCGGGCAGGATGTGACCGCTACTTCTTCAACTACGACGCCAGGGAGGTGGATCTGCACGTTGTCTCCGGCGGCACCGTGGTGGGGGTGTACGACACCGACGGCGGCCTGCGCTGCAACGAGGTGGCCTTCGGTCGCACCATTCCGGTCGGCGAGACGCACCGCTTCGAGATCGTTGCCACATTCCGGCAGCCGGCCGACCTGCCGCCCCACGTCCGCCGAGCCTCGGCCGACCGGCTGCGAAGGGTGTCGATGCAGGTGTGCTTCGATCCCGCCAACCTCCCCTCAGAAGTGAGGTGGGCGGAATGGGACACCATCGGCCACGCGGAACCCACCTTCTCGGAGATCGTGCCCCTCTGTGCCGGTGGGACCGCCCATCGCTACGTCGAGCAGGCCACCCGCTCGGTGGTCGGGTTCACCTGGACATGGTGACCGGGGTGGGGATTGCCCGCCGGTTGCGGTACCGGGCTGGCTACTTCGTCCGCATCTCGACGCGGTCCCCCGGCCGACTCGTTTCCTCGGGGCCGCGAACCAGTTCGATGGTGTAGAGCGACACCCCACGCCAGCGTGACCACCGGACCTCGGCGTGCATACCGGCCAGCAGCTGGCGGGCCACCGTGAGCTGATGCTCCACCTCGGGCGGCGTGACGGAGCTGGGGGCATCCTTGGGCTCCTTGGCGAGCAGGGTGCCGTCATGGCCCACGTTCACTTCGACCCGGTCCCCGACGATCTCGGCCACCAGTCCGATGTGCTCGGCTTGGTGGGAGGTTGCGCTCAGGAGCAGATTCGAGAGCAGACGACGCATCCTGAGGGGATCCACCAGTACCCGGACGTTGGGACACTGGATGGCGACTTCCCAGCCGGTGTTCGTCACCGTCGCCAGCGCGGCTTCGATGATGCCTTCCAGCTCAACGGTGCGCAGACCGCCCTTGACCGAGTGGACCGCCTCGGGGTTGCGGACCGGCCCGGTTGGCGCCGGAGGTCGGCTGGGCTGGGAGCCGATGGGTGGCAGGTCGGAACTGAGAGCGTTGATGGGGTCGTCGGGGAACGACGACTGGAAGGATGAAAGCTCCTCGGGCCGACGGGGGGGCGCTGACACCTGCTCTTCGGCTTCTCCTCCCGGCCGCATCCGCCACAGGGCCAGGGCGGCGACGCCGGCGATGATCACGGCCACCACCACCACCACCCGGGCCATCCCGCTCGACGAGGGCGGCCCCCCGAGGGCGTCGAGGCGGGTTCGGAGACTGCTTCCCACGGTGAGGTACTTGACGTCCACCTGGGTGGCGGCGACCTCGACGGCGACGGCGACGTTGCCTTCCTCGATCAGCCCCAGCACCAGATTGGCCGACTGGGCATATCCCTCTGCGGCCTGCTCGAGGGCAGCCTCACCGTCGAAGGCGGCGGTCGCCTCGTTGAACGCGGTCAGAGCAGTCGAGGCGGCCGCGATCGCCTCTCGGGATTCGGCCGACATCGTCTGGCCGGATGACGATGCGATCGTCACCGCCCGTGTCAGGTTCGATTGGGTGGCGTCGAGGTTGGCGACCATGGCAGCAACGGTGGCGGCCTCGCCGGGCCCGGCGAGCGCGCCACATGAACTCAGGAGGACGGCGAGCAGCGAGATCCTCCCGAGGATCGACCGGCTGCCGGAATGGCCTGCTCGTGTGGTCATGTTCTGCCTTGTTCGCCTGCGGAGCTGCGTGGCAACCGTTCGCCACGGGCAGAACGGTCACCCTGCCCATGATGTCCCTATCGGCTCGCTCCAGCATGATGTTTAGGGAGACGTCTCCGTCCGCTTGCCCGAAACTCGAGTGCTCGAGCCTGCCACCGCGTCAGGGTCGGTGCTTCAGATGCCCGGAATCATCCCGGCA
>JBHJOH010000067.1:0-35694 GCA_050329955.1 Acidimicrobiia bacterium | reverse complement strand
ATATGACAGCCCGGGCGGACCGGCGTCTGTTCCGCCCCCGTGGACGAAGGAGAGCCCGTTCGCCGCGGTAGGCGGAAGTCCGCCCGAATGTTGCAGCCCGGCCGGACCGGCGTCTGTTCCGCCCCCGAAGAGGGGGGAGAGCCCGATCGCCCCGGTGGGCGGAAGTCCGGCCGAATGAGAAGGCTGGACCGGCGTCTGTTCCGCCCCCGTGGACGAAGGAGAGCCCGTTCGGCGCGGTAGGCGGAAGTCCAGCCGCAGATAAGAGAAGTCCAGCCGCATAAGAAGAAGACCCGGCCTTGCGGCCGGGCCTTCTCGGTGCGGTGATCCGACCCTCGGGGAGGGGGAGAGAACCTGAGTCGGTTCACCGGGTTCTGGGACTGCGTGCCGGGTCAGGTCCCTTCGGGGAGGATCCGCCCACGGACGCGGGGGTACTTGACGGGAGCGTGCGTGTAGCAATGATCGCGGCGGTTGTACCGACTGAGCTTGGTTTCGCACTCAGTCTCCGCACAGACGCGACCTTCACCGAAATCTTTCGATGGGCGGGTCACGCCCTTGATCGATTGGCCTTTCATCGTATCTGACATAAGGGCCTCCTCTCGCTGGGGCCGTCCACCTGACCAACGTCGGTGGGAGCTGGTTTCTTCCCAGTTCTCACCGTGTATACGAAGCAACGTCGGTTCTGGATTTCGACTTTCGATGATTATGTGACGGGACTTCTAAAGACCCCGTAAACGGCCGGTGAAGGTTCCGTTCACAGTCCTCCGTCGGCATGTCTATGAGACGCCTGAACCGCCTTTTCGGTTCCCGGGTCTGGGTTTCGGGCCCGCCTGCTGGGCTAGCCGATGCCGAGGTTCCGGAGGAAGGCCTCGTTGTTGGGTTCCCGTCCGAGGAAGTCCCGGAGCAGATCCATCCCGTCCTTGGTTCCGCCTTGCTCCAGGATGGTCCGCCGGTAGTCCATACCCACCGTGGGGCTGGTGTATCCCTCTTCTTCGAACCGGCTGAACATGTCGTCGCCGTAGACCTCCGACCACAGGTATCCGTAGTAGCCGGCGTCGTAGCCTCCGAGCAGGTGTCCGAAGCTGGCGGGGAAGAAGGTGCCTTCGACCAGCGGCAGCAGGGCTACCGATGTCGCCTCTTCCACGATGCGGTCGAGATCCTTGGGGGTGGTGGCGTCGTGCAGGCGCATGTCGAGGAGGGCGAACTGCATCTGGCGCAGGGTGGCGATCGCCACGTTGAGCTGTTTGGCCGACGCCAGCTGCTCCACCATTTCGACCGGGATGGGTTGGCCGGTTTGGTGGTGTCGGGCGAAGCGGGCCAGCACGTCGGGCTTCCAGGTCCAGTGCTCCATGATCTGGCTGGGGGCTTCGACGAAGTCCCGTTCGGTGGAGGTTCCCGAGAAGCGGAGCAGGTCGACCGTGGTGAGGGTTTGGTGGAGGATGTGGCCGAACTCGTGGAAGAACGTCTCCACTTCCTGGTGGGTGAGCAGCGACGGACGGTCTCCGACCGGCTTGGTGAAGTTGGCAACGATGGCCGATACCGGCATCTGGTAGGTGCCGTCGGGGTTGCGGCGTCCCTGGACGAGGGGGAAGGCGGCGGCATGGCTGAACTTGCCCTCGCGCGGGAACAGATCCATGTGAAAGTGTGCGATGGGATCGCCTGAGGCGGCATCGGAGATCAGGTAGGTGGTCACGTCGGGATGCCAGCTGGGTGCGTCGACCTGGGTGTAGCTGAGGCCGAACACTTCTCCGGTCAACTCGAGCATGCCGGTGGTGACCCGGTCGAGGGGGAAGTATTCGGACACGGCTGCCTGGTCGACGCCGTATTCGGTGCGTCGGAGTCGGGTGTCGTAGTACCGCCAGTCGTAGAGCTGCAGCTCGGTGTCGCCGGTGTCGGCTGCGAGCAGTGCCGCCATCCGGGCGATTTCACCGGTGGCCGCCTCGGTCAGTGGGCCGCGCAGCGACGCCAGGAACTGGTCGACCCGCTCAGGGGTTTGGGCCATCTTCTCGTCGAGTTGGTGGTGCGCCCACGATGGTCGTCCGAACAGGGAGGCGATTTCGCCGCGAATGGCCACCGCCTCTTCGAGGATGGGCCGGTTCGTCTCGATCGCCCGGGAGTTGAAGGCGGAGTGAACGGCGGCGCGGAAGTGCCGTTGGTCGGCGTTGTCGAGGACGGGGATGACATGGGGGTAGGCCATCGAAACGGCCAGCATTCCGGGCCGGTCACCCGGTTCGAGCGATTCGGCGAACCCGGGTGGCAGCCCGGCCAGGTCTGCGGGCGTCACCTCCACTTTCGAGGTGTCTTCGGCGATGTTGTGTTCGAAGGCGACACCCAGTTCGACCAGGCGGTTGGTGAGGTCCTTGACCCGGGCCCGGGCTTCGGGGGTGAGCTCGTGACCGGCCTTGCGGAAGTCGCGCAGCGTGAACTCGAGCAGCCGGACCCGGTCGCCGGTGAGGCCGGCGGCGTCAGCGCTTGCCGAGTACGCCTTGACGGCGGCGTACAGGTCGTCGCGGAAGGCCAGTTCGACGCCCCATTTGGAGATACGCTCTTCGACTTCCTTGCCCACGCCGCGGATCTGGGCGTCGGGGTGCACGTATCCCAGGAAGGCGGTGGTGCCATAGGTGCGGGCCATGATGTTGCCGGCGTCCTCGAGCGGTGCCATCACCCGCTCGAAGGTGTCGTGATCCCCGTCCATCACCCGGTTCACGATCGCCTCCGCCTCGGCGATGGCGGTTTCGACGGTCAGACGGATCGAGTCGGCGGTGACACCGGTGTAGTCGAACAGCATCCGCTGAACCATACCGCAGCACATGTGTCCCCTCTGGCGAGCTCGAGGGGGACACGTGCTTCAGCCGCTCAAAACGGCGACGTCCTGTGAGCCGAGGCGGATGGTTTTGGAAGTGGCTCCGGTGAGCAAGTCGCGCATGGGGGCAGCGAGGGGGATCTTCGCCTCGGTGTCGGCGTGGTTGACGAGAATGTGGAACCGGTTGGTTCCGTCGGTGCGGACCACCACTTCCACGCCGGCGGGGACGGGGAGGGGAGGCGTCAGGGCGGCGTCGGCCGTGACCTTGTCGGTGAGCCAGGCCAATCCTTCGGTGTCGAGTCGGGTTCCGAGGTACCAGGCGGTCCCGGCACCGAAGCGGTGGCGGGTGACCACCGGGCCGGGGAAGTGGGGGGGGGGGGAGTCGGCCATCACATCGGCGCCAGTGGGTCTGATGATGTCGCGCCAGTCCCGGGCGGTGAAACGTTTGCGGTCGGTGGTTCGGACCTCCAGTGTGCGACCTTTGGGCTGGACGTCGAACTCCTCGACCCACATTCCCAGCGGAAGCCCGGCCAGGTATCCGCCGGTGCGAACCCGGTCGTCATCGTCGACGATGCCCGACTGGTGGGTGACGAGCAGGGTGCCGCCCGATTCGACGAATCGGGTGAGCCGGTGCTGGAGGTCGTCGGACATCCGGAACAGGGCGGGCACCACCACCAGGCGGTACTGGCCGAGTGTTCCCGATGGCGGCACGAAGTCGGCGGTGATCGAGCGCTCCCACAGGGCACGGTGATGTTCGCCGACGATGGCCGGGTAGTCGACCGGGCCGGGCTGGACGTCGGTGCGATGCGACCACCATGACTCCCAGTCCAAAACGATGGCCGTCTCGGCTTCCACCGTCGTCCCGAGTAGCGGCGCCAGGCGGGCCAGGTCGGCACCGAGGGTTTCGATCTCACGCCAGACCCGGGTGTCGGTGCCGGCGTGGGGCAGCATTCCGGAGTGGAACCGCTCGGCGCCCCGTACCGATTGGCGCCATTGGAAGAACATCACTCCGTCGGCTCCCCGACCCACGGCCTGCAGGCTCTGGGCCCGCATCTGCCCGGGCCGCTTCAACCCGTTGCGGGCCCGCCACTGGACGCTGGAGGCGGCCTGTTCCATCAGTATCCAAGGTCGCCCGGTGCCGAGTGACCGGACCAGGTCACACACCGCGGCCGCTCCCGAGATGGATCCGGCGTGGTCGAAAGGATCGGGATAGGAGTCCTGGGAGACGACGTCCTCCCCGGCTGCCATCTTCCAGTAGTCGATCGGCGGGTACATCCCCAGGAAGTTGGTGGTGATGGGGACCCTGGGAGCGTGGCTCCGAAGGATGTCCCCTTCGAGCTCGAACAGCTCGATCAGAGTGTCGGAGCCGAACCGGCGCCAGTCGAGCAACTGCGACGGATTCGAAAAGGTCGGCATCGCCGCCGGGGGGCCCACCTCGTCGAAGGACTGGTAGCGCTGGCTCCAGAAGGCGGTGCCCCAGACCTCGTTGAGGCGGTCGATGGTGGTGTACCGGTCGATCAGCCACCGCCGGAAGTGGTCCCGGGATACCCCGCAGAAGCACTCGGAGATGTGGCAGCCGTACTCGTTGTTGACGTGCCACATGGCGAGGGCGGGGTGGTCGGCGAACCGGGAGCCGATCTGATCGGTGAGGGCGGCGACGGCGTCCCGGAACACCGGGCTGGAGGGGCAGTACTGCTGGCGGGACCCGAACCCGAGCACGGTGCCGTCGGCCGCCACGGGAAGGGTCTCGGGGTGCAGCCGTGCCATCCAAGCGGGGGGTGAGGCGGTGGCGTTGGCCAGGTTCACCCGGATCCCACCGGCGTGCAGCAGGTCGACGATCCGCTCCAGCAGCCCCAGCTCGTAGCGTCCCGGTTGCGGCTCGAGGAACGCCCAGCTGAAGATCCCAACCGACACCAGGTTCACCCTGGCGCGCCGCATCAGGTCGATGTCCTCCCGCCATACCGACTCCTCCCACTGCTCGTGGTTGTAGTCGCCTCCGAAGGCGATCAACGGAAGGGTGGGGATGATGGGGTCTGGCACGGCACAGGCAAGATAACCGCCGACCGGGCGGGACGGTTCCCCTGGGACCCTATCCGTCAGGCGACGCAGAACTCGTTGCCTTCGGGGTCGTGCATGACCACGAAGTAGTGGTCGTTCTCGGCTGAGGTGGTGCGAATGCTCCCGCCCAGGGCGAGCAGCTCCGAGACCCGGGTGTCGACCCGGTGGCGGCGTTCGTCGATGGGAACGGTGCGACCGCCACCGACGTAGATGTCGAAGTGGAGACGGTTCTTGCCGGCCTTGGGCTCGGGCACCGGTTGGAACCAGATGTTGGGACCCTCACCGCGGGGGTCGTAAATGCGGTCCGAGCCGTCGCCGCTCAGGTCCAGCTCATCCTCGGGAACTCCCACCGAGAGGTACCAGTCGTTCCAAGTGTGGAACCCCTCGGGCGGCGGTTGGGGTTCGTAGCCCAGCACCTCGGCCCAGAACGCCACCAACGGGGACGGGTCGGAACAATCGATGGTGATCTGCCACGTCGTCACAGGTTGAACCCTACGCCCCGGGCAGTCGCCGCTGGCGAGTACCTCGAACCTTCGGACCTCCGCTTGTGGGAATGGATGGGTACGGTTACTGAAGTGAAAGGTTGTTCCCCATGATCGCCATATACGGTTTCTGTGCGGTGGTGGGTGGTGTGCTGGCAGCGATCATGTTGCTGGGGGGCGATGCCGACGCCGACCTGTCGGGGGATCTGGATATCGAGGCCGGCGGGTTGGGCGGCGGGGACGCCAACGGGTCGGCCACCGGAGCCGGCGGGGTACTGGCCTCGCTGCTGTCGTTTCGCACCATCGTCTTTGCCCTGGCTTTCTTCGGCGTCACCGGATTGGCCCTGCCGCTGGTGGGAACCGGACAGGTGGGCACCTTCATTGCCGCCCTCTGTGCGGGGGGCTTCGCCGGGGTCCTCAACGACCGGATCGTCCGCTACGTGACCAGGACCAGCGGCGGTGTCGGTGTATCCGAGCTGTCGGTCTCCGGGGCGCCCGCCCGGGTCACGATTCCGGTTGGCACCGGGCGGCGCGGGCGGGTGAGCATTCAGGTCGAGGGGAGAACGCTGGCGTTGGTGGCAGAGCCGTACCAACCGTTGTCCGAAACCTTCGAGGTCGGTGCCACGGTGGTCGTGGTCGAAGTGCACGGTGGCGTGGCGAAGATCGCCCCGCTGGACATCTGATCAGGTTTGGATCGAGAGGAGCATCATGACGTGGCTGGTACTTGCTGGGATCGTTGTAGGGGCGGTGTTGGTGGTGGTGGCGACGCTGAAGAGCCTCATCATCATCTGCCCACCCAACCGGGTTGCCGTGATCTCCGGGCGCGGCCGGAAGACCGCCGATGGCACCGTGGCGGGGTACCGCCCGTTGCAGGGTGGGCGGACCATCAGGATTCCGCTGCTCGAGAGGGTCGACTGGATCGACCTGAACACGATTGCCATCGAGGTATCGGTCAGGAACGCCTATTCGAAGGGATCGATCCCGCTCGACGTTCAGGCGGTGGGCAACGTCAAGGTGTCGTCTACCGAAGGAATTCTCGGCAATGCCATCGAACGGTTCCTGGGTCGGCCCACCGAGTACATCCAGCAGCTCGCCAAGGAGACGTTGGAGGCGAACCTGCGCGGCGTGCTCGCCACACTCACCCCTGAGGAAGTGAACGAGGACCGGCTCAAGTTCGCTCAGACCCTCATCGACGAGGCGGATGAGGACATGCGAACCCTCGGGTTGGACCTCGATGTCCTCAAGATCCAGAACGTCACCGACGAAGTCGGCTATCTCGACTCGGTGGGTCGACGCCGCACGGCCGCGGTTCTCATGGAGGCCCGGGTCGCCGAGGCCGAGCGCAAGGCGGAGGCCGAGGAGTCCGAGGCCGAATCGCACCGCCGCTCCGAGGTGGCCAGGGTCGAGTCGCAGCTCAAGATCGTCGAACGCCAGAACGCCCTGCGTGTTCGCCAGGCCGAGCTCGACGCCGAGGCGGTGGCTCGCGAGGCCGAAGCCTCGGTGGCGGGCGAGAAGGCACGGGCCGTGGCCGAGCAGGAGCTGCAGCAGGAGCGGATTCAACTCGAGACACGCCGGCTGGAGGCAGACGTGGTGGCTCCGGCCCGGGCTTCGCGTGAGGCCGCCGAGCTGGAGGCCAAGGGTTCGGCCGCCAGCATCATCGAGGACGGCAACGCCCAGATCGAGATCTACCGCCGCCTCGTGGAGCAGGTGAAGGAGGCGGGTCCCGAGGGCCAGCGCATCTTCATGTTGAACATGCTCCCCGAGCTGGTCGACAGGATCGTGTCGACGGTCGAGGGCATCTCGATCGACAAGATCTCGGTGATCGACTCGGGCAACGGCCAGGGTGTGCCGTCGCTGGTTTCGCAGATGCCGTCAGCGGTGATCCGGATCGTGGAGCAGATCGAAACCGCCACCGGGGTGGACATCCTGCGTGGTCTCGGAGACAACGGTTCACAGCCCACGACCGCAACGCTCCCTCAGGACGCCTGACCCCCGCCGGGGGCAGGCGTGCTCCCGGTCCTGGATCGACGGCTCAGGTGGGCCAGCGGAAGGCGGGCGCGGTCACGCTCGCCCCTCCCACGTAGGTGGTCAGCACGGTGGTGGCCGCCAGGTCCTCGGTGGTGTTGGGATCCTGGTCGACCACGATCAGGTCTGCGGTGTCGCCCACCATTGGAGTGCGTCCGCCGAAGATGGCGAGCGCTCGTTCCACTCCGAGGGACTCTTCGGGTGTTATCGGGTTGGTGGCGGCTGCGGCGATGGCCGGCCACGGGTTGGGGTCTTCGACGGGGGAGTCGGATCCGGCGATGAGGGGGACGCCGGCGTCGTCGAGCGAGCGCAGTGGGTAGGTCCAGCGGGTGCGTTCGGCTCCCAGTCGTCGCGCCAGCCAGTCGACCTCGGAAGCGATGAACGCCGGCTGCACCGATGCGGTCACCCCGAGATCGGCGAAGCGGGCGACCAGCTCGGGCGACAGCACCGAAGCGTGCTCCACCCGGAACCGGGCCGGGTCCGCCCAGCCGCCCTTGAGCGAGGCGAACAGGTCGAGCACCGCAGCGTTGGCGCGATCGCCGATGGCGTGGATCGCCACCGTCCCGCCCATATCGAGGGCGGCTTCGGCCAGTGCCACGTCGCGGAGCGGTTCCAGGCGGAGGGTTCCCGTCGAGGGGTGATCGGCGTAGGGGGCATCGAGGGCGGCGGTGTGGCCGCCCAGACTGCCATCCGAGAACGCCTTCAAACCGGCCCATGTGACACCGGCGTCGCGGAGGCGTTCCGCCGAACGTTCCAGTTCGGCCGGGGTGGCGGCCGTCACGAACACCGACAGCCCGATCGGGAGGTCGGGGGCGATCTCGATGATGTCGTCGAGCTCGCTTTCGGTGCCGCACCAGATAGCGGTCCCGGCCGAGACGATGGCGTCGATACCGGTGATGCCGAGGCTCGCCAAACCCGACACCGCGGCCAGCAGCTTCTCCGGACCGGGTGACGGGCTGTCGGCGGCGAGGGCTCCCGAGACCAATGCGATCGCCGTCTCCCGCAGCACTCCGGTGGGACGACCCCTGGCGTCGCGGTCGATGGTGCCCTCGGGCGGGTCGGCGGTGTCGGGGCCCACTCCGGCTCGTTGCAGGGCCGCCGAGTTGGCCACCGCCACATGTCCGCACGAACGGGTCAACACGATGGGCCGGTTCTCGAGGAAGCCGTCGAGGTCCCACCGGGTGGGCAGTCGGCCTTCGAGCAGGTCGTTCTCGTCGAGGCGGGATCCCACCACCGGGATTCCCGGATGCAGGTCGAGCGCCGCCTCCACCACCCGGTCCCGAAGATCGGCGAAGTCCCGGATGCCGGACAGGCTGAGCCCGGTGACGGCAGCGGCGTACCCGCTGGGGTGGATATGGGCGTCGCGCAGCCCGGTGAGAATCACGCCGGGGGTGCGGGGAAGATGTTCGAGGCCCGGCTCCTCGAGGTCGGCGGCCCGCCCGATAGCGGTGACACGACCGTCGCTCACCACCACCGAGTCGGCGTCGGGTCGGCCGAGGACGCCGGCCGCCGTGATCAACCTGCTCATGTTCCGTTCCCAACTGTCGCGGTCAATTCGGCGTGGATGAGCCCGTTCGTCACCACCACTCCGTCGCTTCCGAGCCGGTAGGCGCCGCCTTCGAAACCGGTCCAGATTCCACCTGCCTCGGACACGGCGATCAGCGATGCGGCGGCATCCCAGGGGCCCAGCCCATACTCCCAGTACCCGTCGACACGGCCACAGGCGACGTAACACATGTCGAGAGCGGCGGAGCCTGTTCGCCTGATTCCCTGGATGTTGGAGAGCACCCGCTTCAACACCCGTGTGTATCGGTCGGCGTTCTCGCGACGGTCGTAAGGGAAACCGGTCACGATGAGGGAGCGGACCAGCTCGGTCTGATCCGACACCCGGATCGGTTCGCCGTTGAGGAAGGCGCCGCCTCCGGTGATGGCGGTGAACTCCTCACGGTGCACCACGTCGATGACCACACCGGCGATGGGCAGCCCATTGTCCCACAGTGCCACCGACACCGCCACGTGGGGGAACCCGTGGATGAAGTTCACGGTGCCGTCGAGCGGATCGGTGATCCACACCCGTGGCCCATCCCACCCGGCCCCGCCGCTCTCCTCCGACAAGGTCACGTCGTCGGGGCGGCGCGACCCGATCACCGCGAGGATGGCGCTCTCCGCCGCCTTGTCGGTCTCGGTGACCGGATCGACCTCCGATGACTTGAACCGGGGGTCGGCGGGTTTCCCGAAGGCGGAGCGAATGACTTCGGCTCCGGCACGGGCAGCTTCCAGGGCGACGTCGAGGTCGGTGGTCATGGCCGGAGACTACGCCCCGCCGCCGGGGTGGCCGACAGGATGCCGCGCCCAGACCGGCGATCTCCTGATCTGGTTCAGGGATCACCCCCGGGTACCCTGCTCAGCTGATGCAGCTGCAACCGTTCAAACTGGACCCGGTGCTGGTCGAGCGACCCTGGGGAGGTCGTCGGCTCGCTTCCTACGGCAGGGCCTTGGCCGAAGGGGTCTGGATCGGGGAGAGCTGGGAGGTGGCCGACCTGCCCGACGAGGTGGCGCCCACCGTCGACGACCCCCGTTCCCGTGTGGCCACCGGCCCCCACGCCGGGGCGGCGCTGTCGGACCTGATTGCGAAGGGCGACGATCTGCTGGGTCCGGTCCCGCCCACCACCGATGGCCGGTTCCCGCTGCTGGTCAAACTGCTCGACGCCCGTGAGGACCTGTCGGTGCAGGTTCATCCCCACGCCGAATACGTGAAGGCACATCCCGAAGCGCGCTTGAAAACCGAGTCCTGGTACGTGATGGACGCCGAGCCGGGGGCGAAGTTGTACCTCGACGTGATCGACGGTGTCGACGCCGCCGCCGTGGCCGATTCGCTCGGGAGCCAGGCCGTGGTCCCCCTGCTCGAGGGTCGGCCGGCGGTCCCGGGGAGCTTCCACCACGTCCCTGCCGGGCTCATCCATGCCCTCGGTGCCGGCGTGATGGTGGCGGAGGTCCAGACCCCGAGTGACACGACGTTCCGGATCTACGACTGGGCGGTCGAGTACGGGCGATCCCCCCGGCAGCTGCACCCGGTCGAGTCGATTGAGAGCATCCGCCTCCATCCCTCCAGCGCCTTCGATGTGGCACCCGCCACCAGCCGCGGTGTTCGGCTCTTGTGCGCCAACGACCATTACTGGATCCGTGAGCACCGTACCGAAGGTCGGATCCACATGGGTGGTGCTCCCGGTCCGCGGGTACTGCTGGTGATGACCGGGTCGCTCGGCCTCGGCGACCTGGCGCTGGAGGCGGGTGGGACCGCCATCGTGCCGGCGTGTGCCCTGCCGGCGGAGGCGTCGGCCACCGGTGTCGTCCTCGAAGTAGGCCTTCCTGTCTGAAACGCCGCGAGCCCCCACTCACCGCGACCGGCACGTCGACAGTCGAGCTCAGCACTCTCTGACCTGTTGACCTGTTGACCTGTTGACGGCCAAGCCCCTGAATGCGGCGCGTCTCTGCGACAATCCTCCCGTGCGTTCCCTCCTTCTCTCCGGGGTAGCCGGGCTCGTCCTGGTGGCGGCGTTCCCGCCATACGGTCAGGCGTATCTCACCGTCCCCTGTGTGGCGGTGCTGCTGTGGGTGTTGCGAACGGCGCCCTCATGCCGGGTGGCGATCGGGTCGGCCGGGGTGTTCGGGCTGGCGTTCTTCGGGATGCTGTTCCCCTGGCTGAGCGAGCTGGGGCTGGAGGCGTTCATGCCGTTGTGGATCCTGCAGTCGGTTTATGCCTGCCTGTTCGGGTGGTGGGCGTGGCGGGTCCGGGGTCTCCCGCCGCTGCGCTGGGCGCTGGCAGTGGTCGGCGGGTGGGCGGCCTTCGAGGCGGCGCGGGGACGGTTCCCCTTCGGCGGGTTCGAATGGGGCTTCCTCGGATACCCGATGGGCGAATACGCCCTCACCCGTGATGCCACCCAGTGGATCGGCACCACTGGCTGGTCGGTGCTGGTGGCCCTGCTCGCCGCCGGGCTGGCGCTGGCGGTGGTCGAGCGCCACCACACCATCCTGGCGGCGACGTCGGGAGTGGTGATGCTGCTGATGGCGGCGGGGGCGGTGTGGCCGGCGACGGCCGACGGTCCCACCGTGCGGGTTGCCGTCATCCAGGGCTCCACCCCGTGCCCGGGCTCCAAGTGCGTCGACGAGCGGCTCCGCACCTGGCAGACCCACCTCGATCTCACCCGGTCGCTACCGGACGGCTCGGCCGACCTGGTGGTGTGGGCCGAGGGCTCCAGCGGTGGCTTCGCCGCCGACCCGGTGCTGATTCCGGAGGTGGGCGAGGCGATGGGGGCGGAGGCGGCCCGGATCGGCGCCGCCCTGCTCGCCGGTGGCGATCGGCCCATCAGCGACGCCGAGTGGGTCAACGCCAACGTCGTGTTCGACCGCTCGGGCGCCATCGTCGGCGAGTACCGCAAGCGGCTTCCGGTCCCCTTCGGCGAGTACATCCCCGCTCGGTCCTTCTTCGACTGGATCCCGGCGCTTTCGGCGGTTCCCCGCGACATGGTGCCGGGTGACGGTCCCGTGGTCTTCGACCTCCACTTCGGGACCCTCGGTTCGGTGGTGTCGTGGGAGGGCTCCTTCGCTCGGTTCAGCCGGGATGAGGTGCTGGTCGGCGCCGAGCTGCTGGCGGTGGCCACCAACCAGGGCAGCTACCCCTATTCGGTTGCCTCCGATCAACTGATCGGCATGACCCGCATGCGGTCGGCCGAACTCGGCACCGACCTGGTTCACGCCGGTGTCGTCGGCCGCTCCACCATCATCACCGACTCGGGGCAGTTCGGCCCGGTGACCGGTCTGGCCACCAGCGAGATCCTCACCGGTGAGGTGCAACTCCGAACGGCCGGACCCACGCTGTACGCCCGGTTCGGCAACTGGGTGCAGTGGCTTGCGGTGCTCGCCTCCTTGGCGGTGACAGCCCGCTTCCCCGCGCAGGTCACCGCGGGTGGGCGCGACGATTCTGCTCCCTGATGCATCCAATGAGGTGAACGCCACTCAGGAGGACAGCTCATGGAACTGGACACAGGGATCTCAACCGCCGACCGCAAGGAGATCGCCGAGGGACTCGCCCACCTGCTCGCTGACTCCTACACCCTCTACCTGAAGACCCACGGCTACCACTGGAACGTCACCGGACCCATGTTCCGGTCGCTGCACCTCATGTTCGAGGAGCAGTACATGGAGCTCCGGGACGCGGTCGACGTCGTTGCCGAGCGCATCCGCGCCCTCGGATTCCCGGCTCCCGCCAGCTATGCCGAGTTCTCCAGGCTGGCAGCGGTGGGTGGTGAAGAGGGAACCCCCGACGCCATGGAGATGGTCCGGCGGCTGGTGGCCGGCAACGAGACGGTGATCCGTACCGCCCGCTCGTTGGTGAAGGTGGCGGAGTCGGCCGTCGACGTTGCCACCGCCGACCTGGCCACCCAGCGGATCCAGATCCACGAGAAGACGGCATGGATGCTCCGTGCCACCGCCCAGTGACCTTGTCGAGCCGTTGACCCGTTGACCGCTTCCGACTCAGAACCGCTCGTGTCTGACCAGTTCCTCGAGCGGTTTGCGGCCGCTCAACGGTGACTTGGCGCGCCCCTCCGCCTCCTTCTCGTCGTCGGGATACCCCAAGGCGACCACGAACTTGCAGCCGTGGTCATCGGGTACCCCGAGGACTTCCCGTCCGCACTCTTCGCGGTGCAGCGTGATCGGGCAGGACCCGACTCCGCGAGCAGCCGCAGCCAGCATCATGTTCTGCGACAGCCGACCGAGGTCCCAGTCGTAGCCGACCGGGGTGCGGATCGGGACGATCGCAGCTGCCGCCGCACGGAGTGGCTGGGAAAAGTCACCGCATTCGGAGAGGCGCTCGAGCTGGCCTCGGTCGCGGATCACCAGGAACATCCAGGGCTGGTGGTTCTTGGCGCTCCCCGTCCAGCGACCCGCCTCCAGGATGGCTGTCAGATCCTCCTCCGACAGCGGGTCGGGCAGGAATCGGCGCACGGTTCGCAGACCGAGGACGGAACGGTACGTCTCTGGTGAGGGTTCGAGCATGACCCGGACGGTATCAAACCGGGCCGTCCGGCGCCTCGCGTAGTGGGCGAGCGCGGATATCTTCAGAAGGAGGCATCGCTGGTCGATGGAGTGACATGGTCGAAGTACTCGGAGCCGCAACCGCCATCGGGATGGCCGCTGCCACCGCCCGTTTCGGGATCGCGATGGGCGCCAGCGCCGTCCGTGTCCGTGACGAACTGCGCTTCAGCCGACGAGACCGATCAGACATCAATCGGCTCTTCGCCCGCGTGATCGGTGAGCGGACCCCGCTCGAAGACTGAACGCCGCTCGATCGAGGCGCAAACCGACCGACAGGAACGGTGTGAAACCGTTCGATGACGCCACTGCCCTGGTGAAGCTCGGGAGCCGCTCGGAATCGTAGGGCTGTACGGCACGTCGTGAGTCGTGGTTGGTCACCGCCGTGCTGGCGTTGTTCCAGTTGCTGGTTGGGGTGTGATGGATGGTCCGTTCCCACGACGCCGCCGGACCGCTTCGGCTGGTACTGGTGGCCGCTTACCTCTCGCCCAGCCTGTGGCTCATGTCCGACAGCTGGCGTCGCTATCGCGGGTAGCGACCATCAACGTTTCGCCCACCTGGCCCGCACCATGATGCAGGCGTCGGTGAGCACATCGGCCCCGGCCTCGGCCAGTCGCGTCGTGAGCGACGCCGACTCGGCACCGGGTTGGAACCACAGGTTGGTGTAGCCGAGCGCCAGGGCCTCGTCCGCAACCCGGGCGCCGATGTGGGCGGGAACAACGAAGTTGACGATGGTGGGAGCCTCGGGAAGCGCGGCCAGGTCGGGGTAGGCGCGATCTCCGTCCACCGTCTCCCTACCGGGGTTCACGGCGAACACCCGGTAGCCCATCGACTTCAGCTGCCGGTAGGCGATTCCGCCGTACTTGCGCGGATCGTCGGTGGCGCCGACCACGGCGATCGACGTGCCCGGTTCGTCCAGGAGCGAGTCCAAGCGGCTCATGATTCAACCAACCGGCAGTCGGTGACGCTCATTCCAGCAAGAGGATCTGGTTGGCGGCACCGGCCAGATCGGCTGCCACGATGGCGGGAGGGTTGTCGGGCATGCCCCACACCACTCCGGGGCGAGCCAGGAACGCTCCCGGCATTCCCACACTGCGGGCGCCGATGATGTCCCAGTCGTGAGCGGCCACCAGCATCGCCCGGTCGATGTCGACGGTGACCTGCATGGCGGCGTGCAGGTACACGTCGGGGGATGGCTTGAACCGGCCCACCGAGTCCACCGAGATGGCTCGCTCGAATCGACTGTCGAGGCCGGCGTTGGTGAGCTGTGCCTGCACCGCGTCGCTCGACGAGTTGGTGAGCGCCACCAGACGGAATCCGGCCGCCACCAGACCGTCGAGTGCCGCTGCCACGTCCGGATGGGCGGGGAGGGTGCGCATCGATTCGACGATCTCCGCCGCCCGGGCCGGTTCCACCATGATGCCGCGCTTCTGGGCCAGCACCATGAGCGCCTCCGCCCCGATCAGCCCGAACGGGCGGTGGTTGCCGACGTGGTTGGCGACCAGCGATCCGTGCAGCATCCGCACGAACCATTCACTCATGGCGTCGGCCGATCCGAACACCTCCTCGAAGCGGGGGCGCAGTCCGGCCAGGTCGAGGAGGGTCTCGTTCACATCGAAGAAGATCACATCGGGTCTGGTCATGGCCGCGCCTTCCATTCGACCGGTCCCTGTAGCTTCTCGATGACCGCCACGAACCAGGGAGGTACCGGCGTCGTCTCGAAGGTGTCCCGATCGACCATCACCTGGATCTCCCGCCCCTCCACCACCACCCGCTGCGACTGTTCCTCCCAGATGGTGATCTCGAAGACCACCGACGATGTGCCGATCGAGGCCACCCGTACGCCCGTGATCAACGTCTCACCTTTTCGTCCCGAGGAGCGGTAGTCCAGTTCGGCCCGGCCGAGCACGATGTCCAAGCCGCGCTCGTTCATCCCGTTCCAGTCGACTTCGAGCAAATCGAAGTAGTCGGAGATGGCGTCGTCGATGTAGGTGAGATAGTTGGCGTTGAAGACGATGCCCTGGGCGTCGGAATCGGAGAAACGCACCTTGCGGTGGTAGGTGACGGGATAGTCCATGGGGGCAAACCTACCGTGACGGCGGGCTGCTCACCGTCGGTGCCGGCCGTTCATGCTTCCGACCCCGGCTTGTCCCGTCGAAGGGAACCGGGATCCAACTGATCGATGCCGGCGGCCAGGTCTGCGAGGGCCCGGGCGAACTCGGGCTCATCGCGGCGCCAGTAGCCGCCGTGTCCGCGGACCCTCGGATCGTCGATTCGGCGGTCTTCCGGTCCTGGCGAGAGCGGGCCCGAGATGGGATCGGTCGGCCGCCACAGGTTGATCCACCCGGCGCCGGCCTTGGTGGCGACACCGGTGAGGTACTCATCGGTGAAGTAGCGCGGGAAGAAGCGTGCGTGTAGCGATGCCAGGGGGCTGCCATAGGTGAGCAACGCAGTGGCCATGCCTTCCCCGCTATCCGAGACCGCCGCCGCGCACACCACGGTGCCCTGGCTGTGGGCCCCGATCACCACCGGGAAGCCCTGCCCTCGATAGTGCTCCACCGCCGCCTCGAGGTCGGCCACCGCCTGATCGCGGTAGGACGGCGGGGCAAAAGGGTGAAAGCGCCTGGCGAAGTAGGAGCCGACATCCCAGGGGACGGCCAGCAAGCGTCGCTTGTCGCGGTCCCGAAGCGCACCCACCACCCGGGTGGCCACCAGGACGAGCGGAATGGTGAGCGTGAGCGTCACCGCCACCGTCGTGAACCCGACATCGACGAACCCTGCTGAGACCGCCACCCAGATCGCCGTCGGCACCGCAGCGAGCGCCACCGCCGGCCCCCGCAGACCCATCCGGAGGAGTCCCCCGGCCACGCCGAGGGCCATCACGGTGCCCGATACCGCCGCCATGGCGGCGAACTCCTCTGGGGCTCGGCCGGTGGGAAGGGTTGCCACCGTCATGGCGAGTATCGCCCCGGTGACCGCCGGCACGGCCACCAGCACCGGCCACAGCCCGTTGCGGATGCGGACCGCCGATTCGTACACGCCCCGCAACGCCGGCTCGCCCGACCGGCTGCCGCCCAGGACCACCAACCCCAGCACGGCACCCACCAGGGCCGTGCCGGTGAGGAAGGCCTCGGCGATGGGAGCGATCCCCGAGGGCGGCTCGACGCCGGTGGCCTTCGCCGAGACCCAGATCAGGGCGGCGCCGACGCTGGCGCCGGTCGAACCCGCCAGGGCGATGAAGGTTCCGATGACGGGACCGGCGGTGCGGTAGCGGCGCGACACCGACAGGACCATGGCGGCCAGCGCCAGCAAGGCGTACCACTGGACCATGAGGGTGAGAGGGTCGTCGATCTGTCGCAAGCGATCGGGCTGCGCCACGCCGACGCCCGGTGCCGTCACCACCCGTATCGAGTCGAGTACCAGCAGCACTCCCGACATCACAGCAAGGCCGATGCCGACCGGTCGGGCGAAACGCTCGAGGCCCTCGATCAGTCCCACCAGCACGATGGTGGCCCCGGCGATCACCGGTATCGGCCAACCGACTCCCAGCCCCCCCGACATGAGGACACCCTCGTCCACCCCGGGGTACGCCTCCCGGGCGGCGGCCACCAGCGTCCACCACACCGCCCACAGCGCCACCGCCACGTGCAGCGATCGCAGGTACACCCGGTCGGCGCGGGCGTCGTCGCCGACGGTCGAGGTGGCCAGCCACATCCCCAGCACCACCACCAGGGACGCCACCACCCCGAGGACCAGCGCCCAACCGGTGCCCACCGCCCCGCGTAGCACCTGGTATCCACCCACCCCGATGAACCCGACCGCAGTGACGGTGCTGAAGACCATCGTGAGAGCCAACCCGGCCGCCCTGATCGACACCACCCCGGCCCGGTGACGCCAGCGCCCCGACGGTGGCAGCGCCCACCCCGCCAGGTTCAGCATCATGTACGGCAACAGGGTCAGCCACAGCGCCGAGATCGGCGACCCCGATGTGAGGTTCGACCAGCGCACCGCCCGGACCCCGTCCTCCCGGTCGGAGCGCTTCCAGACGTCGCCCGGAATACCCGGCACCTGCTCGGCAGGCCCCTCCAGCATGTCCTCCGGCGACGTGCCCGAAACGCCATGCACCCGAATCTCGATGAGACGCTCCATACCCGCCACCCTTCTCTCCAACGTGAGAGTCGTCGTACATGTGATTGATACAGGAGGAAGCTGCCGGCTGCCGGCTGCCGGCCAGAACGCAGAACGCAGAACGCAGAACGCCCAGACAGCAGCGGTCGCTCACCGCTCGTCGCTCGTCGCTCGCTTCAGCTTCCAGCAAGAACGCGTTCCTGCGTGTTGCGTGTTGCGTCGGACGTCGGACGTTTTCCGAGCCAGTAGCCAGGCCGGGAACGCAACACTGTCGATGTTTGCGGGGTGCCAGGCACGCCCCGTCCGACGTGAGCGGCTCCCGTGTGGTTTCATCGGCATGGAGATCCATGCCCGGTCGGGCACCCCGAGGAGGAGACTGATGAGCGACACGCTCGAAAACCTGCTGCGCGAGGACCGTGTGTTCCCACCCAGCGAAGCGTTCGTCGCAGCGGCGAACGCCCAGCCCGGCATTCACGATGCTGCCGAATCCGATCCCCTGGCGTACTGGAAGGAGCAGGCCCTCGAGCGGATCACCTGGTTCACCGAGCCAACCGTGGTTCTCGACGACACCAACCCCCCGTTCTTCAAGTGGTTCGCCGACGGCGAGCTCAACCTCGCCTACAACTGCCTCGACCGGCACCTCGAAACCTCGGGCGACAAGGTGGCCTTCCACTGGGTCGGCGAGCCGGGCGACACCCGCGACCTCACCTACCGCCAACTGCACGACGAGGTGGGTCGGTTCGCCAACGGCCTCAAGTCCCTCGGTGTGAAGAAGGGTGATCGGGCCGCCATCTACATGGGCATGGTCCCCGAACTGGCTATCGCCCTCCTCGCCTGCGCCCGGTTGGGAGTGGTGCATTCGGTGGTGTTCGGCGGGTTCAGCTCCGACGCCCTGGCCGATCGCATCATCGATGCCGACGCCAGGATCGTTCTCACCCAGGACGGAGCCTGGCGGGCGGGTGGGGTGGTGCCGCTCAAGGCCAACGCCGACGTCTCGCTGGCCCGGACCCCCGGTGTGGAGCATGTGGTGGTGGTGAAGCGCACCGAGAACGATGTCACCATGGTGGAGGGGCGCGACGTCTGGTACCACGAGCTGGTGGACGGCCAGAGCACCGAGTGCGAACCCGAGCGGCTCAACGCCGAGGACCCGCTCTTCATCCTTTACACCTCGGGCACCACCGGCAAGCCCAAGGGCATCGTCCACAGCCAGGCCGGATACCTGACCGGGGTGGTCACCACCACCTCACACGTGTTCGATCTCAAGCCCGAGAGTGACGTGTTTTGGTGCACCGCCGACATCGGTTGGGTCACCGGCCACAGCTACATCGTGTACGGCCCGCTCGCCAACGGCGCCACCAGCGTCATGTACGAGGGCTCGCCCAACTACCCGGACTTCGACCGGTTCTGGAAGATCATCGCCGACCACAAGGTGACGATTTTCTACACCGCACCGACCGCTATCCGCACCTTCATGAAGTGGGGCGACGAGTACCCGGCCCGCCACGACCTGTCCAGTCTGCGGCTGATCGGCACGGTGGGCGAGCCCATCAACCCCGAGGCGTGGGTCTGGTACCACGCCAACATCGGCGGCGGCAACTGCCCGATCGTCGACACCTGGTGGCAGACCGAGACCGGCTCGATCATGATCGCCCCCCTTCCCGGCGTCGTGCCCACCAAGCCCGGTTCCGCCACCAGGCCACTCCCCGGGATCGGAGCGGACATCGTCGACGAGGCCGGGAGTCCGGTCGGCATCCCCGGCGGCGGATTCCTGGTGCTCACCCGGCCGTGGCCGTCGATGGCCCGCACCATCTGGGGCGACGACGACCGTTTCGTCGAGACCTACTGGACCCGCTTCCCCGGCAGGTACTTCGCCGGCGACGGGGCCAAGCGCGACGACGACGGCTATTTCTGGTTGCTCGGTCGGGTCGACGACATCATGCTGGTGTCGGGCCACAACATCTCCACCACCGAAGTGGAGTCGGCGCTGGTGAGTCACCCGAAGGTGGCCGAGGCGGCCGTGGTCGGCCGCAGGGACGAGGTGACGGGTCAGGCGATCGCTGCCTTCGTGACGCTGCGCGGTGACGTTGTGGGCAACGAGGAGTTGCTCCAGGAGCTGCGCTCCCATGTCGCCACGGTGTTGGGCCCCATCGCCAAACCCAAGTCGATCGTGTTCACGCCCGACCTCCCCAAGACCCGGTCGGGCAAGATCATGCGGCGATTGCTGAAGGACATCTCCGAGAATCGCCAGCTGGGCGACGTCACCACTCTGGCGAACGAGGGCATCGTCACCGACATCGCCGCCATGGCAGCGGCGACACCGCAGGAGGATTAAGGAGGGAGACGCAGAACGCAGAACGCCGAACGCCGAACGCCCGGAAGAGGACTCTACGGGTCGGTCGGTCGGCTGAGTCGCACTACGAAACGGGCCGCGTTGGCATACCGGTTCGGGCGTTCTGCCCTCTGCGTTCTGCGTTCTGCCTGCTCAGCCGCGGCTGCCCTCTGCTCTCCCTCCGCTAGCTTGCCTCTCACATGCAGGCAGTGATCCTCGGATTGGTGGCAGCGGCGTCGTTCGGCGGTGTGTTCGTGGCGTTGCGGTGGGCGTACGCCAAGACCGGGGTGGGCTCGACCCAGGCGGCGGTGATCTCTGTCTCCACCGCCGCCCTGATCGTGACGACCATTGCGGTCGCCACCGGCGCCTTCGCCGGGCTCACGGTGTCGAGCGCCCTGCCCTATGTGGTGTCGGGCCTGTTCGCTCCGGGGTTGTCGCATCTGGCGATGTACCGGTCGATCGACACGTTCGGTGGCACCCGCACCGCGGTCGTGCTCGGATTCGTCCCGGTTCTGGCGGTGCTGGGGGCCTGGCTCGTGCTCGACGAAGCACCAGGATGGCTGGTGGCGGTCGGCGGTGTGTTCGTGGTGGCGGCCGGCATCCTGATCGTCGACCCCAGGGCGGCATTCTCCTCCGGGCGGGTGGGAGCCAGCCCACTGCTCGCCCTTGTCGCGGTGCTGTGTTTCGCCAGCCGTGACGTCGTGGTCCGCGGCGTCGACGTGGTGCTGGCGGCCGTCGCCGGTTCGGCGTTTTCGCTCGTCACGGCTGCCATTCTGCTGGTGGGCGTGAACGCTACCAGTGCCAGAACAGAGATCGTCGCCGCCGTTCGCAACCATCTCGGACCGCTGCTGGTGCCCGGCCTCTTCATGGCGGTGGGCTTCACCTCGCTCATCGCCGGGTTCTCCCAAGGCAAGGTGGCGGTGGTGTCGACGATGGCCGCCACCCAGTCGGTGTGGGCCGTGATCATGGCCCGACTGTTCCTCGACCGTTCCGAATGGGATCGCCGGGTGGTGATCGCCTCGCTGCTCGCCACGGCCGGTGGCATCATCGTGGCGGTCGGAGCCTGATGGGGTCGTTTTCGCCGGCGAATATTCCCCGGCACGGAGCGGGCCTTCATTCCTAGCGTCGCGGTCGTGATAGCCGATCTCCCCACCGGATACGCCGCTCGTGGCTACCGGGGCGCCATAGACCACCAGGCGTTCGCCGACATCTGCAACGCCGACTCGCAGGCCAATGGGGTCGACGAGGTCCTCACCGCCGAGGACATCAAGAACCAGTACGACCACCTGAACAACTGCGACCCCGCCACCGACGTGGTGGTGGTGGAGCACAGCGGCACGGCGGTCGCCTACGGCCGTACCGACTGGTGGGACACCGACGAAGGCCGCCGATACCTCATGTTGGCGCGAACCGGCGCCGAGCATCGACCTGTGTTGCGGTCGATGATCGAGTGGCTCGAGCTACGCATCGCCGCCATTGCCGCCGATCACCCCGAAGGCGCCAAGGAGATGGAGACCTGGGCGCCGATCGGTGACGGCTCCCATCCCTTCAGTGAGGCACTCCGGTCCGCCAACTATCGGATCGTCACGTATGGCGCCGAGATGCTGCGCCCGGACCTCCGAGACATCCCCGGTGCTCCGCTGCCGGATGGTCTCGAGATTCGCCCGGTCGGCCCCGACGACCGTCGGGCCATCTGGGAGGCCGACAAGGAGGCATTCCGGGACCACTGGGGATTCAGCGAACCGACCGAGGACGACTGGCAGCGGTTCGTGGAAGAGCCCCACCAGGACCCGTCGCTGTGGAAAGTGGCGTTCGAGGGTGATCAGATCGTCGGCCAGGTCCGGACCTTCATCAACGAGGTCGAGAACGCCGAGTTCGATCGCCTGCGGGGTTGGACCGAGAACATCTCGACCATTCGCCGCTGGCGCAAGCGGGGTGTCGCCCGGGCCCTGATCTGCGAGAGCCTCCGCCAGCTCAGAGACGAGCAGGGAATGACCGAGGCGGCGCTCGGCGTGCATGTCGAGAACCCCACCGGCGCCTTCGCCCTCTACGAGGGTCTGGGCTATCGGGTGACCCAGATGTACGGAACCTTCCACAAACCGGTTGGACGGTGAATCGTCAGCGCGACTGGCGGGCGCGGTAGGCCTTCGTCGAAGCCCATCCGCAGATCGGGCAGGCGTCGTAGTCGTGCCGCAGCGCTGGGCAGTACTCCCGACCGAAGAAGATGATCTGCAGGTGACGCCGGTTCCATGTGTCGATGGGGAAAACGGCCTTCAGGTCCTTCTCGCTCCGCTCGACGGTGGTTCCGTTCGACAGACCCCAGCGGGCGGCCAGTCGGTGGATGTGGGTGTCGACCGGGAAGGCCGGTACCCCGAACGCCTGGGCCATCACCACACTGGCCGTCTTGTGTCCCACCCCTGCGAGCGACTCGAGGAAGTCCCAGTCGGCGATGACCTCGCCCCCGGCGTCGAGGATCTGGTTGGCGGCCTTCCACAGGTTCTTGGCCTTGGTGGGTGCCAGTCCGATCTCGCGGATGATCTCGAGGATCCCCGCCTCTCCCAACGCCACCATCTTCTCGGGGGTGTCGGCCTCGGCGAACAGAGCCGGTGTGACCTGATTGACCTTCTTGTCGGTGGTCTGCGCCGACAGAGCCACCGCCACCAGCAGCGTGTAGGGATCGACGTGATCGAGCGGGATCGGCGGCTGGGGGTACAGGTCGTCGAGGATCTCGCCGATCCGGTCGGCCTTGTCGCGTCGTTTCACGACGCCCGACGCTACCCCGGTGTGGTCCGGACGCACAAAACCCGGCCGTGCGGCCGGGTTCTGTGCGTGCAGGTGGGGGTCAGGTCAGCAGGTCGAGTCCTGGCCGGGGAGGAGCGGTCGCACGATCACCGTGTAGACATCGCCTCCCTCGGTCTCGAAGGTGGTGGCATCGTTGAACTCGGAGAAGCGGTCGAGGATGGCGGCGGCTTCGTCGCCTTCGAGGTGGGCGCAGCGGAAGCCGGCACCGGCATCGGCCATGTCGTCGAACGACACCGACATCGGCCACTCCTGGAGGTCGGTGAACCCGTCCTCGACCGGGATCTCGCGGGATCCGGCGAACACGTCGGCACGGTCGGCGACGAAACCCTCGACCGGATCGCCCTCGGCCACCGCCTGGTCGACCCGGGCCAGCAGGTCCTCGAGACCGGTGAGGCGCTCGTCGGTGAACTCGACGCCTTCGAAGCCGAGCGCGTACACCGCGAACCGGTGGTCGACGCCATCCTCGTCGGTGAAGACGAAGACCGTGTCGGGGACATCGGCCACCACGACCATGGCATCGTCGTTTCGTTCGTCGGTGACATCGGACAGGCCCGACGATTCGATCAGCGCCAGGATCTCGGCCAGATCCTCTTCGGAGATCTCGACTGCCTGCACGTTGGGCAATGCCGCTCCCGGGTACTGAAGCGTGACAGGGCCCTGGAGGTACACGGTGCCATCGGACATCACCACGTAGCGGGGGATCCGCTTGAAGTTCCACTCGACGGGGACGAAGCCGCCTTCATCCGAGACGGTGAGCACTACGCGGGGTTCGGTCTCGGGCTCTTCGAGAGGAGGCAGTGTCGTGTCAGGGGTGCTGCCCCCCGGGGTGGTGGTTCCGCTTCCGGCTTCTCCGGCCCCGCAGGCCGAGAGCAGCAGTGCCAGTCCGATCAGTGTTGTGAATGTCCGTCTCATGCCGCTTGGACGTCCCCCGCCGCGCAGCGGTTCCAATCGGTGAATCGCCGGGTCAGCCGTCCACGAATGACTCGACCAGCGGCTGGTCGTGACCCTCGCCCGCTTCGTAGGCGGTGAGGGCGGCGTCCATCAGGTCGATGGCCCAGTCGATCTCGTCGGTGGTGGTGACGAGCGGCGGGATGAACCGGATCACGTTGCCGTCGGGGCCGCACTCGATGATGATCGCCCCCCGTTCGATGCAGTAGCGGTGCAGAAACTGGAAGGCGGCCTTGTCGGGAGTGCGGGTCTCACGGTCCGACACCAGCTCGATCCCGATCATGAGCCCGGTGCCGCGCACGTCGCCGATGGTGACGTGGCGGTCCTTCAGTCCGGCCAGACGCTCGAAGGCGTGGGCCGAGATCGAGCGGGCGTGGGGGAGGAGATCGCCCATCGTGTCCATCACGGCGATGGCGGCGGCACAGCTCACCGGGTTGCCACCGAAGGTGGTGCCGTGGCTGCCGACCGGGAAGTTGTCGATGATGGCGGCCGAGGCGCCCCACGCCGACAGCGGCAGCCCGTTGGCGATGCCCTTGCCGATGGCGATGATGTCGGGGTTCACCGGGTAATGATCCGATCCGAACCACTCGCCGGTACGGCCGAACCCGGTCTGGACCTCGTCGAACACCAGCATCATCCCGTTGTCGTCGGCCAGTTGCCGGAGCGCCTCGAGGAACTTGACCGGGGCCGGGTAGTACCCGCCCTCGCCCTGCACCGGCTCCACCAGGATGGCGGCGATGTTGTGAGGGCTCACCTCGTGCTTGAGCATCAGACACAGCTCATCGAGAGCCCGGAAGGTCGCCTCTTCCTCGGTCATGCCCCACCGGTAGGAGTGCGGGAACGGGGCGATGAACACCGATCCGAGGATCGGGTGGTACCCGTCGCGGTACTTGGCGTTCGAGGTGGTGTAGCTGACCGACCCCATGGTGCGACCGTGGAAGGCCCCCCGGAACGCAATCACGCCCTGGCGGCCGGTGGTCTTCTTGGCCAGTTTGATAGCACCTTCCACCGCCTCGGCACCCGAGTTGGCGAAGCCGAACTTCTCGATGGTGGACGGGGTGATGGCACGCAGCCGCTCGGCGGCTTCCACCACGGTGTCGTAGCGGAAGATGCAGCCGGAGTGCATAACCCGGTCGAGCTGAGCATGGGCGGCGGCTACAACGGCGGGGTGGTTGTGACCGAGGTTGGTGACGGCGGTGCCACAGGCGAAGTCTGCCCACTTGTTGCCCGCAGCGTCATGGACCCAGAGTCCCTGCGCCTTCTCGATCACCAGGTCGGTGTCGAAGGCGATGACAGGGGCGATGACGTTGGAGTGGCGGGAGACGAGATCGGTCATGAGGGTCCTTTACGGTCGTGAGAGAGGGCGCGGCCGGAGAAGGACCCTGGCTACGGAGCCGCGAAGAGTTGGCTCCGCTCGGTGCGGGGAATCCTGATCGTCACGAGTATGAGCGTAACCGAAGGGCTCTGGTGGCGGAAGGCGGAGGAGCAGACCAGCTGCCAGCTGCCGGCTATCAGCCAGAATGGATTCGAAGCTCGAAGCTCAGCTCATCACCACGTGGCGGTCGCCAGCCTCGATCCGTCCTATCACCCCGGCCTGATGGCCGTGGCGGGTGGCCGTCTCGATGACGCGGTCGGAGTCGGGCTGGCCCACGATCACGCAGAAGCCGATGCCCATGTTGAAGGTTTCGGCCATGGCGTCGTCGGCGATTCCGCCGCGTCGTTGGATCTCTGCGAACACGAACGGGACCTCCCAGGAACCCCGGTTCACCAGGGCGGCACAGCCGTCGGGCAGGGGGCGGACCAGGTTGCCGGGGATGCCGCCGCCGGTGATGTGGGCCATTCCGTGGATGCGCTCGGTGGCGGCCAACTCGACGGCCATCGGCGCATACAGCACGCTGGGCTCGGTGAGGGCCTCGCCCACGCTGCGTCCGTCGCCGATGTCGGCGTCGAGGTCGACTCCGTCGAAGACCCGTCGCACCAGCGAAAACCCGTTGGAGCGGAGGTTGGGGGATCGGACCCCCACGATGACGTCGCCCGGGACAACCGCGGCCCCGGTGATCTCCGAGCCGCGCTCGACCACCCCGAGCGCGGCGCCGGCCAGATCGACCGCATCGGGTTCCATCACCCCCGGATGTTCGGCGGTCTCGCCACCCACCAGGGCGGCGCCGACCGCGGCGCAGGCACGGGCGATGGAACCGACGATGGCGGCGTCACGAACCCCATCGAGGGAGCCCACCGCCATGTAGTCCACGAACCCGATCGGTCGGGCCCCCACCACCGCCAGATCGTCGACACACATGGCAACCAGGTCGAATCCCACCCCGTCCCAGCGGCCGGTTCGGCGCATCAGCTCCAGCTTGGTGCCCACCCCGTCGGTCGACATCATCAGCACCGGACGTCGGTACCCCTCCGGCAACTCGACCCCGGCGGCGAATCCCCCGAAGCCGCCCACCACGTTCGGACCCCAGGTGGCGGTGACGAGCGGGGCGATCCGTTCCACGTGACGGTCGGCCCCCTCCAGGTCGACCCCGGCGTCGGCGTAGGTGATTGCAGGCTGGGAGGGTGTGGTCATCCGACTGTGGGCTCGAGCACGAACTTGCCGCCCGCTTGGGACACGTCGGTCGGGTACTCGCCCGACAGGCAGGCGGTGCAGAAGCCGCCCTGTTCGACGCCGGTGGAGGTGATGAGACCGGGCAGCGACAGGTAGCCGAGTGAGTCGACCTCGAGGAACTCCCGGATCTCGTCCACGCTCATCGAGGCGGCCAGGAGTTTCGTCTGATCCGAGGTGTCCATCCCGTAGAAGCACGGCCAGCGGTACGGCGGCGAGCTGATGCGCAGATGGATCTCGATGGCTCCGGCGTCGCGCACCATCTGCACGAGTTGGCGGGTGGTCGAGCCCCGGACGATGGAGTCGTCGACCAGGACCACACGCTTGCCGGCGAATGTCGACGGGATCGGGTTCAGCTTGAGGCGAATCCCACGGTCACGAAGCATCTGAGTGGGTTCGATGAAGGTGCGTCCCACGTAGCGGTTCTTGACGAGGCCGTCGGCGTACGGAATGTGTGAGAACTCGCTGAAACCCTGGGCGGCGGGGATGCCCGACTCGGGAACGGGGACGATCACGTCGGCGTCGGCAGGGTGCTCGACGGCGAGGGTGCGGCCCATCTCCTGGCGAGCCGAGAACACGGTCTCGCCGAAGAGCCGGCTGTCGGGACGGGCGAAGTAGACGAACTCGAACACGCACAGCTTCGAGGCGACCGTTTGATACGGGTGGAAGCTGCGCAGCCCACCCGAATCGACGATCACCATCTCCCCCGGCTCGATGTCGCGCACGAAGGTGGCGCCCACCAGGTCGAAAGCGGCGGTCTCGGAACTCAACACCCAGGCATCACCTATGCGGCCCAGCGACAGCGGCCGGAACCCATGCGGGTCGCGCACGCCCACCAGTCGACCCTGATCCATGATCACCAGGGAGTAGGCGCCTTCGAAGGTGGGCAGCACCTTGTGCAGGGCCAGCTCGAGCCCGCGTCCGTCGGAACGCTCGTCGTCGACTTCGCGGGCGATCGCCTCGAGCATCAGGTCGGAGTCGGTGGTGGCATGGGTCACGCCCATGCTCCGGGCGAGCTGGGCGGTGTTGGTGAGGTTGCCGTTGTGTCCCAGTGCCAGCGAGGTGTGACCGATCTGGCGATGCACCGGCTGGGCGTTGGCCCAACTGTTGGAACCGGTGGTGGAGTAGCGGACGTGGCCGACCCCGATGTGGCCCTCCAACGACGCCAGGTCGGGTTCGGAGAACACCTGGGCCACGAGTCCGTTGTCCTTGAAGACGGTGACGGTTTGGCCGTCGGAGGTGGCGATCCCGGCCGACTCCTGGCCCCGGTGCTGGAGGGCGAAGAGCCCGAAGTAGACGGTGGTCGACACCTGGGTGCCGGGGGCGTAGATCCCGAAGACCCCGCAGGCTTCCCGTGGTTTGGACGAGTCGTCGGTCACGACATCAGGGTAGCGCCGCCAGACGGGTCGGCACCCACCTCTGCCCAGTGCCTTCCCGCCCCGATTACCGTCCCTTCCATGGCGGTGGCAGTCGTATGGGAAGGGATCGGCAAGCACTTCGGTTCGACGGTTGCCGTCGACGATGTGAGCCTCGAGATCGACGCCGGGTCGTTCTTCGGGATTGTCGGTCCCAACGGGGCCGGCAAGACCACGCTGTTGCGAATGACCACCGGTCTGCTCCGTCCGGACCACGGAAACGTCTGGGTAGCGGGTTGCGACGTCTGGACCGACCCGGCCGCCGCCAAGCGTCGGTTCGGGGTGGTGCCCGACAACCCGAAGATGTTCGACCGTCTGACCGGCCGCGAGCTGATCGAGTTCACCGGTGAGCTGAGAGGCATGGACCGCGAGACGGTGATGGCCCGCCGGGACTCGCTGCTGCGTCTTCTCGACCTCGGGGAGGCCGGGGGGACGATGGTGGCGGATTACTCGCTCGGCATGACCAAGAAGATCGGGATCGCGGTGGCACTGCTGCACGACCCCAAGGTGTTGTTCCTCGACGAGCCCTTCGCCGGAGTGGACCCGGTGGCACGCCAGACGCTGGAACGCATCCTCCGGCGGCACACCGAGAGCGGCGGCACCGTCGTGTTCAGCGACCACGCCATGGACGTGGTGGAACGGCTGTGCGATCACATCATGCTGATCGACCACGGCAGGGTGCGGTTGAGCGGAGCGACCGCCGAGATCACGGGAGGGCGTCGCCTGCAGGACGTGTTCGTCGAACAGGTGGGTGGGCGGCTCACCGACGAGGGAGATCTGTTGTGGTTGGGGTCTTCGTCCGACTGAAACTTCGCATGCTGAAGAACCGCCTGGGCCGTTCTTCCGTGCTGGCGCTGGTCGGCTTCGTGCTGGTGTGGGCGGCCACCATCGGGGCGGGGGTGGGGGTGGCCACCCTCATGTCGGCCGGTGCCCGCCTGCTCCCGGCGATCAGAGACGAGATGGCGGTCCTGGTGCTGGCGTTGGCTTCGATCGGATGGGTGGTGGGTCCGGTGGTGGCGGCCTCGATCGAGGACTCCCTCGACCCGCGCAAGTTCGAGTCGCTTCCGATCGGACGCACCCGCCTGGGTGTGGGCCTGGCAGCCGCCGGGGTGCTGGGCCCGGGCGGGGTCGCCACCACCATCGCCCTGGTGGGGGGCTCGATCGGCGGATACGCCGACCTGGTGAGCGTCGTCCCCATCGCTGTCACGGCGTTGTTGGCCGTGCTCCTGGCGGTTGTGACCGCGCGGTGGCTGATCACGCTGTTGTCCGACCTGCTCCGGTCGCGGCGCACCCGTGAGATTGCCGCCCTGGTGGTTGGCCTGACGATGGCGCTTCCAGGGGTCCTCTCCGTTCTCGTGAATCTGGGTGGACTCCGGTTGGAGGCTTCCATCGAGCGGCTGGCGTCGGCTGCCATGTGGCTCCCGAACGGCGCCCTGGGTGGGGCGGTGGTGTCGTTCTCCGACCACGAGTGGCTCCGGGGCGGCCTCCTGTTCGGATACGGCGCGGTGGCGCTGGTGTTTGTGACGTGGGCGTACGGCCGGGCCATCGATCGGCTCCAGGTAACGGTGGGACGTGGTGGCGGGGGGCGGGCGGTGCGGACCGGCGGCTCGCTGCGACCGTCACACCTGCGGCTCCCGGCCGGTGCGGTCGGGGCAGTAGCAGCCAAAGAGCTCATCTATCTGCGGCGTGACTCCCGGCTGCGCGGTCAGCTGGTGGGGTCGTTGATCGGCATCGTCGTGATCGCAGGTATCGGCTTGCCGGCATTGCGAACCGAGTTCGGACCCTTCCTGGCGGCACCGATGGCGTTCTTCGTGGTGATCGCGCTGGTGGTCAATCAGTTCGGATACGACGGGGGCTCGTTCTGGGGATATCTGACGATCGCCCCCGACCTGGTCACCGTGTTGCGGGGCAAAAATCTGGCGGCCCTGGTGTTCGCAGTGCCGGTGTGTGCCCTGGCGGCCGTCGTCGGTGCCTCGATCGCCGGCAACTGGGTGCACGTCCCAGCCGCCATCGTGTCCGCCGTCGCCGTGATCGGCGTGTGGTCGGCGGTCGGCAACGTCACGTCGATCCTGGGCCCGATCCAAATGCCCGAGTCGAACCCGTTCGGGACGAGAGGTGTGTCGGGCGCGGCCTTCGTGGCTTCGATGGTGGGGCTGCTGGCGGCGGGGACCCTGATGCTGCCGGTGGTCGCCGGGGTCGGCGCCGCCGCCTGGTTCGGAGGTCCGGGGTGGGCACTGACCGCTGCAGTCGTCGCGGTCGGGTTCGCCGCCGGGGTGTATGTGGTGTCGTTCCGGTTCACCGGGCCCCTCATATCGCGACGGGCGTTCTCGGTGATGGAGGTCATCGATGCCGACTGAGATGGGTGGCTCCACCCACCGAGCGGTCGCTCGGTAGAATCGCCCCATGGCCACCTTCACCTCCGAGCATCACGCCTTCCGCCGGCTCGTCCGGGAGTTCATCGGCCAGGAGATCAACCCCCGGGTCGAGACCTGGGAGGCGGAGGGCATGATGCCCCTCCACGACGTCTTCAAGCAGATGGGCGACCTCGGCTTTCTCGGGCTCGAGTACGACCCCGCCTACGGCGGGCAGGGGGCCGATCATCTGTTCACCGTGATCCTGGCCGAGGAGTTCGGGCGGGCCGATCATGGCTCGATCGGAATGGCGGTGGGGGTGCAGGCCGACATGGCGACCCCTTCGCTGCACCGCTTCGGTTCCCACGAACTCAAGGAGAAGTACCTCGCTCCCGCCATCGCCGGGGACATGGTGTGCGCGGTCGCCGTCACCGAGCCTGATGCCGGTTCCGACGTCGCCTCGATTCGCACCCGTGCCGTCCGTGACGGTGACGAGTTGGTCATCAACGGTTCGAAGATGTACATCACCAACTCGTTGCAGGCCGACTGGATGTGCCTCCTCGCCCGCACATCCGACGAGGGTGGATACGCCGGGATGAGCCAGATCATCGTGCCCACCGACGCACCGGGATTCGAGGTGTCGCGCAAGCTCGACAAGCTCGGGATGAGGGCGTCGGACACGGGGCTGCTGGCGTTCACCGACATGCGGGTCCCGGTAGCCAACACCATCGGTCTCGAGGGCACCGGCTTCCAACAGCAGATGTCGCAGTTCGTGGTGGAACGGATGTGGGCGGCCTACACGGCGGTGGGGGCGTACGAATACGCACTCCAGAAGACCGCCGACTACCTCAAGCAGCGGGTTGCGTTCGGGCGACCGCTCATGAAGAACCAGTACCTCCAGTACCGCCTGGCCGAATTGGCAGCCGAGGTCGACCTGCTCAAGCACTACAACTACACCACGGCCGAGGCCTACATGCGCGGCGAGGACCCCACCCGCTTCGCCACCATCGCCAAGCTCAAGTCGGGCCGGCTCGGCCGCGAAGTGGCCGACTGGTGCCTCCAGTTCCACGGCGGCATCGGCTACATGGAGGAGACCTGGACGGCCAGATTCCTCCGTGACAACCGCCTCGGCTCGATCGGTGGCGGCTCCGACGAGACCATGCTCATGGTGCTCGCCCGCCTCGACGGATTCGTGGTGTAGAGGCGGTTTCGGATCGGCGTCAAGGGGCCACCGACGGAGTTCGTGCCGGCCCCCGGTCGAAGCGCCCTCGCAGGCGTACGGTTCTCGGGCTCCGCGCTCCGCCGGCAACATGCAAGCCCGACTGACAAGTTGTCTGTACCATCAGACAACTTGTGTGAGGAGGCTTCTTGTCTGATCTCGCCACCTTCGTCTTCGAAGTGCTTCCGAGGTTGCGCGCTGCCGGGACGGATCTCACAACCGTCGAGGTCAAGGCCGCCGCCGGGGGCCTTCCGAAGTCGATCGTCGAGACCGTGTCGGCGTTCTCGAACTCGGGCGGTGGCTTGATCATCCTGGGCCACGACGAGCTTGCTGACTTCAGTCCGGTCAACGTGGATGCTGGAAAGCTCGCCGCAGACCTCGCATCTGCCTGTGCAGACCAGCTCGAGCCGCCCATTCGTCCAGATATCGAGATCATCGAGATCGAGGGCCGGCTCATCGTGGCTGCCGTCGTCGAGGAACTGCCGCCTACGCAGAAGCCATGCTTCGTCCAGACCCGTGGCATCGAGCGAGGATCATTCGTGCGGACCTTCGATGGTGATCGATCGCTGTCGACCTATGAGGTTCACGTCCTGCAGTCCTCCCGAGGTCAACCTCAAGACGACGGCGGCGTTGTCGCTGGTGCGACCATCGCGGACCTTGATCCAACACTGACCTCGGCGCTCATCCGTCGGCTGCGCTCAACGCGTGGGCAGGTCTTCGCATCGGTGACCGACGACGAGATCCTCGACATGATGGGGGTCACAACCTCCAGAGGTGGTGTCCGGGGGATCACGCTGGCTGGACTGCTTGCGCTCGGTCGCTTTCCCCAGCAGTTCGTCCCACAACTCGATGTGACCTTCGTAGCGCTACCGACTGTCTCAGGTGACCCGCTCCCTGATGGCACTCGATTCCTCGACAACCAGTCCATCGACGGACCCATCCCCCGGATGGTCGCTGAGACTCTCGTGGCGCTCAGGCGGAACATGAAGCGGCGCTCCATCGTGGTTGGACTCGGGCGAGAGGACCGGTGGGACTACCCCGAGGAAGCGGTCCGCGAACTGGTTGCGAACGCGTTGATGCATCGTGACTACCACCCGCTCGCCCATGGCACGCAGGTTCGAGTCAGTCTGTATCCGGACAGGCTGGAGGTATCGAGCCCCGGCGGCCTCCACGGCCCAGTCTCCCGGGAAGACCTCCTCGCCGAACCGGTGTCGTCGTCACGCAACGCACGGCTTGCAAAACTTCTCGAGGATGTCGAAGTCGAGTCCACCAATCGAACAGTCTGCGAGAACCGCGGCTCTGGACTCCTGGCAACCGCTGCGGCACTTCGTAACGCAGGGATGGAGCCGCCGGAAGTCATAGACACGGTTCGAGAGTTCCGCATGGTCATCCGTAACCATGGACTCCTCGATGACGAGGCAGTGGCCTGGCTGTCGACGATCGACACGGCTCGGCTCAACGATCGTCAACGCCTAGCGCTGGCCTTCCTCCATCGCAACGGTCGCATCACCAACCAGCAGTACCGGTCGGTGACAGGAACCGACTCGCTCGCAGCGACACGAGAACTCACGGGGCTCGCCGCAGAGGGTTTGATACAGAAGACAAGCGATCGCCGATGGGCGGTCTGGACATTGGCGGGTGCCAGGGCGGTCGATACGCAGCCTCGACTGGAGTTCACCGAGGAGGCATTGCCGCCGTCCCGCCGTGATCGTCGCCAGGAGATACTGGACCTCCTTGAATCCGGCCCGCAGTCTTCGCGGTACCTCGCTGACTCGCTGGGTATGACGAAGGAAGGTGTGCTCCAGTGGCTTCGCCGCATGGAGGAGTCGGGCGAGGTGGAACCGACGAGCGACAAACGCAGGAGCAGGCTGAACACGTGGCGCATTGTGTCGGTCGACACGATCTAGTCGGGCGACTCCGCTGCGGGCCCATGTCGGTGTTGCGGATGTAACCGACATGCGAAGCGTTGCTTGGCCATGACATACGAGTAGGTGGGACACCCGGCGTCATCTCGGTCTGCGGGACGGCCGGGTTGGCAACCCGACCACTACCGTTGCGACATGACCACTCCGCTCTGGACTCCGTCCCCAGATCGCATCGCAGCATCCAACATCGAGTCGTTCCGCCAGGAGGCCGAGGCCGTTGCGGGGATCGACATTCCTGACACCGATGCCCTGCACCGATGGTCGGTTTCGGACCCGGGGGCGTTCTGGACGCTGGTGTGGGACGAGACCGGTGTGATCGGCGACAAGGGCGGCGTGGCGTTCCAGCCCGGCGCCGACATGCGCTCGGCACGGTTCTTTCCCGAAGCGCGGCTCAACTTCGCCGAGAATCTCATCGAGGGGGGTGGCCGACCCGACGACGAGGCGGCCATCGTCTACCGACGGGAAGATGGACTGACGCAAACGATCACCCGGGCCGAGCTTCGATCGCAGGCGGCGGCCTTCGCCGCGGCCCTGCGGCGGGCCGGTGTCGGCGCGGGGGATCGGGTGGCCGCCTGGATGCCGCACGTGCCCGAGACGGTGATAGCCATGCTGGGGGCGGCGTCGATCGGGGCGGTGTTCACGTCGACCTCTTCGGACTTCGGGACGGCCGGCGTGGTCGACCGCTTCGGCCAGACCCAACCCACCGTGCTGGTGGCCGCCGACGGCTATCACTACGGTGGCAAGACGTTCGACCGTCTCGACCAGTTGGCCGAGATCAGGGCGGAACTTCCTTCGGTCTCGACGGTGGTGGTGGTGAGCGTGCTCGCCGAACATCCCGATCTCTCCCAGGTCCCGGGGGCGGTCCGCTGGGGCGACTTCATCGCCGCTCCGGCCGAGCCCCGCTACGAACGTCTCCCGTTCGATCACCCCATCTACATCCTCTATTCCTCCGGAACCACTGGTAAGCCCAAGTGCATCGTTCATCGGGCCGGCGGCGTGCTCATCAAGCACCTGCAGGAGCACCAGCTTCACGTCGACGTGAAGCCGGGCGACCGGGCGTTCTATTTCACGACCTGCGGGTGGATGATGTGGAACTGGCTGGTGTCGGCCATGGCGAGCGGAGCGGCGATCGTGCTCTTCGACGGCAACCCGTTCCACCCCGGGCCGGAGGCGCTGTTCGACCTCGCCGACGAGGTCGACATGACGCTGATGGGTGTCTCTGCCAAGTACATCGACGCCGTGCTCAAGTCCGGGTTGCGCCCGATCGACTCACACCGTCTGTCTGGTCTGCGGGTCATCGCCTCGACCGGGTCGCCGCTGTCGCCCGAGGGATTCGCCTTCGTCTACGACGGCGTCAAGGCCGACGTCCATCTGGCGTCGGTGTCGGGTGGCACCGACCTGTGTGGCTGTTTCGTCGCCGGCGACCCCACCAAGCCGGTCTACGCCGGCGAGATCCAGGGCCCCGGGTTGGGGATGGCGGTCGAGGTGTTCGACGACGAAGGAAGTCCGGTGGTCGGTGCCCAGGGTGAGTTGGTGTGCACTGCGCCGTTCCCGTCGATGCCGCTCACCTTCTGGGGCGAGGACGGCGACGAGAAGTACCGGGCCGCCTACTTCGACCACTTCCCCGGCATCTGGACGCACGGTGACTACGCCATGTGGACCGAGCGGGGCGGGATGGTGATCCTGGGTCGCTCCGACGCCACCCTCAACTCGGGTGGCGTGCGGATCGGTACCGCCGAGATCTACCGCGTCGTCGAGCAGTTCGAAGAGGTGACCGAGGCGGTCGCCATCGGTCAGCGGATGGGATCGGACACCAGGGTGGTGCTGTTCCTGAAGATGGCCGATGGCGCCGACCTCACGCCGGACCTCGAACAGCGGATCCGCCATCGCCTCCGCACCGAGGAATCGCCCCGCCACGTGCCGGCGATCATCACCACTGTCACCGACATCCCCCGCACCCGCTCGGGCAAGATCACGGAACTGGCCGTAACCGCCGTCGTCAACGGCGACCTCGTCAAGAACACCGAAGCCCTCGCCAACCCCGAGGCCCTCGACCTCTACCGCCACCGCCAAGAGCTGACCTGACCCAACCGTTCTGGGGACGAAACCGACCTTCAGAGTGTCGATTCTGTCCCCAGTTGGGAAAGTGGGTCGGGTCCCCTTGCGAGTAGGCCAGGTTTGGTCGAAGGCCCATCCGGTGTGCTCCGACGCCTTCGCGCCGCCGAGCGTTGATCCTGCGAACTGGGGACAGAATCGACCGTCAGCGCGTCGAATCTGTCCCCAATTGGGGGAGCAGCGGCCGGCTCACACCCAATCGCCGCTCTTCATCACCTTCGCAGGGCGCTCGAGTGCGGCGATGTCCTCGAGGGGGTTGCCCGGAACCACCACCAGGTCGGCGTAGGCGCCCGGGGAGAGTGAGCCCACCCGATCCTGGCGGCCCATCATCTCGGCGGCCCAGCGGGTGGCGCTCTGGATGGCCTGGGCGGGGGTGAGCCCGAACTTCACGTAGAG
>JBHJOH010000066.1:0-21323 GCA_050329955.1 Acidimicrobiia bacterium | reverse complement strand
GCCTACACCGCCGTCGACCGGGCCGAGGCCGAAGAAGACCTGGCCACCCGCGTCAACGGTGAAGCAGTCGGGATGCTGGCCAGGGCCTGTGCTCACCGAGGCGTCCGGTTCGTGACCTACTCCACCGACTACGTCTTCGACGGCAACGGCACCCGCCCCTACCTCGAAGACGACCCGGTCGACCCCATCAACGCCTACGGCCGCTCCAAACTGGTGGGGGAACGGGCCGTGCTCGCCGCCGGGGGCAGCGGCCTGATCATCCGGACGTCGTGGGTGATCTCGGGCACCCATCCCAACTTCGTCGCCACCATGCTCCGACTCACCGGCGAAGGCCGCCAACTCAACGTGATCGACGACCAGCACGGCCGCCCCACCATCGCCGCCGACCTGGCCGCCGCCACCCTCCAAGCCGTACACGTGGGCGCCGGTGGCATCCTCCACCTCGCCAACCATGGCGAAACCAGCTGGTATCAGCTCGCCCGCACCGCCGTCGGGCTGGCCAGCCGCGACCCCGACCTGATCCGACCCTGCACCACCGCCGACTATCCCACCCCGGCCAAACGCCCCGGCTACTCCTCCCTCGACACCACCCACGCCGAGCGCATCGGCGTGGCGCCACTCCCCGACTGGCGGCAGTCGCTGCCGGCGGTGGTCGGCGCCCTCGTCGGGTGAGCTGTTCGACCGCCGGCGGTGGTGTTCCCGGCGTCGGCGGCTACCCTTCGTCCTACCTCGACAGGAGCCCCCCACATCAGTTTCGGAACTGCCATCACCCTGGCGACCGAACGGCTCGTCGACCCGGTCGAGGGGATGCATCGAGCCATCGCAAGGCGCTGGTTCGACGTCCTCGGCCCAGTGGCGCGACCAATCCGCCGGATCCACGACACCATCAGCGACGCCACATACGGCGTGGTGCGGCTCGGTGCCACCGCACTCGGGGTGGGCATCGATCTCGGAGTCCGCGTCTCGATCGACTCGACGGATGGCGCCCAGGCGATCGTCAACGGCCTGTGGGGCGACACCCTCGGACGTCATGAGACTCGTCTGGCCACGGTGATGGGCATCCGGGATCGGAACGCACAATCCGTTGCCGCCGCCGCCGACGACGACGACGACGCCCTGGCGGCATCGTTTCCCACCGCCACCGGGCGACTGGTGGTGCTGGTGCACGGATGGGCCGAGACCGAACACTGCTGGCGGGGAACCGACACCAACACCGGACTGCTGTCGGCCCTGGAGGAGGATCCGGTTCACACTCCGCTGGCGGTCAGATACAACAGCGGGCTGCGCATCTCCGACAACGGCTCGCTCCTGGCCGGACTGCTCGAAGATGTGTGTGCCCACTGGCCGGTGGAGGTCGACTCGATCTCACTGGTCGGACACTCGATGGGCGGGCTGGTGATCAGAAGCGCCTGCGCCGTGGGGGCGGCAGCCGGACATGACTGGGTGCACCGAGTCACAGATGTGGTCACCCTGGGAACACCCCATGGCGGCGCCCCGCTCGAGAAACTGGTCAACGTGGCGGCCTGGGGTCTGCGATTCGCCCCCGAATCGCGACCGCTCGCCGACTACCTCGACACCCGCAGCGGCGGGCTCAAAGACCTCCGCTTCGGGGCCATCGCCGAAGAGGACTGGCGCGATCACGACGCCGATGCGCTGCTGCGCAACACCGTCGGCGACCACGGTGTGCCGGAGGGTATCGACCATCACTTCGTGTCGGGAGTGGTCACCGCCGACCCGGGGCATCCGATCGGGTATCTGATGGGAGATCTGATCGTGCGGGTCCCCAGCGGTTCGGGTGGGCCGCACCTGACGCCCGCCGACGTGGTCGTGGTCGGATCGGTGAACCACTCCCGCCTGGTCGACGACCCCGTTGTGGTCGACCACGTGATGAGATGGATCTCGAAACCCGGCTCTCCCTGAGCCGGACACAGCCGCTCCCCCGGCGACGGCGCAACCTCAGCCGCCGAGCGGCTGCTCGGCGGACAGGAGGCGCCGTGCAGCCCCGAGGATGCGTTCCACCGACGGAAGGGTCTGGCGTTCCAGGTGGCGGGCGTAGGGGATGATGCCGGTGGTGGCCACCCGGGCGAACGGGCGGTGGATGCCGGCCTCGGCGAGCACGGCGGCGATCTCACCGGACAGGCCGAACCACGCATAGTCCTCGTCGACCACGAGCACCGCCCTGGTGTCCCGAGCGGCCCCGGTGATGGCGGGGACGTCGAGGGGCGACACCGTGCGCAGGTCGAGCACCGTCGCCTCGATCCCCTCGCTCGCCAACTGCGCCGCCGCCTCCAAGGCCCGGTGCACGCCCACCGCCACCGACACCATCGCCAGGTCGGAACCGGTGCGGCGCACCACGGCCCGGCCGAGAGGGATCGATCCGATGGTGCCGACAGTCGGCACTGTGTCTCCGCTCACCGGCACGTCGAGGTCGACGCCATGCCGGTGCGAGCCACCCAACTCCTCCCGCCACATGCGCGACAGCAGTTTGTGTTCCAGCAGCACCGACGGCCCGGGGTGTTCGAGGAGGGCCAGGGTCAACCCGGCGGCATCGGTGGCGGTGGAGGGGACCGCCACCGCCACCCCGGGGATGGCGGCGAGCTGACCCCACAACGCCTGCTCGTGCTGTCCGCCGTCTCCGTACCCGCCCCCACAGGCGGAGCGGATCATGAGCCGGGCCGGCCAGCGGCCACCGGAGAACGTCCCGACCATGGCGGCCTCGTTGGCCAGTTGGTGGAGCGCCACCGACAGGAAGTCCACGAACATGATCTCCACCACCGGGCGCAGGCCGCCGAGGGCTGCCCCCACGCCGGCCCCGAGGAAGGCGGACTCGGAGATGGGCGCCTCCATCACCCGGTCGGGACCGAACCGGGCCAGCAGCCCACTCCGCATGGCGGGCACGTCCTCACCGATCACCACCACTCGCCGGTCGGCGTTCATCGCCTGTTCCAGCGCGGCGTCTATCGCCGGGGTGAGGTCGACGGGGTTCACAGCGACACCCCCGCCGTCGACAGTGCCCTCTCCACCGCTCCGAGCACCTCGGCTCGCGCCTCGGCCTCCACCTCGGCCGACGGCGCTCCCAGTCTGCGGGCGGCGCCGCGCAACGGGTCGGCGTGCGGCAGCCGGCCGTCGACGAACGCTCGTGTCACGGTGGCGGCCAGATCCGCCACGCCGCGCCTCCCCGCCTGGCCTCCTCGAACCCTGACGAGGTCGGCGGTGAGCCGCAGCATCTCCGCCGGGCTGCGCACCGTTCGTGACAGCGTGTCGTCGAGCATGTGACCTGCGGGGCGCCGGCACGAAGCCACCAGCACTCCGGGTCGACCCTGGCGTGCCCCGGCCACCAGCGACCCGGCGGCGTGCCACACCGCCTCGACCCGGTTGCCGTCGACCACGGCGGTGGGGAGCAGGAACGAACGGGCCCGGCCTGCGATCGACCCGGCCCGGAGCCGTTCGGTTCGGGTGGTGGCCGCCCAGCGGTTGTCCTTCACCACGAACACCACCGGCAGCTTCCACACCGAGGCCAGGTTCCAGGCCTCCATCACCATTCCCTGGTTGACGGCACCGTCACCGAAGAACCCCACCGCCACGGTGCCGGGGCGCAGCCGGGCGGCGGACAACGCCAACCCGCAGGCGAGCGGGGCGGGAGAGCCGACGATGCCGGTGGAGATCGCCAGGTGGTCGGGGTCGAGCAGATGCATGTGCCCTCCCTGACCGCCTCCCAGCCCCTGGGGGTGTCCGAGTACCTCCAACACGATGGCGGCGATGTCGACGCCGCGTGCCACCAGCGCCGGCGTGGGGCGGTAGTCGAGTGCCACGGCGTCGTCGACGCCCAGGTGGTCGGTGATGCCGGCGATCACCCCCTCCTCTCCCACCCCGAGATGCAACTCACCCGAAACCAGCCCCGCCCGCCACAGCCGGGCGAGTTCCTCCTCGAGGACCCGCATCCGCACCATCGACCGGTACAGCCTCGCCAGGTCGGGGGTGCCGCTCACGTCCGGCTCCAGTAGGCCTTCATCAGCCGGTCCGCCAGCAATGCCGGCACCACCCGCTTGAGGAGCGGGGTGATCCGGATCACTGGGTCGCCCACCGTGTAGCGGAACCGGCGCCGGCGGGCGGTGACGATGCGGGCCAGCAACCGCGCCACCTGGGACGGGTCGGACCCGCTCAGCTCGTCCTTCTCCGCCATGGCCAGCACCGCAGACGCCTGCGTCCGGTAGGGAGAGGTAGCGGTGTGGCCCGCCACCATGCGCCTTCGTTCGGTGAATCCGGTCTTGAAGTCCGACGGCTCGATCAGTACCACCTCCACCCCGAACCCGGCCACCTCCTGGCGGAGCGCCTCGGAGTACCCCTCGACCGCGAACTTGGCCGCCGAGTAGAACGCCTGGAACGGCAGCGCGATCAGTCCCCCGATCGAGGACATGTTGACGATCAGCCCCCCACCCTGGCTTCGCATCACCGGGAGCACCTCCCGGCACATGCGGGCCACGCCGAAGAAGTTGGTCTCGAGCTGGGCGTGGGCCTCCACCGAGGAGGTCTCTTCCGCCGGTCCGGCGATCCCGAATCCGGCGTTGTTGAATGCCACGTCGATCCGCCCGGCCGACTCCACCACCTGTCTCACGAAGCGGGTGCACGACTCATCGTCGTCGACGTCGAGCGACCACAGTGTGACGGGGCTCCGGAAGGGCGGCACCTCGGGGTGGATGTCGCCGCCGTACACACGGTGGCCGGCGGCGGCCAGCCGCTCGGCACAGGCGCGCCCGATTCCTGATCCGGCCCCGGTGATCACCACCACCAGGGGTGCGAGCGGCGCCCTGGCCATTCCAGGACCGTACGCTCTCCGGGCGTCGCCGGGTAGAGCAGGTCGGCCCGGGCACACCGGGCGGCCGAGGGGCATCATTGGTTCGACGCCATCCTGGAGGCCATCCTGACATCCAACCGAGCTCTTCGAGCCCTCATCGCCCTGCGTCTGATTCTCGGGTTATCGGCCTATCTGCGACCCGACCTGGCGGCACGGGCCTTCGGGATCGACCCCGACGAAGGAGCCGCCACCCCGTCGGCGGTCCGCCTGTTCGGATCGCGGGAGGCCGCCCTGGGGTTGGCCGTCGCCCTCTCGTCCGGAACCGAGTTGCGCCGCTGGCTGATCATCGGCGCCGGGGTCGACGCCCTCGACGTGGCCACGGTGGTGATGGGCGCCAGGAGCGGCCGGCTGGGCCGGACCACCGTGGCGGTGGGGGCCGGCATGGCCTCGACTGCGGTGGCGCTCGGGCTTCGGTCCCTGGTCAGGCCCCGAGCCGGTGCCGGGCCCTCCACATCCTGAGCATGGTCCACGGTCCGAACGTGAGCGAGACCGCCACGATGCCGGTCTCCACCATCATCTCCGGGTTCCGGTCGGCGAACTTGTGGTGCTGGAGGTTGTAGAGCAGGTCCATACAGCCGAGGAAGGTCATGGCGCTGCCGGCGGCGATGCCCGCCACCACCGCCTCGGGGCGGTTGCGGGAGAGGCGGCGGGCGGCCAGCAGGAAGGCGGCCGCCATGTAGCCATCGGCCAGCACGAAGGCCCGTTCGAAGTCGACGTAGGCCTCGTCCTCGGAGGTTCGGACCTTGCCGCCGGTGAAGAACTCCACCCAGTAGGCAATGGTGGCCACGGCCACCAGCCGCATCATCCAGGCGTGCACCCGATCGGACATGCTGTCAGCCTATCCGTCGTATCAGCTACCGGTGGCTCCCGAGCGAGCAGCCACCCGTGCGGGAAGAACGGTCCGTCGAGCCATCCGCCACTACCGGCTCGACCACGGTTGCGGTAGTGGACAGGTGATGAGACTCGCAGCCACGATCGTGGCGGTGGCGCTGGTGGCCTCGTGCGGCAGCCCCACCCTGCCCGACGCACGGGTTGGCACCGCACCGCCGGATGCATCCGGCACCGTCCGGCTGCTGCTGGCGGGAGACGTGATGATGGGGAGGCGGGTGGCGCCGGTTGCTGCCGCCGACGGTGCCGAATTCTTCGAGGGCATCCGGGCGGTGGTTTCGGAGGCCGACGTGGCCGCCGCCAACCTGGAATCTCCCCTCACCTTGCGCCCACATGTCTCCGATGGGCCCAACGCCCTCGAGGCCGATCCGGCCATGGCGGCACTCGTCGCCGGGGCCGGCTTCGACCTGATGGCGGTGGCGAACAACCACATCGGCGATGCCGGCGACGGCGGTGTGATCGACACCCTGCAGGCGCTGGAAGATGCGGGGATCGAGGCGCTGGGGGGCGCACGCACCGGAACGGAGTCAGGGCGACCGGTGGTGGTGGTTCGCAACGGTGTGCGGATCGCCTTCCTGGGCTTCGACGTCACCGGCCTCGGCCCCTCCGGGGACACCCGGCAGCCGGGGGTGGCGGTCTACTCGCCGGATTCGGCCCGGACGGCGGTGGAGGGGGCGACCGCCACCGCCGACCTGGTGGTGGTGTCGATCCACGGAGGCGTCGAGTACCTGCTGGACAACGATCCCATCCTGACCGGGGTCGCCACCGATCTGACCGAATGGGGCGCCGACGTGGTCTGGGGCCACGGGCCCCACGTTCCACAGCCCGTGCACGTGTCCGGGGTGGATGGCCGTCCGGTGATCGTCGCCACCAGCCTCGGCAATCTGGTGTTCGACCAGCGACCCGAGGTGACCCGTACCGGGCTGGTGCTGGAAGTGCTGGCCGGCCCCCGGGGGTTGGAGGCGTACCGGTTGGGACGGGTCGAACAGTCGGGACTCCGTCCCCGTTTCGCCGGGTGGGACATCCCGACAGGGCCGGCGGTGCTGCTCGACCTGGAGTGGTGGTCGCTGGTGCGGCCCGCCACCGCCGACCCGGCCCGGCCGGTCGACACCACCGGCTTCCCGTGGGGCGACGTGGTCGCCGCCGCCGCGGGCGACATCACCGGTGACGGCCGCCTGTTGGTGGCGGTGTCTTACCGGCACCCCTTCCGCGAGACCGAGGCGAACCGGCTGTTCCCGGGGAACGACTTCACCGACGCCGCCGGCAGGAGCGCCCACCTCGGCGTGTTCGACTCCGACACCTTCCAGCCGGTGTGGGCGGCGGGCACGCTGCTGTCCCCGGTGGCGGCCCTGGCGGTCTGCGATGGGGGCCTGGCGCTCGCTTTCGACACCCTCGACGACCAGGTGGTGGTGGGCACCGGCGCCTGGACCTGGTGGGACTTCGGCTTCGCCACCGCCCCACCGCTCCCCGGCACCGGAACGCCCGCCTGCACCGACGTCGACCGCAACGGGTCATCAGACCCGGTGATACTGCACCGGGACGGATGACCCGAAGCGGGCTTCCCCTGTGGCCGGACGAAAGTCGAGGAGAACGCGACCAGGGCCCAGTCGGGAGCGAGCCGACGAGTCGCCGTTCGCCTCTGGAAGACCATGGCGTTGACGAGGCACACTGGTGATGACAAGGCGCGGTCCGTCGCCAGGCACCGTCCTTCACGGCGGACGTGCCGAAAGGGGCCAACCATGCGCCGGTTCATCGTGATGACCGTCGTCGTGGCGATGCTGGTTGCCTCGTGCAGCACGGAAGCCGAGCAGACCACCACCACGACCGGGACGGCATCGACAACCGCCCAGGAGGTGTCCACCACCACGGTGACCACCTCCGCCACCGTTCCATCCGAGCCGGGGACGTCCGGCATCACGCCACGCCTCGTCTCGGCCTTCGGAGAGTTCACCGAGGTCCCCTTGCTGGGAGACACGCCCGCCTATGCGGGGCCCGACACCCCCGACACGGTCGAGGGGATCTTCCTGGCACGGACCTACGACCTCGACGCCGCCGCCATCGCCTCACTCGAAGCGCAGGGATTCGTGGTCATCCCCGGCGAGGCACGGCTGTTGCACCCGGTCTATCAGACCGTCCCGTATTCGGTGGGAGAGGTCTACTTCGTCACCACCGACGCCGGATACCACTACCTTCACCTGGCCTTCTCCAAGCTGTTGCGCGAACTCGAGCAACAGGAACTGCTGCCGGTGCTGGAGACCCTGCTGACGGGCCTGGTGGAGGAGGCGAGGGCACAGCGTGAGGCTTTGACCGGTTCTGAGCTGTACGACGCCGCCGACCGGGCGGCCCAACTCTACGAGGCGGCCGCCACCCTGGCCGAGGTCGACGTCGGTGAGATCGGCCCGCTGGCCGAACAGGAGGGGGCGCTGGCCACCGCAGCCGCCCAGCTCGTTCGTTCGCCCATCACCGGGCTGGGACCCGCCGACCCACAGGCGTCGATGCAAGGGCTCGTCGACTACTCGCTGTTCCTACCTCGGGGGCACTACACCCGCAGCGCCGACCTGGAACGGTACTTCCGGGCGATGTCGCTGCTCGGGAACGAGAACTTCGTGGTCGGCCGGGGCGACACCATGCTGCTGGGCGCTCTCGCCACCGGGGCGCTGGTGGGTCGCCCCGACCTGGTCGAGGCGTGGACTCTGATCTACGAACCAACCGCCTTCCTGGTGGGCATGGCCGACGATTACACCCCGCTCGAGCTCGCCGCAGAGCTCGATCTGCTCGCCGCCGGATGGCGGGACGACCCGTCGCTGCTCGACACCCGGGTGGCGGCCGCCGCCGGAGAGGCGCTGCAGCGGCTCCGCCCGGTGGGGATCGACCCCGAGGCGGCCTCGGTCCGGCTGATGGGGGCCCGCTTCGTGACCGACTCCTACGTCTACGACCAACTTCGCTTCCCGTCGGTGGGCGATCCTCCGTTCGGACGCATATTTGCAACCCCGCTCGACCTGGTCGCCGGATTCGGGTCGGAGCTCGCCTACCGGATCATGGACGAGGAAGGGACGCTCACCGACCCCGACACAGGTGAACATTGGACCAACTACGACGACCAGCTCGCCGCTCTCACCACCATGATCTCGGAACGGGGCACCGAGGAGTGGGCCGCCACCGTCTACGACGCCTGGCTGTACGCCCTCGAACCGGTGTGGACGCCGCTGGGAGGCGCCCATCCGGACTTCATGCGGGGTGAGGCCTGGGAACGCAAGGACCTCCAGACCGGGCTCGGCTCGTATGTCGAGCTGAAACACGACACGGTGCTGTATGCCAAACAGTCCTTCGCCGCCGAGGGCGACTTCGATGAAGTGGACTTCCCCGAGCCGCGGCACTGGGTCGAGCCCAATCCGGTGGCATTCGGGCGGATGGCCGAAGTGGTCGGGTTGCTGGCCGACGGGCTGACGGCTCGTGGCCTGCTGCCCGCCGATTCCGACAACGCCGCCCTGCTCACCGCTCTCGACGACTTCCTGGCCCGGCTCACCCGACTGGCATCCGACGAGCTGGCCGGACGACCCATCTCGGCCGAGGACAACCAGTGGCTGGGGACGATCGGATCGGTGATGGAGGCGTTGTGGATTCGCTCCTCCGATAGGCTGGGCGGCGTCACCGAGTCGATGCCCGACCAGGACCGGAACTCGGCCGTGGTGGTCGACATCATGCGGACCACCTACGACATCCTCGAGATCGGGACCGGCTGGTTCGACACCGTCTACGTGATGGTTCCCGCCGACGACGGCCGCTTCCAGGTGGCGCGGGGCGGGGTGTACTCGTACCACGAGTTCTGGCGTGCCGCCGACCAGGGTCGGCTCACCGACGAGGAGTGGTGGGACATGCTGGCGACCCAGCCCCCCGAACGACCTGCCTGGCAGGATCCGCTGTTCCCGGGTGGGGCCGGTTTCGAGGCGGGCGTGGCAACTGAGGAGACGTGCCAGTCACTCGACGGCCGCTCGTACGCCGAGGTGGTGGCCCACTGGCTGGCGGCGGGGATGCCCGACGGGATGGACTCCGACGGCAACGGCCTTCCCTGCGACGAGATCGGAACCCTGTTCGATCCCGCCTTCTTCGAAGGGATCCCGACCGCCACCGGACTGCTGTGCCGTGACCTGGAACCCCGAGGCCTCGACTTCGCCCAGGCGGTCGGCTACTGGCTCACCGAAGGCGCCCCGGATCGGATGGACGCCGACGGCAATGGCATCCCCTGCGAGACGGTGTATCCCGCCACCGAGGTCGAGGCTTTCCTCTCGATGGGAGGCTGAGGTGTGCGTCTCCGTCCCGCCGCCATCGCAACGAGCCGGGCGAGCGCCGGGGTGACCCCGTCGCCAACTGCGTCGCGCACGTCTGTCACTTCGTGTTGGCGTCTTCGTTTCTGAGGTCGATCACCACGTCGTCGGGTGCCGACTTCTCGGTGGCGCGTTCGGTGAGCTCGCGGACCCTTTCGGTGAGTGTGCGCCCGGGCGGAGGGGGCGGCCGGCGGCGGACGCGGGGTCGAAGGAACAGCCACAGCAGGGCGAGCACCAGGAGCACGGCGACTGCCGAGCCGATCGGCTCGGGGGCGACATCGAACGCCGGCGACGTACTCGAGGTGGTCGACGGCGCTGTCGTCTCGATGACGGTGGTGGTGGCCACGCTGGACGCGGTCGATGTCCCGGCGGGAACGGCACCGGTGGTGGTCGACTCCGCTGGGACCGTGATGATCGTGATCGGCGGCGACGCCAGATCGGGTACCGGGCTCATGCGAAGCGTCGGCGTGCCAGTGCGAGGCGGATCAGGACCGCGCCGATGAACATGCCGGGAACCACCAGCCAGCCGGCGGTGGCAGCCGTCGCCCGCTCGCCGCCGTTTCCGGTCGGCACTCCGACCGGGGGAGCCTGGTCGACAGCGATCTCCTGGCCGAGCAGTCCGAAGCTCCCATCGGCGCCCGAGCCGACGGCGTAGACGATGGTGAGTGCCCCCTCGGCGACCGCCAGATCCTGGTCGGCGAGTGTGTCGCCGTCAGCGGACAGAACCGTGAGGCGGTAGGAGCCGGCGGGGATCTCGGTGGTGGACTCGGCGGTTGCCGCCAATGCCTCGGCGGTGGGCTCTCCATCGAGGGCGAACGTGAGCACGTCCTCGCCGGAGGTCTGGCGGACCGTGAGACGACCGGTGCCCGCCGGGACCGACGCCACGTCGTTGGCGTACAGACTGATGGCAGGGTCGTTTCCGATCATCTGGGCGACGAGCGTGTAGTTGGCGCCCGTCTCCAGTTGGAGCGAGTCCGCCACCAGGACCGCATCGACCGCCGGGTCGGCGCCCGCGGCGAACACCTCGAGCGAAACCGCCCCGGACGGGACCTGGGTGGGTCCGGCGAGACCTTCGAACGACATCGACGAGATCACGATCTCACCGGCGAGGCGGATGTCGGCCGGGAAACCACCCTCGCCCGGCACGGCATGGACGACCGTGATGGTTGCCTCATCCGCCGTCTCGGCCAGCGCCGCCGGTGCCAACGCCACACCGAGCAACCCCATGATCAGGAGCATCCGCCCCCAGGTACGAAAGCCAGTCATACGACACCCTCCCTTGTTCCACCCACCACAGATCGTATGGAGGCGAGCGGAAACGTCGAGGAGGAGATCTGACGCTCAGCGAGGCGCTAGTCCCGTGCCCGTCGGGGCGGGACTAGCGGAGCAGGTCTTCCAGGTCGGCGGCCAGGGCGTCGGGTGCCACGTCGGTGGGATAGATGACGCGGACGAAGCCCTCGGGGTCGATGGCCACCAGATGGGCGGTGTGATCCACCACGTAGCCGGAGGCCGAATCTCCCTCATGTTGGATGACGTTGATCCCGTACAACACCTCGGCCTGGTGGGTGGCCTGCCCATCACCGACGGCACCGAGGAAGGCCGGATCGAAGTGGGTGACGTAGGCGCCCAGTGATTCGGAGGTGTCACGTTCGGGGTCGATGGTCACCATGACGGTGTGGACCCGGGCGGCATCGGCCGCGCTCATCTGGTCCTTGGCACGGGCGACCGCGGCCAGCGTGGTCGGGCAGATGTCGGGGCAGTTGGCGTAGCCGAAGAACACCATGACGACGTCACCGTCGAAACGCCACAGGTCGGCCGGTTCCCCGTTGTGGAACACCATGCCGTCGAGGTTGGGGGCTTTGGCGGGTGACTGCATGACGGTGCCGGCATAGGTGTGCGGGGCGAAGAACACGAACGCCACCGCCACGCCCATCACGGCGACGGCGACATAGGCGGCCAACTCGATGAGCCGGCGGCGGGGGCCCCGGGGAGGGGCGGTGGTCTCGGTCGTTTCGAGCATGGCTGGCCTTTCGGTCATGGGTAACACATGAAGAGGTGGGCTGCCTCGTAGGCGACCGATGTCACGCCCTTCGAATTGCGGATCTCCTCACCCAGCAACCCGATGTGACGGACGAGCTTGTCGGCGTCCTCGGCGAGGGTGGAGTACCGGTACTCACCGCGGATGACACCCCACCCGTCCACCAGGACGTAGCGGGAATCGAACGCGAACGAGCCGTCGGCAACCTGCTGGTGGTAGACCTCGAAACCCGACATGAGCACGGTGCGCAGGTTCTCGGGGTCTTCGCCGGTCGCCCAGCGCCATCGCTCCCCGTCTGCGCCCCAGGCTTCCGCCAACTCGGGCAGGCGGTCACCATCGGAGACGGGGTCGATCGACACGGTCACCATTCGGAACTCGGCGTCGCCCAGATCGATCTCGGCGTCGGCCCGTGCCGCCACCTCGGCCATCGTCTCCTGGATCGAATCACACTCGCTCCCACAGTCACCGTAGGCGAACCCGTACAACACGACCTCACCCCGGGTGGCGTCGCTGGTGAACGGCTGACCACCCTGATCCACGAAGGCGAATCCCGGTGCCAGCCGGATCCTCGGCAACACCTGTACCGGCTGGATCGTGGCGAAGCCGAAGGCGGACAGCACCAGGAACGCCCCCACCCCGGCGACCCAGCGCCCCCAGCCGGGGATCATCCGCCAGATAGACTCGGGGTCATCATGACCCGCTCCCCCGTACTGCTCACCCTCGTCTTCGGGCTGGTGCTCGCCGCCTGCTCCACCCCCGGCTCCCAGATCTCCCAGGGCGAAGGCCTCAATGGAACCTACGTCGTCAACGGTATCGACCCGGTCGGTATCGAGTACGGCGGAACCGTCATCATCGAGGAATCCGACAGCGGCGAGATCACCCTGCAATGGCTCGTCACCGGCGCCATCCTGGAAGGCACCGGCCGCCTGCTCGGTGACCAGCTGGAGGTCGAGTGGACCACCATCGAAGCCCCTCGTGGCGACGCCTCCGGCACCGCCACCTACACCCTCGAGGACGACGGACGGCTGGTCGGAACCCGCACCATCGACGGAGTCGACGGCGAAGGGACCGAGGAGATCTTTCCGCAGGGGTGAGCCCGTCGCGCTGGCTGTGCCGGACGCTGAAGACGCAGAACGCAGAACGCCGAACGCCGAACGCCCAAACCAGCCTGAAGAGGCTCCCGCCGAGTCCAAGGCCAGGGGGGTCTCGTCAGTCACCACGGTCTTGGCGTTCTGCGTTCTGCGTTCTGCGTTCTGCGTCATCGCAACCCCTCCATGTATTCCACCAGCGCCTCGATCTGGCTGTCGGTGAGTGTCAGTACGTAATCCTCGGGCATGACGTCGTCTTCGTAGCCTTCGACGATGTGGGCGTTGGGTTCGACGATGGACTGACGGAGGTACTTCTCGGCGTCGACGCCCTCGACCCGGGATCCGGCCACCGAGCCGATGCCGGCGATGGATGGACCCACCAGGTTCACACCGGCTTCGAGGGAGTGACAGGTGATGCATCCGGGCCGGTTGCCGAGCACGGTGGCGGCGAACAGATCTGCCCCCCCGGTGAGGTCGGTGGAACCTCCGATCGCCGGGGAGCCGCACGCCGAGAGCAGCAACGCCATCACCATCAGAGCCCGCCTCGTCATGAGTCAGCCTCCGTGAGGGTCATCAGATACGCCACCATCGCCTCGAGTTCGGCCGGCGTGAGCCGCTCGTCGTAGTCGTCGAGCATCTGCCCCTCCGGATAGCCCTCGAGGGTGTAGGCGTCGGGATCGACGATCGACTCGAGGATGTACTGCTCGGCGGTCATGCCGGGGATACGGTCGCCGGCCACGGTGCCGATCCCCGCCAGCGGGGGACCCACCAACCGATCACCCGGATCGAGCGAATGACACACCTCACACCCGAGGTTCTGGCCGAAACCGGCGCTCGAGAAGAGGGCGGCCCCCAACTCCGCACCCGGGGCGGAGGGCACGTCGACCGCCGCCAACAGTTGGCGGCGACCGGACTCGATGTCGGCGAAGCCGCCGATCACCGTGACCACGTCAGCTTCAACCAGACGCAACTCACCACTGCTGCCGGCGGCCACCTCGAAGTCGACCACCCGTTCCACCCGGTCACCGGAGTCGGCCAGAGGTTCGAAGTCCACCACCTGGCCATCGACCACCAGCTCCACCAACACCGGGAACCCTCCAGTGGGCTCGGCGGCCACTTCCAGACGCGCACCGGGCCGATGGTCGACCACCACCCTGACCTCGGCGGTGTCGGCGTCGTTGACGAACGTGAGGCCGGTGGCGGCGCCGATCAGCACCACCGACATCACCACAACCCCCCCGGCGCCCACCAGCCGGCTGCGGGAGGGCGGCGCGCTGGTGACGTCGGCATGGGTGTGCGCCCCCGGATGTGCGACCGCCCCCGCCAGGTCGGCGGGTGCCACGAAGTCCTGGGCCACCCGCTCGTTCCAGGCCTTGGCCAGCAGTGGGGCGCGGCGGCCTTCGAAACGGTCCGACGTCATCAGGTTGCCCACCCCGTAGGCGCAGTCCCCCGGAGGACATCCCACGATGTGCACCGTCTCGGCACCGGCAACGATGAGCGAGCTGACCGTGCGGGGGTTGAGCACGCCGGTGCAGTTCACCTCGACCAGCGTCCCCGGATCGGCGAGCACTTCACCCAGCGCCACCAGCCGTGAACATGCCAACAGCAGCGGACCCGAGAACCCATCGGGCACCGACGGGACCCCGAAGCCGTCGACGGCACCGAACGAACACGATCCCACGCAGATGCCACACCCGACACACCGTTGCGGATCGACCACGGCGATGGCCCCCTCGCCGTCGGTGGACATGGTGAGCGCCAGGTAGGGGCAGTCGATCACACACAACTCACACCCGGTGCAGCGGTCGGCCACGATCTGAGCGATCGGTGGGTCGGAGCGGCGCAGAATCCAGGGGACAGCCATCCCCACCACTCCCACCGCCAACGCCACCGACGCCACACCCCACGGCCACGACCCGAGCAGCGGCGGCAACAGGAACATGATGAAGGGGTCGAGCGGTATCGATCCGGGAACGACCCCGGGGTTGGCGGCCGGGAGCATGCCGACCGGCAGAGCGATGGCCGCCACGAACAAGGCTCCACCCATGAGTGCCATCCAGCGCCGGGGCGGCAGCCAGCCGTGGCGGGTGGTGCGCAGATGCCGCCACAGGGCGTACCCGATGACGGCGGTGAGCAGCAGATGGATGGCGAAGATCGCCAGTAGCGGCACCCAGCCCGACCCGGTGGGACGGGTCATGGACACCTCCCAGGCGCCCGAGATCGAACCCATCATCGACGAGAACGCCTCGGTGAGCGCCTGCGCCCGGACGTCCCAGATGAGCCAGTAGCCGGTGACCCCGGCCAGCCACACCAGCGCCAGCGCCAGCACCCCGGTGAGCCATCGCCACCGACGGGGACCGGTGAATCGCTGCATCACGAAGACGCGCCAGGCGTGGACCAGCGTGGTGACCACCAGCGCCGCCGACGAGAACCGGTGCACGGCGCGGATGACCCGTTGGATGGGGTGGGCCTCCATCTTCGACACCGCCCGGTAGGAGTCGGCGAACCCGAACTCGAAGAAGAAGGTCAGATAGATGCCGGTAACGGTGACCACGATCAGTAGGAACACGCTGATGGTTCCGGCGTGCGGCAGCGGATTGAGACGCCCCGACCCCACCAGCCTGCGAACCGGGGTCTCGGCGAAAGCCGTCGCCCGGTCGAGTCGGTGCAACACACCGGGAAGGCGGACCGGAGGGTCCGCCTTCCCGGGGTCGAGGGTGGGAGCCGACATGGGTCGGCCTGTCAGTCGAGCGTCACGGGGCGATCACTCCCGTGGAGTTGAGACTGATGTTCGAGATCATCGAATACAACTGGGGCCCGTAGGCGACCACCACCAGCACCACGGCCGTGATCAGCCATGGCTTGAAGCGGTCGAGCCACGCCGGGGTGAGCTGGGGGTGACGGATCGACTCGGCGATCGGCACCTCGGGCACGTCCTCGGGAGCGGCCTTGGGACCGGTGGCGGTCCGGATCATCACCCAGGCGTAGATCAGCACCGACACCAACAGGATGGCGCCGCCGATACTGGTGCGCAGCAGATGACCGTTCCACTCCTCCGGCACGTAGGGGGCTGCACCCAACGGGGTGCGTCGGGGGGCACCCAGCAGCCCAAGCACGTGCATGGCATTCGAGAACACGATCATGCCGACGAACCATGTCCACACCTGGATCTGCGCCCACATCGGCTTGTACAGCTTCTTGCCCATGACGTAGGGAACCAGCCAGTACGAGATGCCGATGAACGACAGGGTGACGGCGGTTGCCACCGTGAGGTGGAAGTGGCCGGGCACCCAGGCGGTGTTGTGCACGATCAGGTTGAGGTTGTAGCTGGCGTTGGTGAGACCCGAGATCCCGCCGAACATGAACAGGAGTCCCGCCAGCAGCTGGGCCGACACCGACGGGTCCTTCCATGGCAGCGCCCGGATCCACCCCACCAGCCCGGTGCCACCGTTCTTGCGTCCGGCGTATTCGAGCGAGGCGATCACCGTGAAGGCCGTCAGCATCGACGGGAGGAACACGCCGTAGGTGAGGATCGCATGGATCCACTTCCACGCCTGGGGAATGCCCGGATCCACGAACTGATGGTGGAAGCCCACCGGCACCGACACGATCAGGAACATCCAGAATGAGAGCCGGGCCAACGAGTCGCTGAACAGCTTGCCGCCCACCTGCTTTGGCAGCATCCCGTACCAGGAGATGTAGGCCGGCAGCAGCCAGAAGTACACCAAGGGGTGACCGGTGAACCAGAAGTAGGTCCGGGCCAGCTGCGGGTCGGTGGCGTCGATGATGCCGAGCGACCAGGGGAGCAGCATCGTCAGGATCTCGACGGCGACGCCGAGGGTGGCGATCTGCCACATGGCCATGTTCAACACACCGGCGAAGGCAATGAACGGGCTGCGGACACCCATGTTGTCCTTACGCCACGCCCGGTAGGTCAGGAAGAAGCCGTAGCCGGCGATCCAGCTGCCCACCACAACCAGCGTGAGCCCGGCGTAGAACGCCCAACTCGCCTTCAGCGGCGGGTAGAACGTGTACAGCACGGTCGCCTGGTTGAGCAGGATCGGGATCGCCGTCATGACCAGACCGACCAGCATCACCCAGAAGCCGGCCCAGTTCAGCTTGGGATGCTTGAGCGGGCGGCCGAGACCCTTGATCGTCGTCAGGGTGGTGAACCCGACGATGAAGAAGGTGGTCCACACCAGGGCATTGAGCACGCCGTGGAGGGTGAGTCCCTGGTAGTAGCTCGCAATGATGGGGTCGAGCCATTGATAGACGTTGAGTCCGGAGAACTCGAACGCCTGCAATGGCCCGAACAGCGACCCGACGACGAGGGCGATGATGGCAACCAGCAGGTGCCATCCGATGAAGCGCTTCTCGTTCCTGGTGAGCTCGTAGGTCTCCTTGCCCACGGAGATGGTCATGGTGCGACTCCTTCGAACTCGGTGGGAGGCACGACCTCGATCGTGCCGAACATGGCCGCATGGCCTTCGCCACAGAACTCGTGGCAGATGATCGGGTACTCACCGACCCGGTCGAAGGTGAAGGAGAGCTTCGAGACCTGACCCGGGACGATCTGCATGTTGATGTTGGTGTCGGTGACCTTGAATCCGTGCTGCACATCGGGGGTCGTGATGTACAGATCGATGCTTGCACCGGCCGGGATCGTGATCGTGCCCGGGTCGAAGAGGTACTGGCGGGCCACGATGTAGGCCTCGAACTTGTTCTCACCGATCTCACGCAGGCCCGGTGTGGAGAACGGCCCTTCGTTGAGGATCGTCCTGGGATCGACCCGGCCTTCGTCGCCGGGCAGCTGGTACCCGAGAGCGAACCCGGACACTGTCACGGCGGTGGCGAAGACCAGGAGAAGCGCCACCGAGAACTTGATCCAGTTCTTCTCGTAGGGGTCGATTCCCATCGACTCCTGGGGGTGGGGACCCTGCGGCGGGGGGTTCTTGGTCGTCGTCATTGCATCGTCACCCCGCGCGACAGGAGGATCACGTAGACGGATCCCCATAGGAGAATGATGGTGGCGACGAACAACGCCAGCACGAAGATCGTGCCGGTCGGCTTGAAATGCTCGCTCTCCGTCTCGGTGACGGGTGGATCGGCTCCTACTGTCACGGTCTCTCTCTCCGTTTGGGTTCGAACTTCTGGGACAGGCGACCGGGCTGAGGGAACCGGGCGTTGCCGTCCGGATCGAACACGCCGACCTTCATCCGTATCCGCTGTGCGCATGCTCCCCTGCGCGAAGGGCGAACGTACAGGACACGAGTCCCCGGTTTGCAGGTCGAAAGTCCCTTTTCGACGCCTGTCGGAAACAGCAGGATGCCCAAGTCGATCGAGCGGGAGACGAGTCGCGCATGCTGTTGAGGAATCCTGGCCGGGCCAGCCGCCTGAGGGCGTTGCTGGTGTTGGTCGCCGTCGTGTTCGCCCTCGCCGCTCCCGCAGGCGCCCAGAGCACCGACACGACGGCCCCGGCCGAGACCGAGGGAAGCGGTGTCGACGGCGCCCTGCTCCAGGCCGGATTCGAGGCCTACACCAACAGCTGTTCGGGCTGTCACCAGGCGGGCGGCGTCGGGCTCGAAGGCACCTTCCCTCCCCTCATCGACAACGCCAACGTCATGGACACCGAGTATCTGGTGGGTGTCATCAACAACGGCCTCCAAGGCGAGATCACCGTCGACGGCGTCACATACAACGGTGTGATGCCGGCGTTCTCGACTCTCAGCGACGCCGAGGTCGAGTCCATCGTCGCCTACATCCAGAGTGGGTTCGTGGTCCCCGCCGGCGAAGGCGCCGAAACCGGCACCGCCCTCCCCCTCGTCACCGGAAGCCTTCCCGATCTGAGCGGCATGGCCATCTTCGCCGCCTTCGCCGTGGCGGCGGCGGCGATCGCCTTCGTGATGGCTCCACGCATCATCGCCGCCAACGATCGCCTGACCATGCCGTGGCTCGACGCCTGGCTGCGGGTGGCGATCATCACGGTGTTCTTCATCGTGGTCCTCGCCTTCGTCCCCTCGATGATCCTCCAAACCGAAACCGTGGGACGGCTCCCCAGAGTCGTGCAGGAGACCATCACCCTCGCACTGTGGGGTGGCGGTTTCGCCGCCGGCGTGTGGGGGTTGTGGTACGCCCACAGGGACGGGCGGATATGAGCTCCGAGACGCAGAAGGCAGAACGCAGAACGCAGAACGCCCAAGCCCGCGTGTTCTGGGCGTTCAGCGTTCGGCGTTCTGCGTTCTGCAGAAACCGGAAGATCGCCGCCTCGACGAAGGTCGGTTCATGACCCTCGAGTTCTACGACACCAACATCCCGTGTCTGGCGGCGTGTCCGGTGCACACCAACGCCGGGATGTATGTGGCGGCGATCGCCGACGGCAACGACGAGTTGGCCTATCTGACCGCCCGGTTACCAAACCCTTTTGCGTCGGTGTGCGGGCGGGTGTGCGCGGCACCGTGTGAGGATGCGTGCCGACGCGGTGAGATCGACCGTCCCATCGCCATCCGGGCGCTGAAACGGTTCGTCACCGAGCAGTACGGGACCGAAACCGGCAACAGCAGAACCTGGGAAAAGGTCGCAGCCGCCCCCGAGCAGAGCCGCCCGCAGAGTGTTGGCATCGTCGGCGGTGGGCCGGCGGGCATGGCCTGCGCCCATGACCTCCGCCGTCTCGGGTACTCGGTGACCGTCTACGAGGCCACCGACAAGCTGGGTGGCGCCATGTGGCTCGGCATCCCCGAGTACCGCCTCGACCGGTCGGTGCTGCAAGCCGACATCCAGGCGATCCTCGATCTCGGCGTCGAGGTCGAATACGAGACCCGCCTCGGACGCGACATCACCCTGGAACAGCTGAGAGAACGCCACGACGCCGTGTTCCTGGGCATCGGTGCCACCCTCGGCCGAGGCCTCGACATCGAAGGCGGCGACGCCGACGGGGTGTTCAAGGCCATCGAGTTCCTCATCAACATGAACCGGGGCTTCGAGGTCAACGTCGGCGAACGGGTGGTGGTGATCGGTGGCGGCGACGTCGCCATGGACGCCGCCCGCACCGCCCTGAGAGCAGCCGAATACGCCTCGCAGCGGGGAGCCACTGTCGGCGACATCACCGTGCCGAGCGCGGCCGGCGAGCCCACCTACGACCGAGCCGAGGAATCCGGGGCCAAGACCCTCTCCATCGACGCCGCCCGGTCGGCACACCGGGCCGGCGCCAAACACATCACCGTGATGTCGCTCGAGTCCCGGGCCGAGATGCCCGCCCACGACTTCGAGATCGAAGAAGCCGAGCACGAAGGCATCGACTTCGTGCACCGGCGCGGTCCCGCCCGGATCCTGGTCGAGAACGGCCGGGTGGTGGGGATCGAGACCATCGGCGTGAAGTCGGTGTTCGACGCAGAGGGCCGCTTCGCCCCCGTGTTCGACCAGGAGGACCGCTTGGTCACCGAGGCCGACACCGTCATCCTGGCCATCGGCCAGGCCATCGACCTCGAAGCGCTCGGCGCCTCCGGCCCCGAGGTCAGCCCCCGCCGCACCATCCAGATCGACCCCGAGACGGGTGCAACCTCGGTGGCCGGAATCTGGTCGGGCGGTGACGCCGCCAAAGGCCCCCGCACCCTGATCGACGCCATCGCCGACGGACGCCGGTCGGCCACCGCCATCCACCGGTCCTTCGGTGGCGAAGTGGCCGAAGACCAGCCCGGCACCATGGTGCAGCTGAAGCAGTTCCACCGCCTCGACGACCTGTACGACCGCAACGGGCGGGTAGACGTCCCCACCCTCGACACCGGTCGGCGGGTGGGCCTGGTCGAAGTCGAGCTCGGATTCACCCCCGAACAGGCCCGCTGCGAAGCCAACCGCTGTCTGCGCTGCTTCGCCAACATCCTGCTGGACGTCGAGCGCTGCGTGCTGTGCGCCCTGTGCGCCGACGTCTGCCCGCTCGACCTGATCAGTCTCGTACCCTCCGAGGAGGTGGGCGGGGCCCCGGGTGGCACCGCCCTGCTGCTCGACGAGACCAAGTGCATTCGTTGCGCCCTGTGTATCGAACGTTGCCCGCCTGATGCCCTGTCGATGGGAATGTGGACTGGAGTTGGAGTGCCCTCATGGACCTGATGGACCGCAAGAAGCCCGGACTGGTC
>JBHJOH010000065.1:0-5914 GCA_050329955.1 Acidimicrobiia bacterium | reverse complement strand
CAACACCGGCAACGATCGCGCCAAAAGCTCCGGAGAAGACGCTGGTCAGGTACCCCGACATGCCCGGCACCGTCGCTCCGAGCCAGGCCCCGACGGAGTCCAGAACTTGGTCGGGCGCGGCTACATCGAACCCCAGTTGCCCGAGCCATGCCACCACCGTCGCCAGACCCGCTTCGACCTGACTCTGAAGTTGTGGCGCTTGGCGGAACACCCCGGCGATCGACACGGCAATCGAGCCGACCACGATCGCCATCAGAGCGAGGACCACCACAGCCGCCGCAATCGACCTCGGCATCCATCGGGTCAAACGGTCGACGGTAGGCACGCAGAGGATCCCAACCACGGTGGCCGTGACCAATGGAGCTACGAAAGTCGAGACATAGGTGAGAGCGGTGTACGCCAGCACCACCACGAGTGCGATGCCCACCATGAACCAGGATCGGACGCCCAGCCGCCTGAGCGAGGCATCAAACCCGTGATCGTCGGCTGGTGGCATGAATCGATCCACGCAATTGGCTCCTGCACCGGGAGCCTAGAGGCGGAGAGCTTCGACTTCACAACCACGAACTGGCACCGTTCAGGGGCACATGCGGGCGGGTTCGCCGAGTTCCGCTGGGACCGGGAGGGCAGCCAGACCCAGGGGAGATCAATCAGCCCAAACGACGCTGACATCCGAGGCGCAAGTTGGGTGTCACGGCCGGGGCTTGAGACGGGCCTTCACGGCGCCGAGGTTGATCGCCCACCCGGCGCCCCACACCTTGCCCGACAGAATCGGGCCGTCGGGGTTCCAGAAGGTGTCACGGATCCTCGAGGGGCTCGGCCGGCGGAAGTCGTAGGGAACGACTCCTGCGACCTTGCCGTGCCACGTGCGCTGGTCCGGGGGTTTGCGAAGCTCCATCACGATGGCGATCACGGCGACGCAGGCAAGCGCCAGCCTCCACAGATCCTGCGGTGACAGGTTCCGGTCGCCAGATTCGGCTCGTTTGGTGCCCATTCCTCGAGCCTAGGCCATCGCCTGGGGCTACACCGACCCGAGGTTGGCATTCGCCCAGCAGAAGCGCATGTCGTTCAAGGAGCAGGTACCTTCTACGCCAACGAGTCGAAGAACCGGGCGCTGTTCTCGTTCAAGGCGCGCCAGGGCCTCGACGTGAGGGCCGAGCACGACGTGTTCGATGGCGACGGCAACATCATCGGATGGTTCAAGAAGGACTTCATGAGCAGCCTGCTCCGCTCCACGTGGCACCTGAAGTACGGCGATGTCGAGGCGGTTGGGCAGGAGCGGAACCAGACGGTCGCCATCCTGCGCCGCGTGGCGGCATCGATGGCGGTGGCGCTCGACGCTCTCCAGAGCCGCTGACACCATCGCGGACTGACAGGCCGCCGATGGCGCTCTCCCGTCACAGCCCGAGGGCACGCACCAGGAACGATGCCATCTGTGCCCGGGTCACCGCCTCGTCGGGACAGAACCGGTCGTTGGCGGGCGGGTTGCAGCCGCGGGTGATGCCGGCGGTGGCCAGCGAAGAGATGTCGGCTTGGAAGGTGTGGCCCCCCGTGTCGGCGAAGGTCGCTGAACCGGCCGGCAGTGAAAGTCCGCGCACGAGGAACGCAGCCATCTGCCCACGTGTCACCGGGCTGTCCGGGCAGAAGGCGGCGGGACTGCACCCGCGGGTGATGCCCGTCGCCGCCAACCAGGCGATGTCGGAGGCGAACACACTGCCACCGACGTCGGTGAAGGCGGCGGCCGGTTGCAGCGCGGGGACGTCGGGCAGGGCTCTGTTCAGGAACGCCGCCATCTGACCCCGGGTGACCACGTCCTCGGGGCAGAACCGGTCGTTGGCGGGCGGGTTGCAGCCGCGTGTGATCCCCGATGCCGCCAGCGCCTCGATGTCGGCCTGATGGACGCTGTCGTCGTCGTCGACGAAGGCGCCGTCATGGTCCCCGTGGTCGTCGTGGCCCCCACCGCCTCCGTGGTCCCCGTGATCCGCCGGCTGACAGTAGGCGGCTTCCGACGCCTGGCCCACGGGGTCGGCGTCCGGGCACAGTTGGGCGTGGAGACCGTCGACGGGCACGTGATGCGGTCCCTGGTACTGGGGTCGGAACTTGAGGGCCGGGCCCGGCAGCGGGTTCTGATTGTCGGGCCCGCCGTCGCTGAGATAGCCGTGCCCGCATCCGCTCGGCACGTTGGTGGAGAAGTTGACGCAGTTGTCGATCCACATCCGGTTGATCTCCGGATGCCAACCACCCCACCAGTCGGCGTGGACGGTGGACCCTGGAGCTGCCGACAGCCGTCCGGTGTCGGCATCGACGTCGGAGGACAGGTACCAGCCGGCGGTGTCCTCACCGACCTCGACCTTGTACTGGATGATGTACTCCATGTTGGGGAACGTCACCCGTTCCTCGCACTCGGAGTAGAACCAGCTCCCGGTGCGGGGAAGGACGTGGTTGTCGGGGTTCGACGGGTCGTCCCCGTTCCAGCACTGCGGGAACTTGACGCTCATCTCCAACACCACGTGAGGGTTGTCGACCACGCCGTACTCGTCGAAGAACTTGGAGCCGTCGCACACCGGGATGGTGTCGCCGGCGGGCTCACGAGGGAAGCCGCGCCACTGATCGGTGCATCGGAACGCCACCTCGCCAGCGGCGCCGCCGACCGAGTCGGGTATCTCATGGACCTTCTCGGTGGCGATCATCGCCATCCGCTCCGGGTAGGTCTGGGATCTGCCATTGGCCAGCCCGTATCCCTTGTAATAGATGTCGATCCGCTCGGGGATCCGCACGTTGCCGGCGGCGTCGAACAGCGCCGGCGCCCAGTATCCGGTGCGGTTCAGCTCCTGGCCGTTGCAGGTGCTGCTGCCGGAGTCCCGGATCGACTCGTAGGTGGAGAAGGCGTTGGCGTCGGTGTTGCCCCAGAAGACGTGGAGGTGGGCGGCGCCCGGCTGGTTGGGGAACAGCAGCGGATCGTCGTATGCGAAATGGGAGAACTCACACGAGATGCGGAAGTTGCCGCCCTCGAGCGTGGGGAACGACTCCTCCGGGTGGCCGCCCGGGAGGCCGAGGTACTCCGAGCGCGGTCCGAGATGGTTCTCGATCACCAGATCGGCCTGTGCCACGTTGCGCCACGGGCTGGCGTCATGGTTGGTGTTGCGGGGCGAACTCTCGCGAATCAACTCGAGGTTCTCGTCGTACCCGGTGGGCATCGCCGCCGACGATGCCCCCGGGGCCACCATCGCCCAGGCAGCCAACAACCCCACCACGAACACCAACGTCTTCGATCGCATCCTTGCGTTCCCCTCCACTCTCTCTCACACCATATTGCCCGCCGGGGGAGGATCGGTTCACCCAGGGCTGCACTCACATGACGTATTCCTTGACGGGAATACGTGGGGGAGTTAGGTTCGATGGCATGCAAGCCATGACCCTCGGCGCACTCGGCGAACCGAGTCGGTTGCAGATCGTGGAGCTGATGCGCGACGGACCGCTCTCGGTGGGCGAGATCGCCGAGGCTCTGTCCATCCGACAACCACAGGTCTCCAAGCACCTCCGGGTGTTGAGCGAGGCTGGGATCGTGACCGTGGAACCAGCGGGCAGGAAACGGATCTACCACCTCCAACCCCAGCCGTTCGAGGAGATCGCCGACTGGATCGACTCCTTCGAACGACTGTGGGAGGTGCGACTCGACTCGCTGGGCAGGTTCCTTCATTCGATCGGGAAGGACGACGAAGACCGTGACTGAGAAGAAGAGCGACGAGGCCGCCGTACTCGAGAAGGTGGCGGCATGGGATGAGCCCTACGCCGAAATCGGCAGACGGCTTCACGCGATCATCACCGAGACGGCCGGGCTCCAGCCCCGCCTCTGGTACGGGATGCCGGGGTACGCCAAGGCGAAGAACAGCCCCGTGATCTGCTTCTTCCGAGTCGACGACCTCATGAGCTTCGGCCTGACCGAGAAGGCGAACCTGGCTCAGGCCGACGGCGCCGCCGACAAGCTGATCCCCTCGGCCTGGTTTCTCACCGATCTGGACGCTCACACCGAGGCCCGCATCGCCGACATCGTCACGAGCGCGGCCGGCCGACCACGAAGAGAGACGACATGATCACGCAGCTGTTCAAGAAGAAGAAGGGCTTCACCTTCGAGCGCACCTACCCGGCCTCCATCGAGACGGTTTGGCAGGCCTGGACCCAACCGGAGATGCTCCGCCAGTGGTGGGGACCCGAACACACCACCGTGCCCGAGTGCGAGGTCGATCTCCGCATCGGCGGCCGGATCTTCATCGTCATGGAAGCGGGCGAAGGGATGGGCAAGTACCAGGGCACCCGCTGGCCCATGTCGGGGACCTTCTCGGTCATCGACGCCCATTCGCGCCTCGCCTACGAAGCAATGTCCTGGACCGAAGGCGAAGAGGACACCTCGACCATCGACCACACCAATGACATCTCCTTCACCGCCATCGACGGCAGCACGGTCGTGGACCTGAAGGTGTCGATCGACAACGTCGGCTCGGGAGCCAAGATGGCCGCCTTCGGCATGAAGTGGGGCTACAAGGCCCAGCTCGACAAGTTGGAGCAGCTCCTCTCAAGCTAGGTGTCGACGGCTCTCGGGCCGAGTCTCTGGTCATCACGCATCCCGCCCGTATGCTGCCGCTCCATGGGTGGGGCGAACGGCAGGCGAGTGACGGCGATCATTCCGGCTGCCGGGCGCGCCACCAGGCTGGGTTCGACCATCTCGGGAAGCAAAGAGGTGGTCGACGTCGGGGGGCGACCGGTCATCGCCCATCTCCTCGAACGCCTGGCCGCGGCGTCGGTCGATCGGGTGCTGATCGCTCTCCGGGAGGGCAAGTGGGACGTCCCTGCCGCTTTGACGGGCGACATGCTGCACGGGCTGGCTCCTGCCTACGTCATCGTCGGAGACACCCCCAGCCCGGCGCACTCGATCGCCCCCGCCCTCCGCTTCGCCGCCGGCGACGTGGTCACCCTGGCGTTCCCCGACGTCATCTTCGAGCCGCGGGACGCCTTCGCCCTCATGCTGGATCGACTCACAACCGAGCGGGCCGAGGTCGTGCTCGGCGTGTTCCCGTCGACGCTGCCCGAGCGGGTGGACATGGTGGAGATCGACGTCGATGGCCGGGTGGTCGACATCGTGATCAAACAGCCCGACCGGGGCCTTCGCTACTGCTGGTCGCTGGCTGCATGGAGCCCGGCCTTCACGAGCTACCTGCTGGAACGGCTCCCAGCCAACCCGGAGGCGGCGCCGACCACCGGTGAGTTCCAGATCGGCAACGTGATCAGGGCCGCCATCGCCGACGGCATGGCTGCCACCTCGGTGGTCTTCGACGAGGGTGGCATCCTCGACGTGGGCACACCCGAGGACCTCCAGCGCGCACGACAACTCCTCAGCCCAACCACCGCACCAGAAGTCCCGGCCTGAGCCGGCCCCGGGACCGGCTCAGAGGGTTGGGCGACCCGCCCACCGCAGCACCCGCAGCGCACGCAGCGTGATCCACCGGCTGGGCTCGTCCCGACCGCCGTCGACATCGAAGTGGACGTCGCCGGTATGGATGACCTGGCGCCGCCATCGACCGACGGGCGCCCGGGCGGCCTCGATCAGGTCGAGCGCTTCCCCCACCCGGTCATCCGGCGCTCGACCGGCCCGCCTGAGATGATCGAGTCCCCGCAGCACGTCGTAGCGCCACCAGGTGGGAAAGGCCGGGCGGGTGAAGGAAGAATCGACGATCTCGCCGGTCGACAGCCGACGCATCAGCCGACGTTCCAGCAGATACTCCTCCCCGGAGGCCCGCGCATCGGAGACGGCCGGGTCGGAGCCGCTGCGTCGCTCGAACTCCGCCAGCCCCTCCAGAACGGCGATGGTGGTGTGGAACGACCCCCGGGTCGACCCGCGTTCCTGGTCGCAGTTCCA
>JBHJOH010000064.1:0-4668 GCA_050329955.1 Acidimicrobiia bacterium | reverse complement strand
CACACCGGCGAGGATGCCCTCACACCCTATGTGGAGGGTGAGTGGCTCCACTCGGCGCAGGGGGTGCGGGTGCTGTCGGTGCTGGAGCCACTCAACCTGAGCTGGGAGGTGCTGGACGGCGTGCGGGCACACTCCTGGAAGATCGCCGACCCACCCGCAACACCCGAGGGCGACCTGTGCCGCTTCGCCGACCGGATCGCCTACCTCACCCACGACGTCTCCGATGCCATCCGGGCAGGTGTGATCGCCTTCGCCGACCTGCCCGGCTCGGCTGCCGAACTGGGTCATAGTGCCCGGGAGTGGATCGACACGATGGTGACGGCCGTGATCGAGACCTCGGCCGAACGAGGATCGGTGCAGATGGACCAGCCCACCCTCGACGTCATGAACGAGGTCCGGGACTTCATGTTCCAGCGCGTCTACCTGGGACGCGAGATGGAAGACCCGAAGAACAGCGCTATCGAGGTCATCCGGGATCTCGTCGACTACTTCGCCGCCCACCCCGACCAGGTACCCGAGACCTACAAGGTGGACGACGCCGACGACCTCACCCGCGCCATCGACTACGTGGCCGGCATGACCGACCGCTTCGCGCTCAGGACCCACGACTCATTGTTCAGGCCGCGACTGTTCGACTGAGCAGAACGCGACCTGAACGCAGAATGCACAGGGCGAAACACCCGAAGCCTGTGCGCCTGCGCTCCCGTGACTCCGATCGCGAACCTCCGCTTCCGGGCGTTCGGCGTTCTGCTTTCTGCGTTCTGCGTTCTGCGCTTTCGTTCTGCCATCCTGACGCCATGGACCCGCTCAGGAAGGCTCGCTTCGCTGCCGGCTCGGTGCTGGCTCTCACCACGGCCGTGTTCTTCTCGACCTTCTTCATGGGTGACGCCGTCTGGGTCGGGTATCTGCGGGCGGCGGCCGAGGCCGGGATGGTGGGTGGGCTGGCCGACTGGTTCGCCGTCACCGCACTCTTCCGGCACCCACTGGGGATCCCCATCCCCCACACCGCCATCATCCCCAAGGGCAAGGACGCCCTCGGAAAGAACCTGGCCGAATTCATCGCCGGCAACTTCCTCGACCCGGACACGGTGAAGGAACGCCTTGCTCAGGCAGCCATCCCGCAGCGGTTGGGGACTTGGCTCGCCACCGACGAAGGGTCCGCTCAGGCGGCGGGACACGTGACCACCGTCCTGGGTGCCGTCGCCCAGGGGACCGCCTCCGACCAGGTGTGGGCCGACCTCGAGGGCGTGCTCATCGACCGGGTGCAGCGGATGCCGATTTCGGACATGATGGGACGGGCGCTGGAACGGGCCGTGGCCGACGGCGAGCTCGACCCCATCATCACGGGGGCGGTCCGGGGGATCGACCGGGCGCTGGCCGACAACGCCGAGTACCTGCGGGGTCGGATCAAGAACGAGTCGCCGTGGTGGGTCCCCGACAGCATCGACGAAGCCGTGTTCGCCAAGGCGACCGAGATCGCCCACCGCTTCTTCGCCGAGGTGGTCCAGGACCCCCACCACCAGGTCCGCCGCATGGTCGCCACCCGGCTCACCGACCTCGCAGACAGGCTCCAGAACGACCCGGTGCTACAGGCTCAGGTGTCGGATCGGATCGGCACCCTCACTGAGCGGCCCGAGTTCCGCTCGTGGCTCCGCACCGGCTGGAGCCAGGCGATGACCAGCCTGGGCGAGCAGTCCGACGGAATCGCCGGCACTCTGCGTCATCTCGGTACCCGACTGCTCGAAGACGAAGACCTGCAACACCGGATCAACGGCTGGCTGGAGGGCATGTCGGGTCCGCTGGCCGAGGCGGGCCGCCGCGAGCTCGAGGTGCTCATCCCCGCCACCGTCTCCCGCTGGGACCCCGAGGAGACAGCAGGTCGACTCGAGCAGTGGATGGGCCGCGACCTCCAGTTCGTCCGCATCAACGGTGTGGTGGTGGGTGCCATGATCGGGCTGCTGCTTCACAGCTTCGACCTCTGGCTCGGTTGAGCGCACCCTCCGCCGTTGGCCTCTCGTCGCCACGAAGGTCTTCCAGATCCGCACGGGAGTGTGTATGTTCAGGCGTATGCCGAGAATGCAGGTGTACCTCCCCGACGACCTCTACCGAGAGGTCAAGGAACGCGGTCTCGCAGCCTCCGAGCTGCTGCAGGAAGCCGTACGCGTAGAGGTGCGCCGCCAGGAACTGATCGAGGCTTCGGAGGAGTACATCGCCGAGCTCCTCGCCGAGGTGGGCCAACCCTCACCCGAGGAGACAGCACGTGCCGAGGCACTCACCCGCCGTCTCCTCCGGCGAGGCGACCGGGTTGCCGGCTGAGTGTTGGTCCTCGATTCCGGGGGTGTGTCACGACTGGCCGAGCGGACCACCGCGGCCGTAGCGCTCCTCGCTGCACTCCGCACTGCGGGAATGTGGCCGCCGCTGGTTCCCACGCCCGTGTTGATCGAAGCACTCCGGGGCGACGCCGCCAAGGACGCCTCCATCAACCGATTGCTGAAGACCTGCGACGTGCTGGAGATCATCCCCGAACCGGTTGCCCGCAGGGCGGCCGGGTTACGAACGAAGACACGGCGAGGTTCCGCGGTCGACGCCCTGGTCGTTGCGCTCGCCGAGCCCGGCGGATCGGTGCTCACATCGGACGCAGGCGATCTGACGGCATTGGCTACGAACGCCAGGGACGTCCACATCGTGCGGGTCTGATTGCAGCCCAATGCTCCACCCCTCGCCATCCCCGGATTGAACTCAGGGCCCATCGACAGCGGTAGCGTCCCTTCTCGATGAAGTCCCCTCGTGCCGCTCTCGCGCTCGCTCTGTTCGCCGTGGCATACGGGACCAACGTGTCGACCCCGCTCCTCCTGCTCTACAAGAACGAGCTGGCGCTGTCGACGTGGACGGTCACGGCACTGTTCGCCGTCTACCCACTCGGACTCGCCCCGGCGCTGGCCTTCTCGGGGCCGGCATCCGACGTGCTGGGCCGCAAGCGGGTGATGGTGCCGGGGCTGGCCCTGTCGGGGATCGGGTCGGCGGTGGTGATGGCCGGCTCACAGTCGGTGGCGATGTTGTACGTCGGTCGCTTCCTGCTCGGAGCGGTGTCGGGCATCGTGTTCGTGGTCGCCAGCGCCTGGATCCAGGAGATCTCGCCCGACGACGCCATGTGGGCCACCCGGCTCAACAGCCTGGTGGTGTACGCCGGTTTTGGGGCCGGACCGCTCATCAGCGGCGTCCTGGGCCAGTGGGGCCCGGCCCCGCTGTTCCTGCCGTTCACGGTGCACCTGGCGCTGGTGGCAATGGCGTTCTGGGTCGTTCGACGCGTCCCCGAAACGGTGACACCCGACCGGTCCCGCCGCATCGCTCCCCGCCTCGGCATTCCTGCGGGCAAAGGGCGTGTGTTCGCCACCCTGGTGGCACCCACCGCCCTCGGTGTGTTCGGGATGACCTCACTCGGGTTCGGGCTGTTCCCGGTGCTGCTGCAACCCGCCATGGCGTCGGTGGCCATCTTCGCCACCGGCCTCATGAACGGGATCTCGTCGGCCGCCATCGTCCCCATGCAGGCGTTGGTGGGCCGGGTCGGTCCGTACCGTTCCGCCCCGCTCGGCGTGGTGGTGGGCACCGTGGGCTGCCTGCTCGGAACCGTTGCCTTCCTCACCGATTTCTGGCAGATACTCTTCCTGGCGTCGGCGTGCCTGGGCGCCGGCTCGGGTCTGTGCATGACCTCGGGGCTCCGGTTCGTGGACATCTACACCGACCCGGCCGACCGGGGTGCGCTCACCGGCGCCTTCTACGCCGTCACCTATGCCGGGATGACGATGCCGGTAGTGGTCGCAACGATCTCGGGCCCTTCGGGGTATGCGATGGCGCTGGGCGGATTGACGGTGATCGCTTCGGCGGGTGCGGTGTGGTTGTTCCGAATGTCGAAGAGGGCGAGGGAGGTGACGGCATGATCCGCAGATTCGTGAGCGCAGACCGGGTGTTCGACTCGGTGACGGGAACCATGTTGATGGGCCAGACGGTGGTGATCGAGGACGGGCTGGTAGCGGCTCTCACCACCGAGGTGCCATCCGACGCCGACGTGGAACGCTTCGACGGCCACACCATCATCCCCGGGCTGATCGACTGTCACACCCACCTGGCCGGTGAGGTCGACAACGGTCAGGGCTACGCCTCGCTGGTGATGCGCAGCGGCGCCCAGGATGCCGTCATCGGGGTCAAACACGCCGGAGAGACGCTGCGGGCGGGGTTCACTTCGGTCCGCGACGTGGGCAGCTTCCGGGCGTTCACCGACGTGGCGTTGCGCGAGGGGATCGACTCGGGGTGGTTTCCCGGCCCGCGCATGATGTGCGCCGGCGCCTACGTCACCTGCCCGGGCGGCGGTGGTGACCTCACCGGGCTGGCGGTGGATGTCGACGCCGTCGTGCCCCGGGAGCTGCGGTTCGGAGTGACATCCGGGGTGGATGGGGTACGGGCCACGGTTCGTCAGATCCTCCGATACGGCGCCGACTTCATCAAGGTGATCGCCACCGGGGCGGTGCTCACCTCCGGCACCACCCCCGGCGCCCCCGAGTTCACCGAGGACGAACTGAAGGCAGCGGTGGAGACGGCCGGAATGGCCGGCACCTTCGTGGCCGCCCACGCCCACGGCACCGAGGGCATCAAGCGGGCGGTGCGGGCCGG
>JBHJOH010000063.1:0-8327 GCA_050329955.1 Acidimicrobiia bacterium | reverse complement strand
CGTCGCTCGTCGCTCGTCGCTCGTCGCTCGTCGCTCGTCGCCCTCACCTTTTGCACAATGTGCAGAACACACGCGTTTCACCCACCTTTTGCACAATGTGCAAAAGGTGGATCGCCGCTCGCGTTCCTCCGTGTTGCGTGTTGCTTCGGACGTCGGACCCCGTTCCGAGGCAGCAGCCGCTCGTCGCTCCCTTCTCTTGGGCCTTCCGGCCGGGGACGCCGCCGTTTTGGAGCGCTATCCTTAGTTGATGGCGGGTTTTCCGACCCGTCACCAATTCCGAATTGGGAGGAAACCAACGTGAAGCGACACATTCGCTTGCTCGCGTTCTTGTCCGTGTTCGCCATGATCCTCGCTGCTTGCGGCGGCGCTGAGACGGCTGATACGACGGCTGGAACCGAAACTACTGAAACCACAGAAGCACCCACCGAGACCACTGCTCCGGCAGAGGAGACCACGACCACCGCGGCGACCGAGACCACCGAGGGTGGCGAGGTCATGAGCGGGGCGATCTGCGAAGTCACCGACACCGGTGGCGTCGATGACAAGAGCTTCAACCAGCTCGCCTGGGAAGGCGCTCAGACGGTTGCTGCCGAGTACGGGTGGGAGCCCGTGGTGCTGGAGTCGGTCGCCGAGACCGACTACGAGCCGAACATCAACTCGCTGATCGGTCGCGGTGACTGCAACCTGATCGTGACGGTCGGGTTCCTGCTCGGTGCCGCCACCGAGACGGCTGCCAACGCCAACGCCGAGCAGCAGTTCGCCATCGTCGACTTCGCCTACGACGAAGGCGTCATTACGAACGGCAACGTGCAGGGTCTCGTCTTCGCCATCGATCAGGCCGCCTTCCTGGCCGGCTACATCGCTGCGGACCAGACCCAGACGGGCGTGGTCGGCACGTTCGGCGGTATCAACATCACTCCGGTCTCGGCCTTCATGGAGGGCTTCGCCCAGGGCGTGAACTACTACAACGAGCAGAAGGGCACCGACGTGACGGTGCTGGGCTGGGACATCGAAGCCCAGGACGGCCTGTTCACGGGTAACTTCGACAGCCTCGACGACGGCCGTGCCTTCGCCGAGAACCTGATGGCCGAAGGCGCCGACATCATCCTGCCGGTCGCCGGTCCGGTTGGTCTCGGTTCGGCCGCCGCCGTCCAGGACAACGGTTCTGCCCGTCTGATCGGTGTGGATGCCGACTGGACCCAGACCGCTCCCGAGTTCGGTGACGTCATCCTCACCTCGATCCTGAAGCGGATCGACGTGGCGGTGGCCGATGCCGCCCGGGCAGTGGTTGACGGCGCCGTCGGGCCGCTGCTGGTGAGCACCCTCGAGTCCGGTGGTGTGGGCGTTGCCGACATCACCAACCCGCTCGCGGAGAACGCCGAGCTCGCCGCCGAGCTCGAGGCGATCGCCGCCGGCATCATCGCCGGTGACATCGTCACCACCTCGCAGGGCTGATCCCTGGTGCAGTGATGAAGAAGGCCCCCGGCGGAGACGCCGGGGGCCTTCTCCGTAGTAGGGTCGCCCATCATGCTGGGTCTGGGTGAACGTCGAGAGAGCGGGCGGTCGTGAAGCTCGAATTGAAGGGCATCACCAAGCGGTTTCCCGGTGTGTTGGCGAACGATCAGGTCGATCTGACGGTCGAGTCCGGCGAGATCCTGTGCCTGCTGGGCGAGAACGGCGCTGGCAAATCCACCCTCATGAACATTCTCTACGGCCTCTATTCAGCCGACGAGGGTCAGATCCTGGTCGACGGCCGGCCCCGCACCTTCTCCAGTCCTCACGATGCCATCGACGCCGGCATCGGAATGGTCCACCAGCACTTCATGCTGGTCCCGGTGTTCACCGTGATCGAGAACATCGTCCTCGGCGACGAGCCCACCCGAGGGCTCGGTGTGCTCGACCTCCGTCGCGGCAAGAAGCATCTGGCCGAGATCTCCGAGAAGTACGGGCTCAGGGTCGACCCCGACGCCATGGTCGAGGATCTTCCGGTGGGCATCCAGCAGCGGGTCGAGATCATCAAGGTGTTGTTCCGGGAGGCTGAGATCCTGGTGCTCGACGAGCCCACTGCCGTGCTCACTCCGCAGGAGGTGGAAGAGCTGTTCGCCATCCTGCGCAGCCTCAAGCAGGCGGGCAAGGGCATCGTCTTCATCACCCACAAGCTCAAGGAGGTCCTCGAGATCGCCGACCGCATCGCCGTCCTTCGACGGGGCAAGGTGGTTGGCACCGCCGTCCCGGGGGACACCGACGCTCAGCAACTGGCCGAGATGATGGTGGGGCGGCCGGTCGACCTGGAGGTCGACAAGGAGCCGGCCCAGCCCGGGGAGCCGATGCTCGAGGTGACCGATCTGGTGGTCCTCGACGACCGGGCTCAGCCGATGGTCAAACAAGTCAGTCTCACCGTTCGTAGCGGGGAGATCCTCGGCATCGCCGGTGTCCAGGGCAACGGCCAGACCGAGCTGGTGGAGGCGCTCACCGGGCTGCGGACCCCGGTGGCCGGACAGATCCGGATCGGGGGCGTCGACACCACCCACAAGTCTCCCCGCTGGATCCATGCCCATGGTGTGGCGCACGTGCCCGAGGATCGCCAGCGGATGGGCCTGGTGCTGCAGTTCAGCGTGGCCGAGAACATGGTGCTCGACTCCTACTACTCAGACGACTTCTCCTCGAACGTGATGATGCGGTGGGACGACGTGGCCGAACGCGCCGAGCAACTGGTCGAGCAGTTCGACGTCCGTACCCCCGGAGTGGACGTCGCCGCCGGCAATCTCTCGGGCGGCAACCAGCAGAAGGTGATCGTGGCACGTGAGTTCAGTCGGGATCTCAAGCTGATAATTGCCAGCCAACCGACCAGAGGCCTCGATGTCGGCTCGATCGAGTACATCCACTCCCAGATGGTCCAACAGCGGGATGAGGGGGCGGCGGTGCTGGTGGTGTCCACCGAGCTCGACGAAATCCTCGCCCTCTCGGATCGTATCGCCGTCATGTTCGCCGGACGGGTGGTGGCCGTGCTCGACCGATCCGAGACCGATGCCACCGACCTGGGTCTGTACATGGCCGGGCACAAGACCACCGAGGTGCCGTCGTGACCATCGAAACGCCCGAACCCACCAACCCGGTGAAAGACACCGAACAGCCCACTGTCGAGCCGTCGTTCTTCCGCCGCTTGATCGGAGCCGACGCCGACATCACCGAGGTGTTGCTGCTGCCGGTGCTGGCGGTACTCACCGCCCTCATCCTGGGAGCGTTCGTGATCGTGCTGACCGATCCCGAGTTGTGGCGCTTGCTGCGCGCCGACGGAATCGGGCCGTGGATCGGCGAGTCGTTGGGTGCGGTCGGCGGTGCCTATGCCGGTTTGTTCGAGGGCTCGTTCGGGTCGCTCAACGCAGTGTCGGAGACGCTGGTGTCGGCCTCGCCGGTCATTCTCGCCGGTTTGTCGGTGGCGGTTGGGTTTCGGGCCGGTCTGTTCAACATCGGCGGCGAGGGTCAGGTGCTGGTGGGCGGGTTGCTCGCCGCCATCGTCGGATTCCGACTCGACGGTCTTCCGTTCCCCATCCACCTGCTGGCCGCCATCGCCGCCGGCATCCTCGGCGGCGCGGTGTGGGGTGGTATCGCCGGTCTCCTCAAGGCCCGCACCGGCGCCAACGAGGTCATCACCACCATCATGCTCAACTTCATCGCCACCTTCGGGCTTGTGTGGGTGCTCAAGACCGACTTCGTCCGGGTCCCCGACCGCAGCGACCCCATCTCCCAGACCGTCGCCGAGTCTGCCCGGCTCCCCAAACTGCTCGGGTTCGTGGACGGCAACCTGCGGGTTCACGCCGGCATCATCCTGGCGCTGCTCATGGCCTGGTTCGTGTGGTGGTTGCTGTTCCGGTCCACCATCGGCTACCAGTTCAGGGCGGTGGGCTACAACCCGTCTGCGGCGCGCTACGGCGGTATGCGGGTCGAGGTGCTGTACGTGGGCGTGATGGGTGTGGCCGGTGGTCTGGCAGGTATGGCCGGCGCCGACACGGTGCTCGGGGTGCTCTATCGAGGCACGCCGGGTTTCTCGGCCGGGGTCGGATTCGACGCCATCGGGCTGGCGTTGCTGGGTCGATCGCACCCGGGTGGGGTGGTGTTGGCCGGGTTGCTCTTCGGTGCGCTCGAAGCCGGTGGCCGCCAGATGCAGGTCGCCACCAGTGTCCCCATCGACCTGGTCCAGATCGTCCAGGCGCTCGTGATCGTGTTCATCGCCGCACCCGCCCTCGTGAAGGCGCTGTACCGGGTTGGCAGGAAGGAAGCGGTGACATGACGGCTGTGGCGACCCCGGTGACACTGGTTCAGTCCCCCAAAGAGATCCGCCGGGCCCGGGTACTCGGCATCTTCTACCTGGTCATGGCCGCCGTCACCTACCTGGTGTTCAATCGGGGAGTCGAAGCCGGGTCGCAGGCTTCGTTCGGGATGTCCCTGCCCCAGGACGCCGTTCAACTGCCGGATGCCGTGGTTCCGGTGCGGGGGTTCACCTTCTTCGTGGTGGTCCTGTTCGTGTTCCTGGCGGGGGTTCAGCTGACCCGGGGCTTCGGCAAGAAGGCCAACGTGATCCTCGGGGTGGCGCTCGGCATCTTCGCCCTGGCCTTCCTGGCGTGGGCGGCGGCCGACGGCAGCTTCAACATGATCGGCATGCTCAACTCGATGGTGCTGCGGGCAGTGCCCATCTGCCTGGGTGCGCTCGCCGGTGTCCTGTGCGAACGGGTCGGTGTGATCAACATCGCCATCGAGGGCATGATGCTGATGGGCGCATTCGTCGGGGTGGTGCTGGCCTCAGCCACCGGCAGTCTCACCGTGGGCGTGATCTCGGCCCTTCTGTCGGGGCTCGTCCTGGCGTGGGTGCTGGGCGTGCTCGCCATCCGTTACCGGGTCGATCAGATCATCATCGGGGTGTTCATCAACATCTTCGCCCTCGGCCTGACGTCGTTCCTGACGTCACGGATCCTGGTCAACATCCCCGATCTGAACAACAGCCCCCGGGCCCAGCCCATCGCCATCCCGGTGCTGTCCGACATCCCGGTGCTCGGCCCGGTGCTGTTCGACAACAACATCTTCGTCTACGCCATGTTCTTCTTCGTGGTGCTGCTGCAGTGGGCGCTGTTCCGGACCCGCTGGGGTCTGCGGGCTCGGTCGGTGGGCGAGAAGCCGAAAGCCGCCGACACTCTCGGCATCAACGTGTTCCGCACCCGCTACCGGAACGTCATGTTCGGCGGGATGATGGCCGGACTGGGCGGAGCGTTCTTCACGCTCGGGTCGGTCGGTCGCTTCGACGAGAACATGACCGCCGGCCGAGGCTTCATCGGTCTGGCCGCCATGATCTTCGGCCGCTACCACCCGGTGGGCGCACTGGGAGCCGCCCTGGTGTTCGGATTCGCCGACTCCCTGCAGCAGAAGATGGCAATCCTCAATACGCCCATCCCCTCTGAGTTCCTGCTGATGGCCCCCTACATCGTCACCATCATCGTTGTTGCCGGATTGGTCGGCCGGACCAGGATCCCCGCCGCCGACGGCCAGCCATACGTCAAAGAGTGATGTACGGCTCGCTCGGGGTTTCCGTGCTCTGCGGCCGCCGAAGGCCGAACGCCGAAGGCCGAACGCCCGGAGAGCTCAGGCGTTCTGCGTTCTGCGTTCTGCGTTCTGCGGAGGGCTTCTAGCCCGTGTTCGACCACTACGCCCCCGACTTCATCTCTGACCCGTATCCCACCTACGCCCGGTTGCGGGCCGAGTCGCCGGTGTTTTTCGACGAGCGGTGGGGAGTGACGTTCTTCGCCCGCCATGCCGATGTGATGGCGATCCTGAAGGATCGGCGCTTCGGCCGTGACGTGCGGCATGCCGTCCCGGTGGAGGAGGTGGATGCGGAGGTGTTCCGGCGCATCTATCCGCCCCAGTACCCGACGTGGACCCGGTTGATTCGGGATTCCTTCATCGATCTGGAGCCCCCACGCCACACCCGGATCCGGCGCCTGGTGCAGCACGCCTTCACGAGACGGGCTTCGGACAGTTACCGGGAGAGGATCGTCGCCACCGCCTCGGACGCCCTCGATGTGGCATTGGAGAAGGGGTCGATGAACGCCATCGCCGACTTCGCCACCCCGATTCCGCTCACCATGATCGCCGAGCTGCTCGGTGTGCCCGCCGCCGATCAGCCCCAGTTGGTGGAGTGGAGTCACGCCAGCGTGCGGGTCTTCGATGAGGCGTGCACCCCGGAGGAGGGCCGCCGTGCCGAGCAGGCGATGATCGACTTCCAGGCCTATGTGGGCGAGCTGCTGGAACGTCACCGGCGCCACCCCGTCGAGAACCTGATCAGCGCCCTGCTGGCGGCGGAGGTGGACGGTGATCGTCTCTCCGAGGAGGAACTGGTGGCGACCTGCATCCTCACCCTCAACGCCGGTCACGAGGCGACCGTTCAAGCGATCGGCAACGCCCTGCTGGCGCTCAGCCGTCACCCGGAGGGCTACGCGGCGCTGGCGATCGACCCGGGGCTGGTGGGAACGGCTGTCGACGAACTGCTCCGCTTCGACACGCCTTTACAGATGTTCGAACGCTGGGTGCTCGAGGACCTGGAGTGGAACGGAGTGTGGCTGAGACGGGGGTCGAAGGTCGGTCTCCTGTTCGGGTCGGCCAACCACGACGAGGCCAGGTTCGACCGTGCCAACGAGCTGGTGCTCGACCGGGTGGACAATCCCCACGTCTCCTTCGGCGGTGGCATCCACTTCTGTGTGGGGGCACCTCTCGCCAAGGTCGAGGTGGAGGTCGCCCTCGACCTGTTCGCTCGCCGGGTCCGCTCGTTCCGCGTCGACGCCGACACGCTGGAGCGTGTGCCCAGTCTCGTGTTCAGAGGTGTGCGCGAGCTACCGCTCGAACTCACCGGCTGATCCCCGGCGGCGGTCCTGTCGTTCAGCCGCCCCCGGTGGTGTCCGTGGTGTTGTCGGTGGTGTTGTCGGTGGCCGGGTCTGGCGTGGTGGGTGCCGCGCCGACTCCGGCCGGATTGCCCAGCACCTGGATCTCGGCGATTGCCATGTCCTCGAACACGTTGCCGTCGACGTCGGTGGCGCTGTACGGGGCCGTGATCTCGATCACGAGCTCGAAGGTCGGCAACGCCACGTAGGGGATCACCTGGAGGCCGGGCTCGTTGTCGAGGTCGGTCGGGAGGGGGATCCCGGTGTCGTCGGTGATCGAGATCCGCGCCACCTTGTAGTTCTGGGCGTAGCGGTCCGGGTCCTCGATGTTGGACCACAGGATCGAGCGAATGGAGACCTGCTCGTTGAACTTCAGGGTGATGGTCGGGTTGCCCGCCCCGGGCTCGAGTGCGATCCAGTTGAACTGGAACTCCCCTTGGCTCCCTGTTTCCCCGTCGATGAGGTTGGCACAGTCGAAGCCTGCGATCGTTTCCAGCTCCTCCTGGCTCCCCAAACGGCATTCGACGGCAATGACGCTGAGAGGCACCGGTTCGAGCCGGGCGGCGGTGGTGGAGGTGGTCTCTCCTGCTGCCAGAAGGGTGGTCGTGGAGGGATCGTCTTCACCGCTGAAGATGTTGACCATCACCACGGCGAGGATCACGACCAGGAGCACGGCGCTGATACCCATGGCGGCGCGGACGCCGGCGGTGGTCTGAACGGCAGGTCGCGGAGCCACCGGGAGGGCACCCTGGCTGAGTCGGGCACCGCACTCCTCGCAGTGGCGGTTGCTGGTCGGGTTGGCGGACCCGCACGACGGGCACTGGACCTCCTGGCGGGGCAGCCGGGCCGGTGGGGCAGGCTCGCCCGCTGGGGTGGCGCCGAGCGAGAACTCCTCGAATTCGCCCTCGCCATCGTTCTGGAGCGGATCCACCCACGCACCACAGGTGGGACAGAACTGCTCGTCGGCGACGGCGGCACCACAGTTGTCACAGATGTGTCCGGCCATGTCGTCTTTCTCAGGGGCGGGCTATTCTGCCACGCAATGTTGCTGTGGGCGATCAGACCAACCGAGACCTGGACTGCCGGGTCGATCCTAGGAGCCGTTCTCGTGTTCGCCGTCGGCGGCTACATCGTGTGGGTGCTGGCCAAGCGCTCGGCCGAATAGACGGGGCTGTCCGCCCGCCCCTTCCAGTCGGACTTTCCGTCACACCGTCCCGATACAGTGCCCGAATGGTCTACGCCTGCTCAGCCTGTGGGTACCAGGGCTCCAAATGGATGGGGTTCTGTCCGCAATGCAAGAACCCCCAGCCGCTCGTCGAGGAGGTTCCCCGCGCCTCCCGGGCCCGGGTCATTGCTCCCACCCCGCTTCCGCTCACCAAGGTGGGCGGTGAGTCCTTCGAC
>JBHJOH010000062.1:0-10296 GCA_050329955.1 Acidimicrobiia bacterium | reverse complement strand
GCCACTTTTTCAGGGGCAAGCAGCTAATGGCAGCCAATCAAGAAGAGGCAGGACGAGCGACGAGCAACGCGCGACCTTTTGCACATTGTGCAAAAGGTGAGAGAAACGCCTCCGTTCTGCACAATGTGCAAAAGGTGAGCGAACGGGTGCCGGCTCTACTAGTTCGTCGGCACTCCCGCTTCGAGAGCGACGACCTCGAACGCGCCTTCAGCGGCGTCGTTCAGTTCCTCGGGGGTTCCGGCGAGGATGGGGAAGGTACCGAAGTGGATCGGGATCACCGTCTCGACGCCGAGCATCCGTCCCGCCCGCGCTGCGATGCCGGCGCCCATCGTGTAATGGCCGCCGATGGGGAGCGGGGCGATGTCGGGCGAGAAGATGTCCTTGATGAGGGTCATGTCCCCGAACACGGTGGTGTCGCCGGCGTGATAGACGGTGGGACCACCGTTGACGTCGAGGATCCACCCGCCCGCCTCGCCGCCCGGGACGATCCCGTTGTCGCCCGATATCCCCGACGAATGAACGGCATCGGTCAGGAAGGCGCGGATACCACCGGGGCCCTCGACCATCCCACCCTTGTTGCAGCCCACCACATTCTCGATGCCCTGGCCCTCGAGCCACACCGCGATCTCATGAATGGCGAACACCTGACACCCGGTGGCCCGGGCGATCTCGAGGGTGTTGCCCATGTGGTCGAAGTGGCCGTGGGTGAGATAGATGGCGTCGACCCTCGGCTGGGTGTGCTCGGACTCCGGGCAGGAAGGGTTGCCGGCCAGCCACGGGTCCACCAGCACGGTGGTGCCGTCTCCCAACCGGATACGGGTGGCGGCATGACCGAGCCAGGTGAGCTCGATGCCGTTCAGATCCATGGTGCTGCTCCCTTCATTGGCGATGATGCTCGAGGGGGCAACCCCCTAGCCCCCTGCCACCGAGTCGAGGAACCCGAAGAAGCGGGCCGACCACCGCTCGGCGGCGTCGAAATGCGGACCGTGCCCTGATCCCTCGAACATCTCCATCTCCACCCTGCCGCCGGCGGCGGAGTACGCCGCGAGCACGTCGCGGATCTGGGAGACCATGGCATGAGGGCCGTAGGCGTCGTCGCCCGGCCAGCCCGGCACCAGGCCCATCTGTCCGAGCGTTCCCATCTCCCAGGCGGACGTGTCCGACACCACGATGTCGGCGGTGCCATGGGTCCACAACACCGGCGGTTTGGGATCGACGCCGACGAGATCCGCCCAATGGCAGTACTTGCCCGACAGGGCGTTGAGGATGCCTCTGGTGCCGGGGGCGATTCCGGGCCAGTTGTCGCTGGGGGTGAAGTCGCCCGGGTAGCCGTCCTCACCCAGCACCGACAGCAGCACCTCATCGACCAGCATGTCCTCGCGTTCGGCCGGCTCACGATGGTCCGCCCGCCAGTACGACGAGTTGATGACGTTCCGGACCGCGAACGGATCCTCCGAGCCGCGGTCCTGGTTCGTGAGAGCGGCGACGAAGTCGGGCGACGCACCCCCACCGCCGGTGCCCGCCCAGTCGGGTGTGTGAGGGGTTCCGTCGCGGCGGACCCCACCGAACCCGTAAGGGGAGACAGGGTCGATGAAGGTCAGCGAAGCCGCCCCGCCGTGGTCGGTGGCGTAGTTGGCGATGGCCGCTCCACCGGTCGACCAGCCCACCAGATGAACGGGGCGATCGATACCCAGAGCGTCGACCAGCGCCTTGGTGTCATCGGCCCAGTCACGCAGGCCCCGGGTGGCGTCGAGCGGCTTGGGGTCGGAGCGGCCGAACGAACGCATGTCGGGGGCGATGAACCGGTAGCGGTCGGGTGCGCCGGGGAAAAGATGCTCGTAGAACCGCCCGGTCGACAGGTTGCCGTGGATCATCACCACCGGCACACCATCGGCCGGACCCGACTCGTACACCTGGGTCCGGAGACGGCTGGTCTCGACGGTTCGGGCGTTGACACCTGGCAACAGTTCCATGAGTACCTCCTTGGACGGGACCCTACCGATCGGCCGTGCGGATCTGTCGGTCAGGACAGCACCAAGTTGAGAAACTCCGCCATGCCGGCTCGGGCAGCCAGCCCGTAGTCGGTCTCGAAGTAGTCGAAGGCGTGGATGCCACCCGGCCAGATGTCGAGGTCGGCGTCGTTGTCGGCGGCCCGCCAGCGAGCCGCCATGAAGAGGGAGTCGTCGAGAAGCGGATCAGCGTCACCAACCGTGAACAATGCCGGGGGCAGACCGCTGAGATCGGCGAACAGCGGCGAGATGTCGGCCTGCTCCAGATCCTCACCACCCACGAACTGCTCGACGAACCACCGGGTGACCGACGTGTTCAGGATGAGCGGCCGGTCACCGAATGCGGCCAGGCTGGGAGTCCCCCGCAGGTCGAAACACCCGTAGGTGAGCAGCGCCGCCCGGAACGGTGCCAGCCCGTGTCGATCACGAAGGCGGATCATCGTCACCGCCGACAGGTGGGCGCCGGCCGATTCGCCGCCGATCGCCAGCAACGGGCCGCCCAACTCGGCCGGCCCGTTCTCGACCAGCCACAGGGCGGCGGCTTCGCAGTCGTCCGGACCGGCCGGGTACGGGTGTTCGGGCGCCAAGCGGTAGTCCACCGAGGCAACCACCAGTCCCGTGGCGTCGGCCAACCGCTCCAGCATCGGATCGTGGTGGTTGGCAGCCCCCAGCACCCACCCGCCGCCGTGCATGTGCAGGAGGACACCACGCGGCTCGGCCGGTTCGAACACCCGCACAGGCAACGACCCTCCCGGACCGTCGATGTCGATCTGCCGGGCACGATCCGACAGCACCAGCGGCCCGAACACCGACGCGCCCTCATCCCGGGCGGCGCGAGCCACGACCGGCCCCACATCCCAGATCTTCGGCAGGTCGCGGGTCGTCTCCTCGATCATGGCGTTGAACGCCACCACCTCGGCTGGAGCTGTGGCAGGGATCTCGGTCATGGCCGCAAGATAGGCAGCACCCGAACGAGTAGCGAGAAGCCGAACGCCGCCCGGCGCGTGAAGGCATTCCGGGGCGACTCGACTGTTCGCGTCAGCGGTGCCGCCCCCCTCCCGGCTTCACCGTGTAGTACGGCCGGACCGTCGAAGGCCACCCGACGATCGGGTCGGGCCGGACGAACACGGTGTTCCCGGTTCGACGGACCTCCAGCTCGAGCCTACCGGGTCGCTCCCAATCGCAGCGACACATACGCAACCGCTGCGAATGGCAGGTCCTGAGACATGAACCGAGCCTATCCCGCCCGACGTCGATGCCGACGTTCGGCGCGATCGGACATGATCACCGACCGGAGTGCAACCACCCCGGCCGCACCCAGGTAGGCGGAGTGCCCCCGCCCATCGAACGGTTCGATGGCGTGGGCGCCGAAGTCGGCGTGGACCGGGTTGACGCCGTGGAGGAGCGCGTGGTCATGGCCTGCCGCGTCGACCGGGTAGTTCGAGAACACCACTGCGCCCGCCAGATCGGCGATGGGATCACCGTCGGCCAACGACGCCCACACCCGTCCTCCCGGGCGTAGCACCGCCGAATCTGAGTCGTGCAGCGGCACCCCCGGACTTCCCACCAGCAGCAGATCGTCGACCGCCAGGCCGTCGGCGGCCGCAATGGCCGACACCACCGAACCGTAGGAGTGTCCGATCACGCTGATGTGGGCGTCGGGCCGGAGCCCCATCAACCAGTCGACGAACAGACGCAGCTCGGCTGCCCCTTCGACGGCACGGTCGACCCCGAGCGCCTCACCGGTGACCGGCCACGCTCCCAACGGCCCCGACCCGGGCGTGTCGTACCCCAGCCAGGCGATCACCGCCAGGTCAGGCTCGCCTGCCCACAACCGACGGGCGTCGGCTCCCAGGCCGGTCTCGTAGTCGAACTGGGTGTTGGTGATGCCCGGCACCACCACGGCAACGTGCCCGGCGGCAAGGAGATCGCCCAGCACCTCGACCACCCGACCGTCTCCGGCGGGTTCGAACACCAGGAAGGTGCGGTCGCTGCCGACCCTCCCCAACAGATCCCGGCGGTAGCGGCGAAGATCATCGAGATGGGGGGCGATGGGCGCTGCCCCGCCCGCAGCCGACATCAGCAGCTGGATCCGTTCCAGTCGGCCGATGCGCGCATCCAACTCGCCGTCGGCGAACACGGCCATGGTCGCCAGGTTCGCCCGGTAGCGGTCGGCCAGGTCGACCGCCCGATGCCCTCCCAACAAGTCGGGCCGGGTGGCCACCAGGTGATCGAGATGCCGACGAGGGAGAGAACGCACCCAGTCATCGGACCGGGAGTCCGCCATCAATGGGGCGGCGAGCACCGCAATAGGTTCGCCCATCACGACCGGCTCGAACCAGACGGCACCCGACGCCGCCTGCTGGACGGCCCGATCGGCGGTCTCGAGCCGGCCGAGCGCCGCATCCACCGCCCGGGCCGCGTCCTGGCGGGTCCCCTCCAGATGGAAGAGGGCGGCCCCCACCGGCCAGATCCCATCCTCCGGGTCGTGTGCTGCCACCACCCGGTCGTAGGCGGCCTGCGCCTCGGCGATCCTGTCCTCCCACTTGTCGTGGGTGACGGCGACATCGGTCATCACAGCAGCCAGGTCGTCCAGTGCCGCCACCAACAGGACGATGTCGGCTCCGGCCCGGGTGATGGAGTCGACCACCTCCTGGTGGAGGCGATCGTAGGACTGTGCCCCGGGCCCTTTCCAGGCCATGGCGGATGCGGCTGGCAGCAACGAACGGGCCGCAAGCATTAGGCCGGCTGCGTCCCCGAGCATCCGGGCACGCTGCATCACAATGCCCGGGTCACCGACCACGCTCATGCCCCGTCGTCCTCGAACGCACGATGCAGCGAGGCGACCACGGCCAGTTCCACGCCCATGTCGTCGAGCAGGGCTGCGGTCCCGTCGAGGAAGCGGGCGAAACGTTGATCGAAGGCGGACAGAGCCAGCGAGGTACCTACAGGCCCCACCAGGCACAGCGGTCGACGGAATGCTTCGGCGGCGGCACTCACGGCGACGGACGCCCGCCGGCACCCGCCGGCACCCGACGCAACTTCGAGAGGATCTACAACAATCTCATACATCGACGTCGAACGTATCTAAACGTCGCGACGGTCTCAAGTGCTCTGACCGAGAACCCGCACGCCTGCCGCCCGCAGCAGCCGAGTGGCGAGCGACAACGGGAGCCCCACCACATTCGATGGGCTCCCCTCCACCCGGTCGACGAAGGCGCCGGCGGCACCCTGGAGACCGTAGGCACCGGCCTTGTCCATCGGCTCGCCGGTATCGACGTAGGCGGCGATCTCCTCGAGAGTCAGTTCCACGAACGACACCGCAGTCCGCTCGGTGTCCGAGACGATCACCGGACCACCATCCCAACGGGCCACGGCCACACCCGAGATCACCGTGTGACGTTCCCCCGAGAGCCGCTCCAGCATCGACCGCGCCTCGGCGGGGTGGACCGGTTTGCCCATCACGATCCCCCGATGCACCACGATCGTGTCGGCAGCCACCACCACCGCACCCGGCCCCGCCACCGCCGCCGCCTTGGCCCGTGCCAACCGCTCGGCATACGCCGAAGGCGCCTCGTCGGGGTGCCGCGACTCGTCGACATCGGGTGAAACCACCTCGAAGTCCAACCCCAACGCGGTGAGCATCTCACGCCGCCTGGGAGATCCGGAAGCCAACACCAAACGCATCGGCGGGAACGGTAGCGGTGTGACTCAGATGAGGTCGCGCTCGTTCCGGGGAGGAAACGGACAGGGTGGTTCCATCCCGGGCGCTGGTGCGGCATGTTTGCCCCATGTCCCGACCAAGACACACCCAGTTTGCCGACTTCGGCCGGAGGGGGCGTCAGGCCAGACGCGGCCACCGTGAACCCGCCCGACATCATGAACAGACCGCTTCGGCCGGAGGGGGCGCCAGGTCTCGCCCGATCAGTGGTTGATCGGGAAGGTGACCACGAAGGTGCTCCGGTGTCCGTCGTGGTGGTAGGCGACGTCGCCGCCCATCATGCGGGCGAGACGTTGGGAGACGGTGAGGCCGAGACCCACCGAGTCGGTGGTGCCCACCCGCTCGTGGGCGCGGCCGTAGGCCTCGAACATTCGCTCGCGGGCCTCCTCGGGGATGGGCCGGCCGTTGTCGCGAACCTCCACGGTGGCCCGGTCGCCGGCCGAAGAGACGGAGAGCTCGACCTGAGGGCCTCCGTAGCGGTGGGCGTTGGTCAGCAGATTGCGGACGATCTGACGGGTCCGGGTGGGATCCACCTCGACCACAACGCCTGGAGCCAGATGCACCGCCACGCTGTTGCGAAGATCGGGCGGCGACGATGCCAATGCCTCGAGGACCACCTGGGACAGGTCGACGGTCTGCACAGTGACCGTGAGCACACCGGCGTCGGCCCGGGCCGCAGTGAGCAGGTCCTCCACCAGGGAGGAAAGGTCGGCCGACTGTTCCGCGATGATTCCGGTCAATTCCACCACCTCGTCCCGACCGAACGAGTCGAGGCTGGCCGACAGCTCACCGGCGAGACCGACCACTGCGGCCAACGGGGTTCGCAGCTCGTGTGACACCGAGGCGATGAACTGGTCTTTCGAGCGGAGCAGGCCCTCGAGCTGGCGTCGGGCTTCGACCACCTCACCAATGTCACGGATCGCCGCCGTGTACACACCGGCACGGCCCTCTTCGTCGGCATCGGAACGCAAGACCAGCAGCGACATGGGCAACATCTCACCGGAAGGACACTTCACCCCGACCTCACGGGCACCTTGGGAATCGGAGTCGCCGTGACCGGTCCAGTTCAGGGTGTTCTCGACGCCTACCACTTCCTCGAGCGACCGACCCGCCGGATCTCCGGTGGTCTCCCAGAACCGCTGGAACGCACGGTTGGCATGGAGGATTCTGCCCTGGTCGTTCCAGATGACCACCAGGTCATCGGTCGTCTCCAACGCAGCCGAGAACCGCCGGGAACGAGTGGTGGCCAGGCGGGTCGCGGTCAGGTCCTCCAAGGTCGACACGAACCCCATCCCGGTTTCGAGTTCGATGGCGTGCCCGGCGTGGCTGATCCACTTCTCCTCACCCGCCGGCGTCACGATCGGATACTCGATCCGGAACGGTGCCAGCGTCCTCCGGCACTCATCGACCCGCGCTTCGACCATGTCCCTGACGTCCTGGCGCAGAGAGTCGGTGGCACCGAACGCCATGATGTGTTCCCGGGACAGGCCGAGGATCTCCTGCGCCACCGGATTCACATAGAGGAACTGCGACCCCGCCTGCAATGACAACCCGATCGGGGTGTGCTCGAACACCGCCTCGAACTGGGCGGCCCGCAAATCGGCCCGCCGCCGGGCGGCCATGGTTTCGGCCTCGGCTTTGGCCAACGCCCGATCTTTGCGATTCACCGCCCCGCCCACCGCGTACAGGTACAGCCAGGCGACCAGGCCGATCGCAGAGGTGGAGAGGACGGCGTAGAGACGGACGGCCTCGGCGTCGAGCTGGGTGTCGATGAGACCGGTCCAGCGGGCGGCGAAGGCCGCCAGCACCATGGCGAGGGTGATGGCGACGCCGAGCTGGCCGACCCTGGCACCCAGATACACGAGTGTCGACATCAGCAACATCGGCGCCCAGAACGACAGCACCACCGGATCGCCAACGATCAGCGTCGCCACGAACATGGCCCCGCCGTCAGCCACCAGCGTCTGGATCGGGCGATCACGGGCAGCGCTCGACCCGAACGGCACCATGATGAGAATGTGGATGATCGACAGAGCTGCGATGATCCACCAGGTGACCCATCCGGTTGCCAGTCCCATGGCGACATGGACGAGGACCGCCATGACGGCGGCCGCCATGCGCACGATCGTGTACGCCCGGATCCCATAGGCGAGATCGAGCGGCGGTGGGCCGAGCTCCATGTCGGGCGCGTCATCGTCCGAGGCAGGGATGAGCCAAGCCCAGACGGCGGCCCCTCCACGCGCAATGTTCATGAGGAACTAGTCGGCACCTTCGCTTCGGCTCTTGAGAAATGCGGTCTGCGCCCCTCCGGCATCGGGCTACATTCGAGCCGATGACCCAACCTCTTGTCTCGGCCCGTGGCGTGGTGAAACGCTTCGGAGACTTCACCGCCGTCGACGGCGTCGACTTCGACGTCCAACCCGGCGAGGTGTTCGGTTTCCTCGGACCGAACGGCGCCGGCAAGAGCTCGACCATGAAGATGATCGGCACCGTCTCCCCCATCACCGACGGAGCCCTCACCGTGCTCGGCATGGACCCCACCACCGACGGTCGGCGCATCCGGGCACGCCTTGGAGTGGTGCCCCAGGAAGACAGCCTCGACATGGAGCTCACCGTCGAGGAGAACCTCATGATCTACGGCCGCTACTTCGACCTCTCCCGGGCCGAGGTCCGACGGCGCATCGAAGAACTCCTCGAGTTCGCCCAGCTGACCGACCGGCGGACCAGCAAGGTGGAACCCCTCTCCGGCGGAATGAAACGCCGGCTCACCATCGCCCGCGGGCTCATCAACCGCCCCGAGCTGGTGCTGCTGGACGAGCCCACCACGGGTCTCGACCCCCAGGCCCGCCACGTGCTCTGGGACCGCCTCTACCGGCTCAAGCGTGACGGCGTCACCCTCATCATCACCACCCACTACATGGACGAGGCCGAACAGCTGTGTGACCGACTCGTCATCATGGACAAGGGGGCGATCGTGGGTGAGGGTTCGCCCCGGGAGCTGATCGAACGCCACACCGCGGGCGAGGTTCTGGAGGTGCGGTTGGAGACGGGCTCGGATCCGGCGGTCCTGGGCGGCATCGGAACCCATCAGGAGGTCCTGGCCGACCGGGTACTCATCTCGGCGCCGGACGGCGAGGACGCCCTGGCCGAGATTCACCGGAACGGCATCAGCCCGGCGGGGACGCTGATCCGACGGGCCACACTCGAAGATGTGTTCCTGACCCTCACCGGTCGCACACTGGTGGACTGACCGGTGCCTTCCACCGCCCTTCGCGTCATCGAGTCGAACGCCCGCCGCTACCGGCACACCTGGCGGGCCTCGGTCATCACCAGCTTCGTGAACCCGGTCCTGCTGCTGGCCGCCATGGGAATCGGGCTGGGTTCCCTGGTGGAGGGCGGCGTGGGCGATGGGCTCACCTACCTTCAGTTTCTGGCGCCCGGGTTGCTGGTGGCCACTGCGATGCAGACCTCCGCCGGCGAGTCGAGCTTCCCGGTGATGGCCGGAATCAAGTGGGTGAAGAGCTATGAAGCCGCCCTCGCCACACCTGTGACGGTCACCGACCTGCTCAGCGGACAGGTGGCCTGGACCATGATCAGGGTGTTGCAGGTGACGCTGGTCTTCGCTCTGGTGGAGACGGCGTTCGGCGCGGTCACCTTGCTTGGCGGGATGGCGTCGATCGTGCCGGCGCTGTTCACCGGAGCGGCATTCGCCACCGCGATCGCCTGGTTCACGGCCCGGATGGAGAACGACGCCATGCTCGCCAACCTGTTCCGGTTCGGGATCGTGCCGCTGTTCCTGTTCTCGGGCACGTTCTTTCCGATCTCCCAGCTGCCGGGCTGGCTGCAGCCGCTGGCAGTGCTCACCCCGCTGTGGCACGGCGTCGAATGGGCCAGGGACTGGGCTCTGGGCAGTGAACCGGCGTGGCCCTGGTGGGGTCACGCTTCCTTCCTCATCGTCGTCAGCGCGGTGGGGTGGGTCGGCGCCCACCGTGCCCTCGACCGAAGGATGATTCGATGAGCACCCTGATCGCCCGGGTGACCCCGCCCGGCCTGCTCGGACTCCGGGCACAGCGGGTGGTGGAGCGCAACCTGATGGTGGGGAGGCGCAACTGGACCCTCTTTCTGTCAGGCTTCTTCGAGCCGGTGTTCTACCTGTTCTCGATCGGGGTGGGGGTGGGCGCCCTCGTCGGCGACCTCGAGATCGGAGGACGAACCGTGTCGTATGCCACCTTCGTGGCGCCGGCGCTGCTGGCATCCTCGGCAATGAACGGAGCCGTCTTCGAGTCCACCTTCAACATCTTCTTCAAGCTGAAGTGGGGCACGGTCTATGACGCCATGCTGGCCACCCCCCTCCGTCCGGTCGACATCGCCGCCGGCGAGATCGGCTACTCGCTGCTCCGGGGTGGTATCTACGCCGTGGGCTTCATGGTGGTCATGACGGCGTTCGGGCTGGCCGAGTCGTGGTGGGCGATCATGGCCATCCCTGCCGCCCTCCTGATCGGCTTCGCCTTCGCCGCGGCCGGGATGGCCGCCACGACCTTCATGCGCAGCTGGCAGGACTTCGAC
>JBHJOH010000061.1:0-20219 GCA_050329955.1 Acidimicrobiia bacterium | reverse complement strand
CCGCAAGTCGATGCTCCGACCCGATCACGACGCCAAGGCCGCACCGTTCGTGGCCTTCGTCGACCGGCATCCGTGGCTGTGGTCGGGTCTTGCCGTCGGCTCGCTGGTGGCCGAAGTCGGCGCACCGGTGGCGCTGGCCTCCCGGCGTGCCGGATGGGTCTGGTCGGCCGCCGCCTTCGGGATGCACCTGGGGATCAAGGCGATCATGCAGATCACGTTCCGCTACCAGCTCAGTGGGGTGCCGTATGCCGGTTTCGCCGCCGCCCCCGGTAGGGTAGGCCGATGACAGGATCATGACGGCCGCGGGCCAACTCAGGTGGTCCCCATGGTCCCCATGGTCCCCATGGTGGTGTGGTGACGAAGGCGTCCACACCCCCGACGGCTGGATAGGCGTCGACCCCCCAACAACCAGATCGCCGGCTCCCGCTACGTCACCACCGCCCGCGGCCGCGACTACTCCGACGTCCCACCCCTCAAGGGCGTCCTTCGACCCCCCGCCGGTGCTGGTGTGAGGTGTGGTCGGGTTTGGCCGGGGGTGTGGAAGTGCTTGGGTGGTTCGGTTGCCACGTTCGACACTCTTCGGTGAACGGTGAACGGTCGACCCGGTTCGGGGCTCTGAGGTACGCTCGCAATCGATTGCCGATCGAGCCCTGGAGGCCTTCATGGACGAGCACAGCTGGACCGACATTCGTGACGGGATGCGCATCGACTGGCAGGTGCCGCTGGAGATGGATGACGGCGTCGTGCTGCGGGCCGACATGTTCCGTCCGATCGAGGATGGCCGGTACCCGGTGATCCTCACCTACGGGATCTACGCCAAGGGGCTGTCGTATCAGGAGGGCTACCCCCATCAGTGGAACAAGATGGTGGAGGACTACCCCGAGATCCTGGAGGGGTCCACCAACAAGTACCAGAACTGGGAGGTCACCGATCCCGAGCGCTGGGTGCCGGACGGGTACGTGGTGATCAGGATCGACTCCCGCGGCTCGGGCTGGTCGCCGGGGATCATGAACCCGGACTGCGAACGCGAGAACCAGGACATCTACCAGTGCATCGAGTGGGCCGGCACCCAGGAGTGGTCGAACGGCACGGTCGGCATGCTGGGCATCTCGTATTACGCCCGCAACCAGTGGCGGGTGGCCGGTCTCAAGCCGCCGCACCTGGCAGCGATCCTTCCGTGGGAGGGTGGCAACGACAGCTACCGCGACTCGGGGTATCACGGGGGGATCCTCAGCCAGTTCCGTGAGGCCTGGTCGAAGCATCAGGTGGTCAACGTTCAGTACGGGCGGGGGGAGCTGGCCAAGAAGAACCCCAACACCGGACAGTCGGTGGCGGGGCCGGTGACACTTTCCGATGAGGAACTGGCCGCCAACCGGCGCAGCGCCCACGAAGACCTGAAGGCGCACCCCCTCATCGACGACTTCCACCGGGAGCGGACCGCCGACCTGTCGATGGTCGACCTGCCGCTGCTCACCTGCGCCAACTGGGGCGGTCAGGGCATCCACCCGCGGGGCAACTTCAACGGGTTCATCGAGTCGCCCTCCGAGAACAAGTGGCTGGAGGCGCACGGCGACTCCCACTGGTCGCTGTTCTCCAGCGGGTACGGGCTCGCCCTGCAGAAGCGCTTCTTCGACCACTTCCTCAAGGGTGTCGACAACGGCTGGCAGGACACCCCCCGGGTGACACTGAACATCCGTCACCCCGGGGAGCGCTTCGAGCTGCGCTCCGAGAACGAGTGGCCGTTGGCCCGCACCGAATGGACCCGGTTCCACGTGGACCCGTCGACCATGTCACTGAGCAGGGACCCGGTGGCCGAGGCCGGCACCGTCACCTACGAGACGATGGGCGACGGTGTGATGTTCTGGATGCCTCCCCTCACCGAGCCGCTCGAGCTGACCGGTCCGGCGGCGGCCAAGCTGTTCGTGTCGTCGGAGACGACCGACGCCGATCTGTTCCTGGTGCTGCGGCTGTTCGATCCCGACGGCAACGAGGTCACCTTCATGGGCTCGACCGACCCCAACACCCCCATCGCCAACGGTTGGCTGCGGGCCTCGCACCGGGCGCTGGTGCCCGAGAAGTCGCTGCCGTACCGACCATTCCACCCACACGATCGGGTGGAGCCGCTCACCCCGGGTGAGGTGTATGAGTGTGACGTCGAGTTCGTCAGCACCTGCATCGTGATCCCGCCCGGATACCGGTTCGGGTTGAACGTGCGTGGCAAGGACTACGAGTACACCGGCCCTCTGTCGGAGTTCGCCCAGAAGTTCCACTACGCAACCCGGGGTACCGGCGGCATGACCCACAACGATCCCGACAACCGTCCGGCGGAGGTCTTCGACACCAGGGTCACGCTCCACGCCGGCGGCGCGTCCGGCGCCTACGTGCTACTGCCCGTCATCCCGGCCTGAGCACCCGCCCGATCCCCCGTTCTGGGGTCAGAATCGACACCCCGAGTGTCGATTCTGACCCCAGAACGGTGTTTGGAGGGTGTGTCTGGGGCGGGTGAGTTCGTCGTCCGTTCAAGTCCGGGGGTTCGGCTGCCGATCCATCTCGTGCACGCGCCCTTTTTCACATGCAGTCATTCATCGCCATCACCCTCATCATCGCCTCAACGGCCCTGCCGCCCATCGCCAGTGGGCCGGACTACGCGCCCCTGTCCTCCGATGCCTACACCGAGGACCTTCAGGTCGCCGGATTCCGCAACGGCAGGATGCCCGACATCCGCATGATCGAAGTGAACGGATGCCTGCTCGAGCGTGACGCCGCCTACACCCTGGCGCTCATGATCGAGGCCGCCGACAACGACGGAGTGGGGTTGGACCCAGGTGACTGCTACCGGTCGCTGGAACAGCAGCGGATCGCCTATGACAAGCGGTGCCCCGAGGTCGACAAGCCGCTCACGACCTACGACCCCGCCACCGACGAGACGGTGGTGGTCGGCTACGTCCAGGAGCGTCAGTGCAGCGGTCCGCCCATCGCAGTTCCGGGTACCTCCAACCACGGATGGTGGCGGGCGGTCGACTTCACCTCCAACGGCCGGGCCACGCTCGGCTGTCGGGACGCCGCCTTCACATGGCTCAACGCCAACGCCTCCCGCTACGGATGGGTTCATCCCGGTTGGGCGCATTGCGGTCAGAGCACCTCGGAGCCGTGGCACTGGGAGTGGGGAGGCGTGGCGGAAGCGCTCCCGCTCCCTCCCATCACCGTGTCGCTCGACTCCATCCTCAACCGCGTCAGATGAGGCAGCCGACCTGACGGGCGGTGAACTGTTGCCACTGGTGGACCTGCGGGCCAGACTGTCGGGACACGAGGAGATCCACATGCCCGCAGTCACCGTCGACAACTTGCTCACGCTTCCCAGGGTGGCCGAGCCGCTCAACGCCACCGACCGAGTCGTCAAGAGCATCTCCACCGCTCCGAAGGGTTTCGAGGGTGAAGGGTTTCCGGTCCGCCGTGCCTTCGCCGGGGTCGATCTGGCCGACCTCGACCCGTTCGTCCACCTGGACCAGATGGGGGAGGTGGAGTACGCGCCTGGGGAGCCGAAAGGAACTCCATGGCATCCGCATCGCGGGTTCGAGACGGTGACCTACATGATCGACGGTGTCATGGATCACAAGGACTCCAACGGCGGTGGTGGCAGTATCTCCGACGGCGACACCCAGTGGATGACGGCCGGTGCCGGCATCCTCCACATCGAGACACCGCCGGAATGGCTGGTGCAGTCCGGTGGCCTGTTCCACGGCTTCCAGCTGTGGGTGAACCTCCCTGCCAAGGACAAGTTCATTGCACCTCGATACCAGGAACTGCGAGGCTCGCAGGTCGGGCTCCTCACATCGCCGGACGGGGCAACCCTGCTGAGGCTCATCGCCGGCGAAATCGACGGCCACCAAGGTCCCGGCTCGACCCACACTCCGATGGCGATGGTCCACGCCACCATGCCACCCGGGGCGCGACTTCGGCTGCCGTGGCGTCGGGACTTCAACGCCCTGGTCTATGTGCTCAATGGCAGTGCCATGTTCGGGGTAGACCGACGTCAGGCGAACATGGGACAACTCGTGGTGTTCGGACCGGGTGACGCCCTTGCCGTCATCGCCGACGATCATCAAGAAGGACGGAGCCCCAACGTGGACCTGCTCATCCTGGGCGGGCTTCCGATCCGCGAGCACGTCGCCTGGTACGGCCCGTTCGTGATGAACACCGACGAGGAGCTTCGTCAGGCAATGGCCGATTTCCAGGCCGGCAAGCTCGGGATGATCCCCGCCCGTTAGGCTCGTGTGCTCGACGAGGTGATGGGTGGCGATGCGAAGGACGAGTCCGGGGCGGGGGATCTCACTCGTGCTGTTCGTGGCGTGGCTGGCATTCCAGTCGGTAGCGCCGGCTGGGGCCGCCGAGATCCCGGACTACGAACCTGACGAGTTCGATCTGTTGTTCCGCACGGCCCCGCTCGACAACCTGGCCGAGATCGGCCCGGCCCCATCCATCACCGGATCGTCCGGTGTCGACGCCCGCATCCGCCGGCTGGCGGAGGATCGCGGCTACCGGCGTCGCCCTCTCCCGGCCGGCACCCTGGGGCAGGCCGACGGAGTACTCATGCAGGCTGCGATGGCGTTCGGATGGGAGGCCCTCCAGTCCGCCGCCCGGGCCGCCGGCGTCTCCATCCAGGCGGTGTCGGGGTACCGGTCGCACGCCGACCAGGTTGCGGTGTTCGTGGGCAAGCTGAGGGGCACCGGTGATTCGGCGATCGCCACTCGACTCCGTACCGCAGCCGCTCCGGGCTATTCCAAGCACCACACCGGATACGCCGTCGACGTGACGGCCCCGGGTGCCCAGTTCTACGGGTTCGGCGGCACCGCGGCGTGGCGCTGGCTGTCGGCCGACAATGCCGAGGCGGCCAAGCGGAACGGTTTCATCCCCAGCTACCCCTCGGGGGCCTCCGCGCAGGGGCCGATCCCGGAGCCGTGGGAGTGGGTGTATGTCGGCGTCGACGTGGTCACCTGCGGGCGGGCGACGATCGGGATGCCGGCGGGCAGTTTCGATGACATCGTCTCCTGCGGCGAGTACCCGCTGGCACGGGGAGCTGCTGTCCACATTGCCGCCCGGGCGCTGGGCCTGTGGCCGGTGGGCGATCCCGCCGCCGGGGCCTTCGACGACGACGAGGGACTGGCATTCGAACCCGAAGCCGATCTGATGGCATCGATGGGGCTGCTCGCCGGCTGTGGGGAGCGGCAGGTGTGTCCCTTCGACTACCTGTCGAGAGACGAGTTGGCTGCCTTCGCGGTGGGAGCCTTCGGTATCGAGCCCGAGTCCGATCTGTTGGCGGACATCGACGGATCGGAGGGGCGGGCGGCTCGTTCCGATCTGGTCGGGTTGGTGCTCGCCGGCTACGACAGCGGCGAGCTCACCCGTCCCGGCCGCTTGGTCGATTCGCTCGATTCGGTGTTCGCCGCCGACATCGTGTGGCTGGTGTCCGAGGGCATCAGCCGCGGGTGCAATCCGCCGTTCAACGACCTGTTCTGTGGTGACGACCCGGTCACCCGGGGTCAGATGGCTGCCTTCCTGAGCCGCGCCCTCGGCCTCGCCCACGGCGATGCCGCGTTCTCCGACACGGCCGGGCACGTGTTCGCCGACGATGCCGCCCGGCTGGCTGCCGCCGGGATCACCCGGGGATGCAACCCGCCCGCCAACGATCGGTTCTGCCCCGACGAGGTTGTCACCCGGGGGCAGATGGCGGCGTTCCTCAGTCGGGCTCTGCAGCTACCCGATGCCGACGGGTCATTCGAGGACACTGCCGGAGATGTGTTCGCCGATGATGCCGCCCGGCTGGCTGCCGCCGGGATCACCCTTGGGTGCAATCCGCCCGCCAACGACCGGTTCTGCCCCGACGACCCCGTCACCCGGGGGCAGATGGCCGCGTTCCTGCAACGGGCCCTGACTCGATAGCGGGCTCAGTGGTAATGGCCGCAACCGGCGGCGGAACGCCGTGCCGCCCCGCCTTCTGTTTGCCGTAGGGGCGATCGGTGAGCAGCACCACCAGCGACTCCTCCGGATCATCGGTGAGGGCCTGGTGGACGGCCACCGCCACTGCGGCGATCGGCACCGCCAGGAACGCCCCCACCAGCCCGAAGGCGACACCGCCGATGCTGATCGCCATGAGGATCACGAACGGGTGCAGGGCGAGGGCACGTTTGAACACGATCGGGTACAGCACGTTGCCCTCGAACTGTTGAACGGCGATGACCACAGCCAGGATGATCAGGCCGTCGGTGATGCCGCCGTTCACGAACGCCACCGCCACCGCCACCAGACCCGACAGGAACGCCCCCACCACCGGCAGGAAGCCGCCGATGAACACCAGGATCATGAGGGGAACCACCAGCGGTATACCCACGATGGCCAGTCCGATGCCGATGAGGACTGCGTCGATGGCGCCGACCAGGGCCAGGCCGCGCACGTAGTTCGACAGCGTCCTCCAGGCGGCCTCGAACCCTCGACGCAGACCCTCGGGATTCGAGCCGCGGTCCAACAGTGATTGGTACGCCCGGTCGCCGTCGCGCAGGAAGTAGAACATGGCGAACAGCATGAGGCCGAGCCCGGTGACGATGTTCACTGCGGCGGTGGCTCCTCCGAGCACCCCGCCGATGATGCTGCTGGCGTTGTCCCGCACCGATGCGATCGCCGAGTCGATGTAGCCCTCGATGTCGGTGTCGGAAAGCTGGAGCGGTCCCTGTTCCAGCCAGAGGACCACCTCGTCGGTTGCCCGGGTCAGGTCCTCGGACAGTGGCGCGATGCCGTTGGCGAACGAGGGCACCGCCAACCCGATCACCAGGCCCACGATGGGGATGGTGGCCAGGATGCCGCCCCACACCGCTGCCATCGGCGACCAGCCCCGCTTCTTCAGTGCCATCACGATGGGGGAGAGCACCGTGGTGGGAAACAGGGCGAGGATGATGGGGATGATGACGACGTCGACGAACGCCAGCGCCAGGAATGTGACGTACACGGTCGCCAGTAACAGCAGGTAGCGCCAGCCGAAGGCGGTGGCCCGGTTCAACCAGGGGGGAATGGGGGTCTCGGGCATGGCCGGAGATTAGTGGCCGGTGGCCTCTGGCCTGGGAGTGTCTCCCTGATCTACGCTGCGAACGTGAGCCGTATCACCCAACCTCTCGCACCGTCCGACTACATCGCCATCGAGTACGAGCTGGGCGCCCACAACTACAAGCCGCTCGATGTGATCCTCACCCGGGGCGAAGGCGTGTGGGTGTGGGATGTCGAGGGCAACCGCTACCTCGACTGCCTGGCCGCCTATTCGGCCGTCAACCAGGGGCACTGCCATCCCCGCATCCTCGAGGCGATGATCGAGCAGGCGCGCAAGCTCACCATCACCTCGCGCGCCTTCCGCAACGACCAACTGGCGCTGCTGTACGACGAGGTCGCCCGCCTCACCGGTGCCCACAAGGTGCTGCCGATGAACAGCGGTGCCGAAGCGGTGGAGAGCGCCGTCAAGGCGGTGCGCAAGTGGGGCTACGAGGTGAAGGGCGTCCCGGCCGACGGCGCCGAGATCATCGTCGCCGCCAACAATTTCCACGGTCGAACCCTGGGTATCGTCGGGTTCAGCACCGATCCGGTGGCCCGAAGGAATTTCGGCCCTTTCGCCCCGGGGTTCGTGGTGATCCCCTTCGGTGACGCCGCCGCGCTGGACGCTGCCATCACCCCGAAGACGGTGGCGTTTCTGGTTGAGCCCATCCAGGGGGAGGCCGGCGTGGTCATCCCGCCGGAGGGCTACCTGCGCCAGATCCGTGACATCTGCACCCGGCACGGGGTGATGCTGATCCTCGACGAGATCCAGACCGGCTTGGGCCGTACCGGCAAGCTGTTTGCCGAGGACCACGAGCAGGTGGAGGCGGATGTCACGCTGATCGGCAAGGCGTTCTCGGGTGGCTTCTACCCGGTGTCGGCGGTGCTCTCCAACAAGGAGGTGCTGGGCGTGCTGCGACCCGGCGAGCACGGTTCGACCTTCGGCGGCAATCCGCTCGCCTGCGCGGTGGCGCGGATGGCGCTGCATGTGCTGGTCGAGGAGGGCATGATCGAGAATTCGGCGGTGCAGGGCGCCTACTTCCTCGAGCAACTGCAGCGGATCGACTCGCCCGTCATCAAGGAGGTCCGCGGTCGCGGACTCATGATCGCCATCGAGCTTCACACCGAGGTGGGTGGCGCCCGTCAGTTCTGCGAGCTGCTCCGGCAGCGGGGCATGCTGTGCAAGGAGACCCACCACGACACCATCCGGCTGGCGCCGCCGTTGGTGATCACCCGCCACCAGATCGATTGGGCGTTGGAGCAACTGGCAGCCGTGTTCGGCTGAGGACATGGCGGCAGAAGGCGGGTGACCCAGCCGACGAGGCGTTCAGGGTTCGAGCCGCTCAAGGAAACGGCTGACCGCCGCCCGGTACCGGGCCGGTCGGTCGCGGCGAATGGAATGTCCGGCGCCTGCGATGGTCACGACCTCGATCGAGGTGTTGGCGGCCACCCAGGATGCGTCGTCGGCGCCGATGATGCCTCCCAGTGCAGGATCTCCGGTGAGTAGCAACGCCGGGACGGCGATGGCGGCGGCGGTCTCACGCCAGGGCTCGGACAGCCACTCGATCGGTCGGTCGAAGAGGGCCGGGTCGACCTGACCCTTCGACTCGGCCCAGGGGACGACCTCGTGGTGGGACCAGTGCGGGTTCTCGGCGTGGCATTGGGCCGCCCGTTCGGTGAGAGGTGTCGACTGCATCCTCGTGATCCATTCCCGATGGGGGGACGGATCCCACGCGCCGTCGTCCGGTCGCCATGGTGGGTCCTCGAGCACCACCGCCCGGACCAGCGCAGGGTGGTTGGCGGCGGCGAGAGCGGCGGTGACCGCACCCATCGAATGGCCCACCAGCACCGAAGGCGTGTCGAGGTGGGGGATCAGGTCCGCCAGGTGCTGGGCTGCACCGAACGGCTCCTGCGGCAGCGGCGCACCCCCATGCCCGCGTGCATCGGGGGCGTTCACCTCTGCGAACCGGACGAAGAACGCCAGCCACGGTGACCAGCACCGCCCGGAGTCCGAGAAGCCGTGGAGCAGGACGATGCGCACGGTGTCAGAGACTGAGCGCTCGAGCCAGGAACGATGCCATCTGTGCTCGTGTCACCGGGTCAGTCGGACAGAACCGGTCGTTGGCAGGCGGGTTGCACCCGAGGGTGATGCCGGCGGCTGCCAACGCCTCGATGTCGGCTTCGAAGATGGAGGCATTGTCGTCGACGAACCTGTCGGTTCCGGTCGGCGCTTCGTAGTCGAAGGCGCGGACCAGAAGCGCCGCGACCTGGGCCCTGGTCACCGGTTCGTCCGGGCAGAACAGTGCGGGCTGGGCCACCTCGACCACCACCCGATCGGGTGAGGTGAGGGTGTACACCCGAAATGCCGGTCGGTCGTACACGCCGATCGCCCAGTTCATCACCCGTTCGAAGTCGCCCGACTCCACCACTTCTGCGATGCTCGGCAACCGAACGCTGAACCGGTCGGGCCCGGTGTAGGTTTGCCGACCTTCGAGGTCCCACGCCGAGGTCCACGCCAGGCGGACGCCGATGGCGTCGTCACCCTCGACGGCGATGGTGAGACCCGACGCGTCCTCGATCACGGGTAGCCCGATGTATCCGACCTGGTAGCCGGGCACGCCCTGGTCGAACTCGAACACCACCCGGTCCGAACCCGCCGCCGACCCAACCCGTACGTCCACCAGCTGAGTGGTGAACTGGGGCGGAGGCGTCGGCCCGTCGGGCGTCGTCACCGTCTCGTACCCGGCGTCGGGAAGCACCGCGTTACAGCCCCGGGTGATCCCGAGCGAGGCAAGGGCATCGATAGCCGACTCGTGGACCGAGTTCTCGTCATCTACGGAGCGGTCGGGGGGGTCGACCGGCACCACGCGGCCTGCCACACCGAGTGCCCGCACCAGGAACGTCGCCATCTCGGCACGGGTGGTGGGTCGACCGGGACAGAAGAAGTCGTTCGAGGGTGGGTTACATCCCCTGGTGATCCCGGTGGCGGCGATGGCCTCGATGTCGGTCTCGTGGACGGAACCATCGTCGTCGCCGAAGGTGTCGGTGGAGGCGGACGCCGGAATGGCGGCCAGGGCAAGAAGCACCGCCGTGAGTGCGGCCAAGAGTCGTCTGGTCATGTGATGACCTCCTCGGTTCCATGCTATTGCTCGCTGCCGAGCTGAACCACGGCCGTTGGTCGGGAGAACAGGTCGGCATGGGTCCGGCGCAGCTCAGCCTTCTGGACCTTGCCCATCGTGTTGCGGGGAAGGGCGTCGAGCCGGATGAACCGCTTCGGGTGTTTGAAGCGGGCGAGGCCTCCCATGCGGCGTTCCAACTCCTCGGTGTCGACATCGGCCTCGCACACCACGAAGGCCACCACCGCCTCCCCGAACTCGCGGTGGGGGACTCCGACCACCGCTGACTCCACCACCCCGGGCACGTCGTCGAGCACCGTCTCGATCTCCTTGGGGTAGATGTTCAACCCCCCGGAGATGATCATGTCAGAAGCCCGCCCGGCCAGGGTGAGGCGCCCTTCGCCGTCCACCGATCCCACGTCACCGGTGTGGAACCAGCCGCCGTCACGGAACTCCTGGGCGGTCTTCTCGGGGAGGTTCCAGTAACCGGTGAACACGTTGGGGCCTCGGACCTGGACGATGCCGGGGGCGCCGGCACTCACCGGTGATCCCGCCTCGTCGACCACCCGGATCTCGATGCCGGGGAGTGGGAAGCCCACCGTCCCGGGTATGCGATCGCCGTCATAGGGGTTCGAGGTGATCATGCCTGCTTCGGTCATTCCGTAGCGCTCGAGGATGCGGTGATCGGTACGGCCGGTGAATGCTTCGTTGACCTGTTCGGTCATGGGAGCCGACCCCGAGGTGAACAGCCGCATGCCCCGGCACAGGTCTGCGTCGAAGCCGGGGTGGTCGAGCAGTCGGACGTACTGGGTGGGGACACCCATCAGCACCGTTGCCGACGGCAGTTCCCCGATCACCGCATCGGGGTCGAAGCGGGGCAGGAAGAGGACCTCGGAGCCGTTGAGCATGGCGCAGTGCAGGGCAACGAACAACCCGTGGACGTGGAAGATGGGAAGCATGTGCAGCAGCACGTCGCCGGGCTGGAACGCCCATGCCTGGTGGAGTGCGATGGCGTTGGAGGCGAGGTTGCGGTTGGTGAGCACCGCCCCTTTGGATCGGCCGGTGGTACCCGAGGTGTAGAGCATGGCGGCCGGATCGTCACCGGCCGCCGGCACCGGGTCGACCGGTGACGCCGTGGCGGCTGCTGCGCACAGCGACCCCGAGCCATCGGCGTCGAGGGTGAACGAAGCGGCGCTGGCCCGATAGGCGGAACCGGGGTCTCCCACGAACACGGTCGGCTCGGCGTCGGATTCGAAGAAGCCCACTTCGGCGGGGGTGTAGCCGGTGTTGAGCGGCACGTACACGGCGCCGATCCTGATGACGGCCAGATACAGTGCCACCGCTTCGGCTGACTTGTCGGTCTGGACCATGACCCGGTCGCCGGGTGTAACGCCCGCATCCACCAGCACCGAGCCGATTCGTCCGGCCAGGTCGGCGACCTCGCCGTACGTCCAACGCCGCCCTGCCGGCACCGTCAGGAACGGTGCATCGGCGGGGGCGGCGCTGAAGAGAAGTGCGTGGAGGTGTTCGGTTGGCATGCCGGGCGAAACGCTACCCGGCTCAGGGCGTCGGGAGTTCGCCCCCGAAGTCAAAAGCCGATTCGAGGTCCTCGACGGCCGTCACCTGCTCGGCGGGAGGGGCTTCGATGGTGACCGGCTGGTTGATGTCGTAGACGTCGAACGTGAACGTCATCCGCTCGAATGCCTCCTCGGGGCTGGCATGGTCGACGGCGGCCCCGTCGACCTCCACGAGCATGCGCACCACGTGACCTTCATCGGAGATCCACAGCTCCATCGGCAGGTCGCCGTCCGGGATCGGGCCGTCCGCTTCCAGCTCGGCCCGCTCCGACGGCGACAGCTCTTCGAGGTAGCCGGCGGCGTCGATCGTGATCAGGTAGTGGTCGGCTTCGACGCCGTTGACGGTTTCGCGGCCGAGCTTGGTGACTTCGGCGTCGGCACCCTCGTAGCCTTCCAACATCGTGGAGGGATCGGACGGCATGTTCTGCTGCATGTCGGATTCGAAACCGGCCCCTTCCTCGGCCGGCATCGACACCCACTCGGTCTCCGCTCCCATCATCGAGGTGAAGAAGCCGAACTTGAGATAGGCGGTGTCGCCGATGGTCCGAACTTCCATGGCGCCGAACATGGCCGCCAGGCCCATCGGGTCGTCCTCCTCGCCCATGGCGCCCGCGATGCCGCTCATGTCCATCGAGAACGATGAGTCACCGGATTCGTCGAATGCGAGCGAGAACGGCATGGAGATCTCGGCGACGCCGGTTGCGTCGGCCGGGCCGACGATGCGCATCGTTCCCTCCATCCGTGCCGACGTCGGCTCGCCCGCTTCCTGAACGCGGGCGGTGAGTGCCCGGTACGCCTCAGAGGAAGCGCTCTGGGCGACCGCAGTCGTGCTGGTGGTGCTGGTTGTGGTCGTGGTGGTGACCGGTTCGCTGGTTGTGGAACTCGGCGCCGCCGTCGTGGAGGTGGTGTCGACTTCGACTGAGACGTTGGTCGTTGCCGTCGACTCGATGGTCGACGCGGCTGCCTCGAGATCGGCTCCGCCGCACGCCGCCAGCACCAGGCCGATGGCGACCAGGGCAACTCTCGCTGTCGTGCCTGTCTTGTTCATTGTGCTCACTCCCCGTGTCGATCTCCGAGGTTATCGGCAGGCTCGGGTTGTGCGTTGAGCGGAGAAACGGGAGAGGCCCGGACCATGCGGTCCGGGCCTCTCGTTCGGATCTTCGCCGGGTCAGCCGCGTTTGGCCGCAAGGAGCACGCCGCCACCCAACATGAGCAGGGCGGTGGCCGCCATGGCGATGCCGGCCGCTTCGACAGGAGGTCCGGTGAACGGCAGGGTGCTGCCCGAGACCGGTGGAATCGACGTGGTAGAGCCGACCACCGATGTCGAGGAGCTGTCACCCGGCACGGTGGTGGTCGTGATGAAGCCGGTGGTGGTGGTGATATCCCCGGCCGAGGTGGTCGTGGTCTCGTCCACGATGGTCGTGGTGGTGTCGTCCGCCACCGTCGTGGTGGTGTCGTCCACGATGGTGGTCGTGGTGTCATCCACGATGGTGGTCGTGGTGGTCTCGTCGCTGATGTCGCAGTCCACGGTGACGACATAGTCCACCGACGTGCCGACCCGGTCGTCGGGATCCGGGAGCATCACGTTCGAGAGTGTGATGACAGGGCCGATCGTTAGGAACTGGTCGGTGAGAGTGGTGGTGATCACATCCGGCAACGACTCGGTCTCGAGGATGTTGGTGAGGTTGTTGGTGGCCGCTCCGGTGTTGAGGATGCCGTAGTTGTTGAGATGCACGCTCGATCCGTTGGCAGCCCCGACCGTGAACAGGCAGGTCTGGCCGATCAGGTCGGCGAAGCCGTTGGCGGCCACGTCGAAGCTGATGAGGAGCCGCTCGACTCCCACCTGGTCGGAGTTTGCAGCGGGGCGGGGGATGTAGAAGTCGTCGGCGACGAACAACTGCACCGGGACGGCGACAGCCGGAAGCGACATGAGGATGACCGCTGACATGGCGGTGGCGACAGCCAGCACTCTCTTCTTGACCGTGGCGAGCATTGGGTTCCCTTCGTGTGTGTTCCCTCGGTGCAAACCGCATGATGCCCTGCGCTCTACGCACAACTCCGATCTCAGAGCCGCACCTCGGTGACGGTGAGCGTACCAGCCGACTCGCCGCCACGGACGACTTGAGCGAGGAGAGAGGCTGCCAGCTGCCAGCCAGAACGCGTGTTCCTGCGTGTTGCGTCGGACGTCGGACGTTCCGGGCCAGAACTCAGGAAGTCTTCGGTTTGGCTGGTAGCTGGAGTTCAGCTCTCGCGGCCGGCGAGCAGCACGCCGCCGCCGAGCAGCAGCAGCGCGGCTGCGGCCATGGCGATCTCCGCTGCCTCGACCGGCGGGCCGGTGAAGGGAAGGGTGTCTCCGGTGACGGGCGGAACGGTGCTGGTGCTGGTCGCAGCCGCAGACGTGGTGGTGGTGTCGGCCACCGTGGTGGTCGTCGTTATCAGGATCGACGAGGTGCTGACAGGCAGCGTGGTCGTGGTGGTGGGAGCCGTAGTGGTGGTGGTCGTTTCGACCGCCGTGGTGGTGGTCTCCTCCACTGTGGTGGTGGTCGTCTCCTCCACGGTGAGGCAGGTGACGGTGACCACGTATTCGACCGAGGTAGCGATCGTCCCGTTGCCGTCCCTCACCATCACGTTGTACAACTCGATGGTCTCGCCAAGGACGAGGGTGGCGTCCTCGAGCTGGGTCGTGAGCACGTCCGGCAACGACTCGGTGTCGAGGATGTCGGTCTCGTTACCACCGGTGATGATGGCGCCGTAGTTGTTGAGGTGAACGCTGGAGCCGTTGGCAGCCGTGACCGAGAAGGTGCAGTTGAGGCCAATCAGGTCGGCGTAGCCGTTGGCAGCCATGTCGTAGGTGGCGAGCAGCCGGTAAACGTATTCCTGGTCGGAGGACTCGACCGGCCGGGGAAGGTAGAAGTCGTCGCCCTCGAAAGAGAAGATGACGGTCGCCGCCCCCGCCGGCAGCGACATGAGCCCCACTGTCGCCGCCGCCGTCAGGACCGCCATGAGTCGCCTTGCGGCCATCGTTCGCATCTGAATTGCCTCCCTCTACCCCGTCCCCCGAAGGGGTCGAGCTTCCCGCGCGGCTCCACGCCGCCGTCTCCACCTGTCCCTTCATGACACAGTATGGTCGATTTGGAGGCCCTGCGGAGCCTTTCGATTCATGCCCGCCCGATCGTGGCTGTCCAGTTCAGGGATTGGGTGAGATGGGCTCGTCGCCGACCTCTCCATGGGCGACGGGCGGCACCGCCACGGTCGGGGTCCGGTCGAGTCGGGCTCCGGCGGGCCCGGCCAGCGCCGCTATCCCGATCAGGGCGAAGCCGCCGATCACCATCGGCCACTGCACTCCGATGGCTGTCGCCAACGCGGGTGCCACCAGCAGCGGGATCAGCCTGGCCGCCTCCGCGTGGACGGTGGTGGTGCCCATCACACTGCCCAGCATGTCATCGGGTGAGTTGACGTGGATCAACGTGCGCACCAGCGGGAGGAAGAGCCCGATCACCCTCCCCAGCCGATGGCGCCGACGATGACCACGGCGAAGTTGGTGGTGGCGATGTAGACGATGGCGCCGGCCCCGTTGGCAGCCAGCAACCACAGAACCGTGCGGGCGGTTCGGAGCCGTTTCGGCATGCGCGATGCAGCGACCGTACCGGCCACCAGCCCCATGCCGAGGATGGCGTTGACGATGCCGATCGCCTCGGGCCCGCGGCCGAGCACGTCGCGGTAGAAGATCGGCTCCAGTGACGAGAACAATCCGAACAGCAACCACATCGAGGTGGCGACCAGGATGTAGAAGCGCAGGCGGGGGTGCCGGTACACGTATGAGAAGCCGGCCCGGATCTCGGCGATTCCCCCACCAGCCGGCGCCGCCCTGGTGACGGCGCGGGTCTTCACCCGGGCAACCAACGCCACCGCCACCATCGAGGTGAGGGCGTCGAGGTAGAACACCCAGTCGACCGACAGCACCGACGCCAATGCCGCACCGATCGCCGAACCCGAGATGAGTGCCGCCATCCCGGCGGTCTCGACGGCGGCGTTGACCTTGACCAGCCGCGATTCGTCGGTGGTGAGGTAAGGAGGAAAGGAGGCGATGGCCGTCATCGTCGGGGCAGAGAACAGCCCGAAGGCGACGGCTGCCAGGGTCATGGTGAACATGTCGGTGGTCGCCACCACCGCCAGGGTGGCTGGCACGAACAACACCTCTGAAGCCATCAGCACGCGTTTGGGGCCGAATCGGTCGATGAGCATCCCCGCCACGGCCGACCCTGCCAGTCCCGACAGGTCGTTGCGGTCGAGGCGCATGCACTCCAGTGTGCCAGCCGGCGCCGCCGGCGGCGCGCCCCCTCCGAGGGCGGAGACTCAGCGACGGTGGTTGCCGGCGCCTTGCCGCCACTCGGCGATGCGTTCGTCGATGAATTGGTCCACCGTGGTCAGCGTGCGCCGGAACTCGGCCAGCGAGGCGGTCGGGTCCCAGGTTTCCGGCATCTGCCGCTCGTCGAGCATCTGCAGGTCGATCACACGCGCCACGCCCTCGTGCAGCGGCCGGATCGCCGCGGCCGCGGCGCGCGCAACACCCAGCGGCAGATGGAAGATGCGGCCCTTGTGTGCGCGCACTGCGTACATGTGCGCGACCTCGGTGTTGCTCAGGTTGTCTGGCCCTCCCACCTCGATCGTGCGGCCGTTGAGTCCTTCCTCGGTCAGCGCCGCCACAGCGAACGGCACGACGTCACGCACCGCCACGAAGTTGCGCGGCTTGGCCGCCGGGCCGATCAGCACCACGAAGCCCTTTTCCAGCAGCAACTTGCCGTTGAGCACGTGCACATGCTGTTCCATGAAGGCCGACGGGCGTAGGATCGTGTAGCCCATGCCGCTGTCTGCCACCACGCCCTCGATCTGGTGTTTGGTACGGCAGAAGTCGATCGGATGGTCCTGGCGTACCCCCATCATCGATGTGTAGACGAAGTGCTCGACGTTGGCCTGGCGGGCGGCCGCCACCAGCGCGCTGTGGCCGACATGGTCGACCTGCGCGCTGCTGAGGGCACCGCGCCCGAGTATCGAATGTGCACAGGCAAACACCCGCACCATGCCCTTGCAGGCGTCCGCCAGCGAGGTGGGATCGGTCAGGTCGCCTGTCACCACCTCGGCGCCGGCGGTGCGCAGGTCTTCGGCGCTTCCACGGTCGCGCACCATGGTGCGCACGCCATGCCCCTCGTTCAGTAACTGGCGGGTGGTGGCGCGGCCCAGATTCCCCGTGGCGCCGACGATGAGAATCGTCATCGTGTCTCCTTCCTCGAAGAACACTCACCCCATTATCGTGCCCGGCCGAGGTGCGTGTGGTCGATAGCCTGAAAGGCATGGCCGCTTCGTTCGACATCCGCCGCGTCGACCCGGTGCTGACCCGCCCCGTGCGCCGACAGGTCCTGCGTCCTCACCAGACCCTCGAGGAGTTGATCGTCCCCGGCGAGGACGACCCCGAGGCGGGCTGGTTCGCCGCCTTCCACACCCGGGTGGCCGGAGATGTCGTGATCGGCACCGCCGGCGTGTTCCCGGAGGACAGGCCGGAGACCGGACCCGGAGGTTGGCGACTGCGGGCGATGGCGGTGACGACGCCCGGGGTGGGTGTGGGCACCGCGCTGCTCGGGGCCTGCCTCGCCCATGCCGGCCAACGTGGCGGGGTGTACCTGTGGGCCAGCGCCCGGATGCCGGCGGCGGGGGTCTACCTGCGACACTGGTTCGTGACCGTGTCCGACGTGTACGAGCCGCCCGGGCTGGGGCCTCACGTCACGATGGTGCGGGAACGGATCATCGAGCCAGGCGAACCGCCGCCGTAGCGGCGATGGCGACGAAGGCCGGAGCCACCGCCCACAGTCCGGCCGCCCCGCCCACCACTGCCACCAGCACCGCACCACTGCCGGCAGTGAGACGCGCCATCGCCAAACGGAGCGGGTCGAGCTGGCGGTGGCCGACGTCGGAGAGCGACGTCACCGATTGGGGCCGCACCAGAATGGCGGTCCCGACGACCCCGGAAACGAGCAGCGCCGCCCCGGTGGCATCGGGGACCGACCATTCGCTCTGAGCCGACCCAACCCCGGCGACGAGGGCCGCAACCGTGCCAATGGCCGCACCCCACTTCAGGTTCACGGCCGGAGCAGGATCGGGCAGCCGGGTGTCGCGCACCACGGCGACGGCCATCACCAGCGCGGCCAGCCAGGCGTGCGATCCGGCCGACAGCCAGGCGACGATCACCAGATGCAACCCCAGGTCGAATCGGGTTGGGGGAGTGCCGGTAGTGCGGATGACCACCCGCACCGCAACGAGCACCAGATACAACGCCCCCAGCGAAACCGCCGTTGCCTGGCTGTACGCCCACCATCCGAGGGCGGCCGAAGCCGGTCCGGCGATGGCGGCGCTCCGCGTTCGATCGGGGTCGATCTCGCGGGCGATCGCCCATCCGAAGAAGGCCGAGCCACCCACGGTGATGGCGGCCACGAGCGCCTCGGCATCTGCGGCGACATAGGCGACGGCCGAAGAGATGATCGCCACCGCCACGATGAAGCGGTTCGATGGGTATCGCAGATCGATCGGCCTACCCAGCCCGGTGAAGCGGTACATGCCGTCAAGTTACCTGCCATCATCACGGCCCAGAACATGGCAGTGCCCCCCGACCGTCTCGTACCCGCCCCGAGCCGCCTGTCGCCGTCACACCCGCTCTACGACACCATCCTCGAGGTGCATGGTGGCGCCATCGAAGCCGGCGCCTCCCGCTACCCCGACCCCGCCACCGGATTCTGGGTCTTTACCGCCGAATACCTCTGGAACCGCGACACCTGCTGCGACACGGGATGTCGACATTGCCCATATGTCGAGCGAGGTGAGTAGCTGGGGCTCTCGCCTGGACTCGCCGGTCAGCGGACAGTGAATAGCTTTGTCCCCCTCGAGCTTGCGAGAGGGGGAAGGGCGGCCCCCACGAAGGGGGGTAGATGTGATGAGTGGAGACCTCCCCTGCGGTTCGTGCACAAGACTTGTGCTGGTGGCTCCGTGGTGTGGGCCGGAACTCGAGAGGAGGTCTCTGATGGCCATCGTAGGAGCGTTTGATCTTCATCGTGCTCAGAACACTGGGGAGTGGTTGAACACTGAGACGGGTGAGCTGACCCGGTTCCGGATCGGTGGCACCCGGGCTGATCTGGCTGTGTTCTTGGACCAGTTCGGTGTCGGGGCCGATGTCAGGTTCGCGTTCGAGGGTTGCACGGGTTGGCGGTATGTCGCCGAGGAGGTCCAGGCCCGAGGGTTTCGGGCGTTGATGGCCGAACCGGCTGACACTGCCATGTTGAAGAGCCGGAAGAAGCGGGCCAAGACCGACCGGGCCGACGCTGCTCATCTGCGCATGCTGGCCGTCGAGGACGCCATTCCCGAGTCGTGGATCCCGCCGGGGTTCGTGATCGACGCCCGGGTGATGGGCCGGCTGTATCGGTCGTTGGGGTCGACCCGGAAGACGTGGATGCAACGAGTCCATGCTCAACTGTTCCAACAGGGCGCCCCCGGCGTGAACCTCACCGCTGCCGACCGGCGTCAACAGTTGGCTGCTGTCGACCTGTCCCCGGCGGGACGGATCCTCGTCGACGAAGCAATGGGCATGGTCGAACACTGTGAACAGCGGATTGTCGTCGTCGGTGGACATCTCCGCGAGCTCGGCCGGACCTATCCCGGCCCCGTCGCTCTGCAGCAACTGTGGGGAGTCGGGTCACTGCTCGGGACTGTGATCTGGGCCGAGCTGGGCGACACCCGCCGGTTCTCGTCCTCCAAACAGGCCGTCCGGTTCACCGGTCTCGATATCACCGTCCACGACTCAGACAGTCGCCGCCGGCCCGGTGTCTTGGCCCGGCAAGGATCACCCGTGCTCCGCTGGGCCCTGGTCGAAGCCGCCCAGCACGCCTCCAAACCAGCCTCACCCGACCACGACTACTACCAGGACGTCCGCCAACGCCTAGGCGCGTCCCGGGCCGGTCTGTCGGTCGCCCGCAAGATCGCCCGTCGCAGCCACCACATTCTCAGAGACCTAGGAGACGATGCCTGGCAACCGATCACCTGAACCATCCCGCACCCGTGGACGTGTGTCACCGCATCCGCACATCACCGATGAATCCGTGACGGCTCGATCCAGCGACCCCCCTGTCTCCCGCATGCCCTGCGGCGAACCCTGGTAGACCGATCAGCCGTCCCCCCGCTTGTCGGAACCCAACCTCACATCATGTCGCCGAACACCCCAGTTCGAGCACCCAGCTAAGGCCGGACACCGACACACCCCACCCAACCAACACAACCCACACCAGTTGACACGCCGCGCCCACTCAGATAAGGGGGGGCCTATCCCTCGCGAGCATGATGACGCGTTCCTAACTCTCGCGCAGCTGATGACGCATGCCGGAACGCGTGCGGAACTGGTCGCGCGGGCTTT
>JBHJOH010000060.1:0-37935 GCA_050329955.1 Acidimicrobiia bacterium | reverse complement strand
TGGGGCCGATCGGTCGGTGGGTCAACTCGCCATGAGCAGGCCCGATGGCCTCGCCTCAGCGGCTCGGGTCAGCGACTGGCGGCCACTTCGGCGCCGAGCCCGGTGTGGAACCAGTGCATTGCGGAGGCGCCACCGTGCTGGAGCACCTCGAGGTGCTTGGGCCGGCGGTAGATGAGTTGGCGCTCGCACCCGGGGTCCTCACACACGAGGATCGCCTCGTAGCCGTCATCGCTTTCCCGGCTCATCCGATGTACTGCTTCCACCATCGACCTCCAATGACCAACGCAGATATCTCATCGGCCGAAACCGAACCGACCTGAGGCGAGTTCCGTACCATTGGTCACATGAACCCGATGGACCTGGCAGTAGAAGAAGCGCGGGCGGGCCTGGCCGAAGGTGGCATCCCCATTGGCTCGGTGCTGGTGGTGGGAGGCGAGGTCGTTGGCCGGGGCCACAACCGTCGGGTGCAGCGGGCGAGCACCATCCTGCACGCCGAGATGGACGCTCTGGAGAACGCCGGCCGGCTGTCGGCGGCCGACTACTGCCGGTCGGTGATCTATTCGACGTTGTCGCCCTGTGACATGTGCTCGGGTGCGATCCTCTTGTACGGGATCCCCCGGGTCGTCATCGGGGAGAACCGGACCTTCACCGGTCCCGAGGCCTACGTGCGGTCGCGCGGCGTCGAGGTGGAAGTGCTGGACAGGCTCGACTGCACGGAGTTGATGGCGGGCTTCATCGCCGCCAACCCCGAACTGTGGAATGAGGACATCGGCGAGTGAGCATCCTCTTGACCCGCCTTTGACACGGTCTCCGCGGGTTCTATGCACACGCGAGCGACGGTGAGCTCACCGGTCGGATGGCCCGACCGCCAAGGAGCCTACGGATGGTGAGTTGCTTCGACCCATTCCGGAGAAGTCATCCGTCGGTGGAGCCGAGACGCGCTGGAGTTCTGGTTCGCTCTCCCTAAGGCATCCGCCTGAACACCTGGGGGGCTCGTTTCCATCCCGATAGAAGAAGGCGTCGGGCCGTACGACACCGGCGCGTCGTGCAGGTGGCATCGCGGCCATCGTGTCTCGCACGGTCGAAATGGCGAAGGCCGACCGCGCTCTCACCATTCTCAGGAGCCAGAACACCGCTGAGCGGTGATGTGAACCCTGGGTTTGCGTCTTCGGTGCGAGAACCGGGGTTTGGGGTGCGGACAACCCAGGGAAAGGGGGCCGAGGGCACGAAGGGGCTGGGCGTGACAGAGAGGAGACTCTGTGGAACACGTCAGCGAGAGCGGTGATCAGCGTTGGCTCGGGCAACCGGTCATCGACGAGAACAGCAAGCCGATCGGGAAGGTGGTCGACGTCCTCTACGACGACGACACCTCACACACGCCGCAGTGGGCGGTGGTGGGAGTGGGACTGTTCAAGTCGGGGCACTACATGCCGTTGGCGGCGGCCTATCGGACCGCCGACGGGCGGTTGGTGGTGCCCTACGACCAGCAAACCGTCAAGCGGGCACCCAAGGCGAGTCGGGAGCATGTGCTCACGGCGCATCTCAAGGAGGCGACGGCCAGCTACTACGGACTCTGAGATGGCGGCGGGGGCGCTGGGGGAGGGGAGTCCCGGCGCCCCCACCGGATCTTGATCACAAAAGCCAGATCAGCATGAACACCACCGCGGCCGCCAACGATGCCAGCGCGGCCAGCGACACCCAGGTGGTGGGCCTTCCGGTGGGGGTGGTCAGCTTCTGGGCCACCCGGTCGAAGGCTGCGAACAGCATGAGGCTGCCGACGATGATCGCCGTGAACGGCCAGGCTTCGGCCAGGTCGGAGTCGAGCAGATAGCGCATCCACACACCGGCGCCGACAGCGATGGTGCCGATCGCTCCCAGCAGCCATTCGCTCGTGAACGAGCGGGTCCGCGAATCGGGGTCCCTCAGCAGCGTCATGGTCGTCCTCCTATCGCCGTTGGCGGGCCACCCCCAGCATCTCCCTCGGGGAGTGCCACGGGCAGGGGAGGATGTCCCTGTTGCGGTCGGTCAGACGGGGATCGGCTCGATGCCTATCGCCAGCCAGCGTTCGATGCGCTTTCCAGCCCTGCGATCGTCGACCAACGGCGGGTTGCCGCGGTCCATTCGCAGTCCCCGGGCGACGTCCGACAACAGCTCCGCTTTCGGGTCGGCGCCCGCTCGGAGGCGCCGTTCGACCTCGAGGGCGGTGTCGACGCATCGCTCGTGTGCCAGCCGGTCGGGCTGGGCACCGAAGGCGGCGATGCGGGCAAGCCCGGCCTCGTGGAGGCGCCACAGCCGGGCCGTGGGTGTGGCGGGTTCCACCTGTCGCAGCTCGAAGGATCCAACCGCCGACTGCGATCGATCGGTGCTCGAGAACACCCGTCCGCCGAACACGCTGACGAACGTGGTGGCCGGGTACGACACGATGGCGATGGTGGTGCGTGGTCGGGACATCAGATACGTGGCGACACGGTGGATGCCGGCGCCCGTCAGATCCACCGCGCCCACGATCGACAGTTGTAGCCGGATCAGCTCGTCGACGATCGGCGTGGCCGCCGGTTCGACCGCGTCGTCGTCACGTTTGTTTGCGCTGAGTACAGAGTCGAGCCGTCGAACCGTTGTGTAGGCCATCGGGTGGAAGTCCTCCTGCCGGGAGGCAGTATCGCACCTCGGCAGCGGGTGTCGACCTCAGGCGGGAACTGTTTCGGATTCCGTGGCCAATGGCAGCGTCAGAGCGAAGATCGCCGACGACCCGGTGTGCCGATAGGTGAGGTCGCCACCCATCAGCCGGGCGAGCATGCGGGCGACTGTCAGACCCAAGCCCACCGACTCGGTCGGAAGGTTCAGGCCGCCCGAGCGTTCGTACGGCTCGAACATCCTGCTCTGCAGGTGGTGGTCGAGCGGCGCACCGTCGTCCATCACCTCGATGATCCCTTGCCCGCCGGCTGCGCACACCCGGACACTGCGGGTGCTGCCTCCGTAGCGGACGGCGTTGGTGGCCATGTTGCGGACGATCTGGCGAACCCGAACGGGATCAGCCGACACCACCGCCTGGTTCTGCACGTCGAACTCGAACTCCCCCATCACCGACGCCACCACCGAGCGCGCCAGGTCGGCGAGTGCCATCGTCTCCGGCTTGATCACCAGCCCACCGCTCGAAGCTCTCGCCGCCACCAGCAGATCCTGCACGATGTCGGCCATGTCACGGGTCTGGGCGAGGGCCAGGAGCATGGCCTCGTCACGCTCTTCGTGTTCGATCTCACCGGCGTGAAGCAACTCGAGGAGGCCCAGGGCTCCGGTGAGCGGCGTCCGCAGCTCGTGGCTGACCGTGGCGATGAACTGGTCGCGGGCCCGAACCTGCTCGGCCAGGGAACGCTCGGCTTCCTGCTGGGAGGTGATGTCGACCCCCGAGAACATGACCCGTGCGAAGCGGCGGTCGAGCGCCCGCCAGTTCACCAGCAGCGCCCGGCCATCCTCCAACACCACCACCCGCTCCCCGGTGGATGCGGCGTTGGTCACTACGTCGACGATCAACTGCTGGAACACCGGGGGCACGATCTGGTCGTCGATCGAATCCAGGTCGAGATCGGCGACGCCGAGGATCTCGCGGGCCCGAAGGTTGAGGTTGCGGACCACCGGCCCGACCGGGACCCCCTTGCCGATCTTGGACAGGTCCGCCTCGAGCACCGCCACCGGGGCGGTCTCGAGGAGGCCCGTGTAGCGGGTCGACCCGGCGTCCAAGGCCACCCGGACCGAACGGATCAGGTAGTACGCCAGCCCGATCACCACCACCGATGAGGCGGCCTCGGCGAAGATGGCCATCGGATGCTCGTCGAGGGCGGTCTGAATGGCGATCACCGCCGCGATCGCCAGGAATCCGACGTAGAGGGCCGTCCTCAGGGGCCGGCGACCACCGGTGGCGACGGCGATGGCGCCGGCGCCGACGATCATCACCACCGGCGAGGTGTTGGTGACATCGGTGAGCGACTCGGTCAGTGAAGCCGCCACCAGGTAGCTGGTGGCGAGTGTCGCCGACACCATCAACAGTGGAACCGGTCGGGGGCGGCCGCGTCGTTGCATGAGCGCAGCCCAGACGATGAGGCCGATCGTTGCCAACGGCTGTATCCAGGCTCCCGGGGAGCGCAATGCCACCGCCTCGACCATGCCCACCACCAGCAGGATGGAGAACCCGACGATCATCAGGTTCACCAGAACCTCGCCCAGTCGTTGGCCTCCCGCGATGTCGAAGGCCGGAGCCAGGCGCGCCTGGGCGCGTTCGACCAAGTGGGAGGTCGGCGTCGGGCCGCGCCTCCGGGAGGTAGGTGGTGTCGGGGTGGTCACCGGCATTGCCCTCTTGAATCGGCCTGGTAGGCCCCGCTCTGGAGGAAATCGGGATCCATGGGTTCGGCGTATCCTTGAGGATCATGGAGATCGCCGCACAGCCGTCGGGCAACTACCCCTGGGGGGATGCCGCCACCCCCTACGAGGAGTTGGGCGGAGACGAGCGGGTGCGACTCATCGCCGAAACGTTCTACGGGATCGTCGACGAAGACTCGCCCGCCCTGCGCCGGATGCTCCCCACCGACCTGTCGGTATCGACCCAGAAACTCTACGAGTTCCTGAGCGGCTGGATGGGAGGACCCCCGCTGTACTGGGAACGACGGGGACACCCCGCCCTCAGGATGAGACATGCCCCGTTCGTGATCGGCGAACACGAGGCGAGGGAATGGGCCCGGTGCATGACCGAGGCCATCGCCCGGGTGGTCGAACCCGGCGACCTCGCCGACTTCCTCTCACGCGAGCTGAGCCGGGCCGCCGCCCAGCTGCAGAACAGCTGAAGGGGTCGCGCCCCTTCAGGCGAACGGTCGATTGGTGCTGCCGAGCGGCACTTCCCCCGGCTCCTGGACCTCCTGCGAGGCAGGGTGCAAGGCCGCGTCGAGGAAGGCGAGGGTACGGGACCAGGCGTGTTCGGCGGCGCCGGGCTGGTGCGCCATCCCCACCAGTCGGCCTGTCGCACCCCGTTCCCGGGAGCCTCCGATCTCGGTCATGAACGAATGGCCCACCCTGGGATAACGCACCACATCGTGGATGGCGACGCCCTCTCCCGCCAGTCGGCGCCGAAGCGGTCGATCAGAGCGTGGGAGCAAAAGATCGCGGGCCCCAAAGCTGGCTACCACCGGCACCGGGCGATGTGAGAGGGCAGCCCTCGGGACCATGCAGTAGTTGGCGGAGATCGCCGCCACCGCCGGGTGTCGGTCGGTGAGCAGGGCCAACGCCCCGCCCATGCTGAACCCCACCACGCCGACGTGGTCGGTGCTGTCGGGCATGGCCGAGATCAGATCGAGGATCCGGCCCACCACCGTCACGGTGGTGCCCGAGCCCTTACGAAGCTCCCCGAGGATGCCGGCCAGCCGGGCAGGCCCCGACAGCAGGTCGGGAGCAACCGCCATGTAGCCGGCGAGGGCGATCCGCTCCGCCGCGGCGGCGATGTCGGGCGTCAGCCCCCAGGCCTCGTGGAGCACCAACACCGCCGGGAGAAGCTCGTCTCCGACGGGTCGGGTCACCATGACGGGAACTCCGAAGGTGATCCGTGCCCGGGTTTCCAGCTCGGGGGCTTCCGGGTTCATACCCGCATCTCCGTTCTGGCGGCGGCCGGCAACGTCAGCGTTGCCCAGCCATCGACGATCTCGAGAGCCGGTAGCGTTGCCGATGACAGCAGCGTGGCGACCAGCGCGGGGTAGGCGCCCAGGCGCAGGGCAAACGGCCTGCGGTTCATGGGGGTCGTCCGGCCCTCGACCACTTTTCTTGGTTCCACTCTTCACTCATCGGCCGTCCGACCTCGAATCCGTAGTACGCCGGCTGAGAACCGATTTCGCGCCTTGGCGGATGCCGCCCCGGCGGCCGTAGAATCCGATGTCTCCTCGAGGCGAAGGATGCCTTCTCCATTCGATGACCTCCGTACCCGCCGTCGGTCGCCCCGCGTACCCGCCGTTCTCACCGGCGTCGTGATCGTGGGGCTGGTGGCCGTTCAGCTGGGCGGCAGCGGCCCCTTCTCCAGTTTCAGTTCAACCCGCGAATGTCGAGCGGTGGTGGCCCGCGACGGACACGATCTCTCCGAGGACCCGGTAGAGGTCGTGGTGCGAGCATCGAGCTCGTCGTATCCGTGTGCCGAGCACGTCACCATCGCCCGGGTGTCGGACTCCGCCGCCGTCCGGACCGGTGCCGAGCGTGCCGTGGAAGAGGGCGGGCCGCTTCTGGTGGTCTCCGGCGACGTCATCGACCCGGCGGTCATGGTGGAGTTGACCCGCCTCGAGCCCGAGCGGGTCACGTTGGTGGGGATGGGTGATCCGGCCGAGTCCCAGTTGGCGGCACTCGAGGTGGAGGTCGACCGGGCCGAGGTCGACAGTGCCGCCCTCGGCCCCGGTCTCTCCGAGGAAAAAGGGGGACCGGTGTTCCTGCTCGATTCGACTGCGTCGGTCGTGCTTCCCGCCATCGAGGTGATCGCCCGCCAGACCGCCGGGAAGGTGCTCGTGGCCGCCGACATCGATCTCTCAGATCTGCCCGACCCGATGCGCCTGGTGATCGAGAGCTCGTCGGCCCTCCGGCTGGTGGGTGGATTCGACCCCACCACCGCTTGGCAGGTCGAGCTGGTTCGCTCCGATGCCGAGCTTCCCGGTGGAGGGATGACGCTGTTCCCCGAGAAGCGGCTGGTTGGGTTCTACGGCACCCCGGGGACCGATGACCTGGGAGTGCTGGGCGAGCAGGGACCCGCGGAGACGCACGCTCTGATGACGGAGGCGATCGCCGGTTACGGCGCTGACGGCGTCCAGGTGGTTCCCATGTTCGAGATCATCACCACAGTGGCCGCCGCCGGTCCGGGCCCCGATGGCGACTATTCCGATGAGATGTCGATCAACACCTTGCAGCCCTGGGTCGAGTACGCCGCCGAGAACGGTATCTACGTGGTGCTCGACCTTCAATCGGGTCGAACGGACTTTCTCACCCAGGCGCAACGCTACGAGTCGCTGCTTCGGCTGCCTCATGTCGGGTTGGCGCTCGACCCGGAATGGCGCCTGGCCCGCGACCAGATCCACCTCGAGCAGATCGGCACCGTCGACGCGTCCGAGATCAACGCCGTTTCCGATTGGCTTGCCGGCATCGTGCGCGAGGAAGTGCTTCCCCAGAAACTCTTCCTGGTGCACCAGTTCCGGGACTCGATGATCACCAACCGCGACGAGATCGCCACGCCGGATGAACTGGCGGTGGTCCTCCAGATGGACGGCCAGGGTCCGTTCCCGACCAAGGTCGTCACGTGGAACGGTCTGACGTCGAACTGGAATCCCGACCGCGGGTTCCTGTGGGGCTGGAAGAACTTCTACGACGAGGATGTCCCCCGTGCCACACCGGCCGAAGTCCTGGAGCTGTATCCCGTCCCGGTGTTCATCTCGTACCAGTGACAGCCGTCTGAGGTCCATCAGCCCGTCAACATCCCCAGATCGAGGGTGGAGGGGTGGGGACGCGCCGAGACGTCCACCGCCCAGCCCGGTCGATGAACGTCGTCGGCGCCCCCACCTTTTTCACCCCCCAATCGATCTCTCCCGCCCGGTTGCCCACCCAGCGTCGGAGCCGTGGAGTCCCCACAGCCCGGCTCCGCCGACGGCCCTCAGTCCTTCACGAGGATGAGGTTCGGTCGGGCAGGTGCTCGCCGCATGGTCCCCACCATGCGTCCCCCGAGCATGCCCGCCACAACCACGAGGCCGAGCCCTTCCAGCGGCCTCCCGTTCGCCCCCAACACCAGGCCGACAGCACCGAGAACGACCAGCCCCGTCGTTCCCGGATCCGCCAACAGCCCGGCGAACACCATCACGGACACGGTCGCCAGCCCCAGCGCTGCTCCCGTGTCACCCGACGACGCCAGTTCCCCTGCCAGCGTGATGCCGAGTGCCAGTGCCCCGAGGGCCGTGACGAACCTTCCCATGACCACGTAGTGTGGTCTGTCGTCACACATCGTGAAGACACATGTCGCGGATTCCCACCGGGACTAGTCAGGGGTTCGGCCCCGTACACTGCGGCCCGACTCTCGAAGCGGGGTGGGTGTGCGAGTGCGTCGGATGCTGTCGGTTGTCCTCGGGCTGGTCGTGGCCGGCTTCGTGGCCGGTCACGCCGCACCGGCCTGGGCACATCACGGCGACATCCCGGAAGGGATCGACATCCCGCCGACCGTGTTCCTCCCCGAGGGAACCGATCTCGCTCTGCTCGACGCCGCCGACCTCTACGGGTGGGAACCGCTCGGCATCGTCGCCGGTGACGATGTCCGCGCCTACAGCCTGGGAACCGACCGGTGGGCGGTGTGGGTCTGTGACTACCCCGGGGCGGGCATCGGCGTCACCCCCACGGTGGCAACCGATTTTCTCGCCTCGGTGGTCGCCCCCCACTACGACTGGCTCTCGGAAGGGGCCTATTCGATGGTGTTCGTGCCGGCCGGCAGCGTGGTCGGCTCCGACCCCCAGGGGTGCCTCGATGCGGTTGCCGGCTCGGCTCAGCCATTCACCGTCAACGGAGCCATCGTCATCGCCGACGCCCAACTCGGGTTCGGATTCGGCGGTCCCGGCCTCACCTGTCCGAGTCCGTGCGGCGCCGCCACACCCCGCACCTTTCCGGCCAACTCCCGCTTCGTGTTCATGGGAGGCGAATCGGTGGTGGCGGTTTCGCCGTGGCCGGCTCCCGTTGCCTCGCTCGTCAGTCACGAGATCGGCCACGGCATCGGCTGGCCCCACTCCTACACCGGTCAGACCCTCGTCGGTGGCCGGATCTGGGAGTACGACAACCCCATCGACCTCATGTCGGGCAACAGCGGTGCCGACCTGTTCACCACCGTCACCGACTCCTATGCCACCCTCGCTTTCAACCGGTACGCCGCTGGATGGATCGAACCCGCGGAGGTAGCGGTCCACACCGGCGGCACCACCGAGGTCGTGCTCGGCGCCACCGGGTCTGACGGCACCGAGATGGTGGTGATCCCGCTCGGTGAGCAGGGTCATCTGGTCTCCCTCGATGCCCGTGTCCCTTCCGCCCACGATCCCATCCCCACATCCTGGGAGGGGGTGAGCGTCCACACCATCGACCAGCGCGACAACGGGGCCTGCTTCAGCTCGGTCTACGGCGTCTGTTACGGCCTCGACCGGCGGACCGCCCAGAACCCGAGCCGGCCCGACTCCATCGCCCATGTCCTCGGGGTCGGCGATACCGCCACCATTTCCGGTGTTCGGCTCACGATCGTGGGGCGTGAAGGAAATGGCTTCCGGATCCGTTTGGATGGCGGAGTCGCAGTGAGCCGGTTCACGGATACCGGTGCGAGCCCGTTCGTTGCAGACATCGAGTGGCTGGCCGACACCGGCATCACCCGCGGCTGCAACCCGCCCACCAATGATCGCTTCTGCCCGGAAGATTCGGTGACCCGCGGTCAGATGGCTGCCTTCCTGTCGCGTGCATTCGGGTTGACCGACAGCGGGAACATCACCTTCGCCGACACCGCTGGCGACGTCTTTCGAGCAGACATCGCCCGCCTCGCTGCGGCCAGGATCACCCGGGGTTGCAACCCGCCAGTCAACGATCGTTTCTGCCCGGAAGAGCCGGTGACGCGGGGTGAGATGGCCGCCTTCCTGACCCGGGCGTTCGGACTGGTCGACACCGACGGGGTCACTTTCACCGACACGGTGGGCAGCGTCTTCCAGTCCGACATCGCCCGCCTCGCCGCCGCCGGCATAACGCGGGGCTGCACCCCCACCCGGTTCTGCCCCAACGATCCGGTCACCCGCGGTCAGATGGCGGCATTCCTCAATCGGGCCGAGGGGTATCTCCCGTAGACCGCTCGCCCATCCGACCGGGCCCGGTCAGCGACCCAGCAGGCGACCGAGGCCGGTGGACGGCGGCGGCTCGACTCCGAGCTTGGTCAGCACGGTGGAGGCGGAGGGGTTGGTGAGGTATTCGTCGCCGATGACCACGGTGGGAACGGTCTCGTTGCCCTTGTTCACCGACCGAACGAAAGCGGCCGCCTCGTCGTCCTCCCAGATGTTCCGGCGCCGGTACTCCACACCCGCTCGGCCGAGCTCGCGCTCGAGGCGCATGCAGAACCCACACCCGGGGCGCCAAAAGACTGTCATGTCGGGCATTGCCGGATTCTACGGGGCCGGTCTACCCGGCGAGCGCCCGTTCGGTCTCCTGTCCGATGTTGTTGGCGGCCCCGACGGGGAGGGTGAGACGGAACGTCGGCAGCGGCTCGTGGAGGTAGCGGACGTCGCCGCCCATCAGTCGTGCCAGCTGACGGCTGACCGTGAGACCGAGGCCGATCGAAGCCGTTCGACCCTGGGTCTCTCCGGTGGAGTACGCCTCGAAGATCTCGGCTCGGCGGGCCGCTGGGACGCCGGGACCGTCGTCCGACACCTCGAGCACGGCGGCGCCCTCGATGGTGCTGACCTTGATGAAGACCCGGGTGCCGCCGTGGCGGTGGCCGTTGGCGACCAGGTTGCGGATGATCTGGCGGACTCGTAGCGGGTCGGCAAAGGTCGAGACGGCCGTGAGGTCGGTGGAGGCGATGCGTCGGGTCTGCTCGTGCGACATCGAGGTCAGGGCATCGTTCACCACCTCGTCGAGACGGATCAGCTCGGGCAGCACCGTGATCGACTCGGCGGTGGCCCGTGCCGAGACGAGCAGGTCCTCGATGATGTTGCCGACCTCGCGGCTCTGGCGGGCGATGAGATCGATGAACTCCGCCACCTCCTCCTCGGAGAAGTCCTGACGACGCCCGTTCAGCTCGGATGACAGCCCCATCACCACCGCCATCGGGGTGCGAAGTTCGTGGCTGACGGAAGCGATGAAGCGGTCCTTGGCCTTGACGATGTCTTCGAGATTGCGGCGGGCGTCGGTCCGGGTCCGGGCAACGCCGAGCATCTGGGCGATGGTGGCCATGGTGCGGATGTCGCCCGCCCCCCAGTCGCGGGGGGTCGAGGCGGTGACGCCGATCATGCCGACCACGGTTCCTCCCGTCACGATGGGGAAGGCGATCTCGGAGGCGGCCGAGGGCAGGTGCTGGCCGTACCAACGTTGCTGCGCCTGGCCGAGCGATGTGATGTCGGACACGATCCAGGGTCGGGTGTCGAGGATCGGCGCGTACACCGGGGGCCAGGACATCCACTCGCCCCGCTCCAGCGACCTGGACATTGAAGCCCCTTCGGCGAGGGAAGCGATCCGGGTCTCCAACCCCACTCCGTGCTGGCCGTGGGGACGAACGTCCTTGACGTAGGCGACCTCGCCGTCGAGGGCATCGAGGATCAGGTCGAGGGCACTGTCGACGTCCTCGTCGCCTGACTCGAACAACACCCGGGCCGAACCGGTGATGGCGGTCTGAATGGCGAGCGAACGGTCGCGTTGGACGATCACCCGCTCGAGGTCGTCGAGGGCACGCTCGCGCTGCCACACCGACGCCAACATGTCTGCGATGGTCGACAGCAGCTCGAGGTCGGAGTCCTCCCACCGCCGTGCTCCCTCGGTGGCGAGAAGCCCGACGTGGCCGACCCAGCTGCCCTGCACGATGATCGGGAACTCGGCGGCGGCGAGGATGCGGGTAGGAGCGTTCTGATAGAACAACCGGTCAGGCATCGGGATCTCCTCGACCGTGTTGAACTGGTGGCTCCGGCCCGTCGACAGCAACGACGCCGCGTGGGGAAGGTGCGACCAGCTGACCGACGGCAACAGGCCGTCGCATGACCCGGCGGCGAAGACGATGTGGGCCTCGAGTGACTCATCGGTGGCGCGGTTGCGCGACACCATGATCAGGTCGCATCCCACCGAGCGGATCAGATTCTCCATGGCGGCCTCGACCTCGAGGGTGTCGCAGTCGCGCAGGATCGCCCGGGTGGTCTCCACCAGCGCCGTCTCAACGGCGAGACGGTCCCGGGCCGTGTCGAGCGCCGTCGCCGGAGCCGGTTGAGCTCGCAGGAGTCGGGTACGGCCCAGCTCGGCGAGCTCGGATGCAATCACCACCGCCGCCAGCAGCTGGACTGCGACGGTGACAGCGGTCAAACGGTCGATGCCGAGGAGGAGGGCAAAAACGATCACGGCCAGACCCAGGCCCAGCATTGCCGAGGTGCGCCGGCCGGCGTGGAGGGCCACCAGGGCCGCGCCGGTCGACATGGTGAGCAGACCTGTCAACGGGCTGGGGGCAAGCGCGGCCGAGAGCGCCCCGGTCGCCAATGCCAGGGCGGCCACGAACAACCATCCTGCATGCGATGCGCTCGTCGACTTGCCGGCGGCGTTTGGGAGGTCCATGGGCGTTCTCTCGGTCCGATGGTCTTCCGGTCGGCTGAACCGCCCGCGTGTTTCGCGATGTGGGCGCAGGCCGTGGCGAGTCGGTAGCCTCGCCGACGCATGATCACGCATCACTTCAGCCGTCTCTTCGGGCTCGAGCCGTCGGTCGAGATCCGCTCCCCGGGTCGGGTCAACCTCATCGGCGAGCACACCGATTACTCGCTGCTCCCGGTGATGCCGCTGGCCATCGACCGGGCCGTCACCCTGACCGGGGTCGGCGCCGACGACGGACGCCTCATCGTCGAGTCGACCACCTTTCCCGGCATCATCGACATCGACCTGGCCGACCTCCCCGCCTCCGTGTCGGGCTGGCACCGGTACCTGGTGGCCGCGGTCCGGGCTGTCGGGGCCGACGGTCCCGGGGCCCGCCTGCTGGTGGGGGGAGATCTGCCCCCAACCGGTGGGCTCAGCTCGTCGAGCGCCTTCACGGTGGGCGTCATCGCCACCCTCGACCGCCTGTGGGGGCTCGGACTGAGCCGGGCCGACTACCCGGGCATCGCCATCGCTGCCGAGCGTTCCATCGGTGTCGAGGGGGGAATGATGGATCAGACCGTTATCGCCCTCGCCGAGCGGGGCCACGCCCTTCGCATCGATTTCGACCCGCCCGGTCACCGTCAGGTTCCGATCCCCGAAGGCATGGGCCTGGTGGCCGCCTACTCCGGTAGTCCCGCTCCCAAGGGCGGTGACGCCAACCTCGCCTACAACACCAGGGTGGTGGCGTGTCGGGCGGCGGCTCTGCTGCTGGGCGTGCCGCGGGGCATCGACGTCACCGTGCCACCGGTCCTGTCCAAGATCGTCGCCGCCGGTGACGTCGACCTCTCCGGACTCGCCGTCGAGACCACCGCCGCCCGGGTGGCAGCGGCCATCGACGTGGATGTGGAGCTGATGGTGCGCATGACCGCGGGCCGGTTCGATCCCGACGCCCCTCTGCCGCTGGCGGCCGTGGCCCGCCACGTGGTGTCCGAGGCGGGTCGGGTGGATCGCGCCGAGGCGGCCATGAATGCCGGGGACCTGGCCGACCTGGGGCGGTTGCTCGACGCCTCCCACGTCAGCCTGCAGGACTTCGGGGCCAGCTCGCCATCGCTCGACACCCTGGTCGACGCCATGCGTGGGGCCGGTGCCTGGGGTGCCCGGCTGACGGGGGCCGGCTTCGGCGGTTATGCGGTGGCGGTGTGCCCGGACGCCTCGGTGGACGCGGTGGTGGAGGCTGCCATGGAAGCCACCGGAGGCCCGGCGTTCCGGGTGGTGGCCTCCGCAGGCGTCGGGTGATAGCCGTCGTCCCGGCAGCGGGCCGCGGCAGCAGATTGGGTCCGCTCACCGTCGACCGACCGAAAGCCCTCATCCCGGTGGCGGGTCGTCCGGTGCTGTTCTGGGTGATCGAAGGTCTGGCGGCGGCGGGCGTGTCCGAGGTGGTGGTGGTGACGGGCCATCTCGCCGAGCAGATAGAGGGGGTGTTGGACCGGGCACCGATCGCCGTGTCCACGGTTCGCCAGCGATCGCCCCGCGGTACCGCCGATGCCCTGATGGCAGCCTCGGTGGCCGTCGACGGGCGCCCGTTCATCTACGCCTGGGGCGACCTGGTCACCGATCCCGCCTGGTACCGCAGGGTCGTGGAGGCCTGGCCGGGCGGCGCGGCGCTGGCGGTCAACCGGGTCGACGATCCGACGGCGGGGGCGGCGGTGACGGTCGACGGCGCCGGTTCGGTGACCTCGATCGTCGAGAAGCCCCCGGCCGGCAGCAGCTCGACACCGTTCAATGCGTCCGGCATCGGCGCACTCCCGGCCGGCGCCTGGGCACACCTGGCGGCGGTTGAGCCATCGGTGCGCGGAGAACTGGAGATCACATCGGCGCTGGTCTCGATGGTGGCTGCGGGTGTTCCGTTCACTGCCGTCGAGATCGGACCGGTGTTCGACATCGGGACCCCGGATGGGCTGGCCGCCGCCGAGCTGTGGGCCGCAGAACGCCCCGCCTGAGCGTCCGCTGCACGCAGCAAAGCCTTACAGCACCCGGAGTGCCCGGACGGCGTCGCGCTCGGTCCTGGTCATGGCACGCACCACCGCCAGAGGGCCGTGACGGCGAACGGCGACCTCGACCAGCGTGTCGGTAACCCGCTGCCAGGCGGCATCCGGGAACCCGGGGGTACCGGTTCCGACCGACACCGCCAGATCGTCGGCGTGGATCAGGAGCTCGGTCAGCCGGGTCACCAGATAGTCGTCGACGAGCATGGCCCGTCCATCCAGCACCCGGACGGCCCGGGTGGGAGGTTCGGTCGCCAGCCGGCCCGACAGCTCCTCGATCGCCTCGTCCCAACGGGTCAACACCTGGCCGGGGCCGCCCTGCGCCTCGTCGGCCGCCCTCCGGCGGATCGCCTGGTGGAGTTCGGAGTCGAGGTCGGGGCCGTCGGCACTGGAGAGGCCGTCGATCGACAACACGTACCCGGCGGGATCGATCAGGTTGTCGAGTCCGGCAGTCGGCTCGGCCAGATAGCCCGCCACGGTGGTCACCGATCGGAGGAGATGGCCTGCCAGCGCCCCCACCGTCATGGCCTCCAGCGAAGACGGCTCATTCCAGCGGACGGCCACCACCGGATCGGCCAGCAGAGAGCGGGCGGCGGCGGCGGATTCGAGGAAGGTGCTGCGGGTGCTCATGTGGGTCTCAGGTCCTCCATGTCGATGGCCTCGCCGGTGACCCTGGACTGCTCGGCTGGGAAGGTGAGCACGTGGCCCTCGAGGATCCGGCCGCTTCCGACAGTCCGGGATGGCCCCATCCTGGCACGGCAGGAAGCCGCTGATCACCGCCATCCGGGTCGGGGTTCAACCCCCGATGTCGACTCCGGCGAAGTGGGTGGCCGCGACGGCGACGTCGAAGTGGATGGCGGCCGGACCGGTTTCGAAGGCGACCCCGGCCAGGTCGAGGGCGCCGCCGCCGTACCCGGTGACGCCTGCCGCCATGGCCAGCGTCTCCAGCGAGGGAATCTCCACGGGCAGGGTGACGGCTGACAACGCCCGGGCGCCGTTGGGATGATGCATCGCCGCCTCGTTCCACACCGCCTCGGGAACGGCGTGATGACACAGGAACATGCCCAGATCGGCTGGCGCCTCCAGCAGCACGCAGGCGAACTCGGCGGTGATGGCCGGGCCCTCCAGCTGGGGGGCCGGACGTGAGAACGAGAAGATTTCGCCGGTGGCGAGGTCGCCCACCGTCTCCAGGTCGGCCTCGGGGTGGTCGCTCGACAGCACCACGTGGGTGATCCCCTGGCCCTGGTGCAGCAGATGCTGGGCGACCCGGGCGGCGAAGCCGGTGATGGGAAGGTTCTCGGGTCGGGTCACGGCCACGATCTCGAGGTAGCTTCGGTCGAGCACGACCAGCCGGTTGGAGGTGCCAAACGGATGGTCCGCCCGGGGAGTCACCGTGAAACCGAGGTCGCGGTAGGCGATCGCCGCCGCCTCCAGATCCTCGACCGCGTGCACCACGTGGTCGACCCGCCGGGTCGGCCGGTCAACCACGAAGGCCCTGCACCACCATGCGGAGCATGGCGTCGATCACTTTGTCATCGGGCGGGATGTTGAGCGCCGTCTCCATGCCCCGTTTGGTGATGAGCACGTTCACGGTGCCGTGCACCGCCGCCCACACCGCCACGGCCGTTGCCTGGATGTCGAGTTCACGGTCGAGCTCACCCGCCTCCACCCCAGCGGTGATCAACGCCACCAGCAGCTGGAAGGCGTGAACGCCCGGGTCGTTCTCGATCTGATCGAGGGGGATGGCGTCCTGCGAGTTCGCCCCGAACAGCGTCACGTACTGGCGCGGGTGCTCGAGACCGAAGGCGATGTAGACGTGGCCTGCTCGGAGCATCCGGTCGACAACCGTGCCCTCCTGGTCGGCGAGTGCCTCGACCAGACGCAGATTGAGGACTTCGAAGACCCGCCGGCAGGTCTCGTAGAACAGTTCGTCCTTGTCGGCGAAGTGCAGGTAGATGGAGGGGGCGCTGACGCCGACCTTGTCCGCCACCGCCCGGATGGTGACGGCTTCCTTGGTGCGGTGCTCCACCAGCAGCGCCTCGGCGGCGTCGAGGATCTCTTCACGGAGCAGCTCGCCGTCACCCTTGCGGGCACGCCGTCGCCCGGGGTTCTCCCGGGCGACGGCTGATATGGCGCGAACTGTGGGCATGGGCATCAGGTGGTAGCGGTCTCCAACTCGAGCTTAGGCGGCATGGGGTCCAGTGCCACGGACTCGGAGACGCCGAACCGGTCATGCAGGCGCCGCATCCACCCCGGTGCCCACCAGTTGGCCTCGCCCGCCAGACGCATGAAGGCCGGCACCAGCGTGGCCCGGATGAGGAAGGCGTCGACCAGCACGGCGAGGGTCATCCCGAGGCCGAACATCTTGATCATGGTCACGCTGGAGGTGGCGAAGGCAACGAACACCACCGCGATGAGCACCGCGGCGGCGGTGACGATCCGCCCTGTCCGCTCGAGACCCATCGCCACCGACGTCTCGTTGTCGGCCCCGGCGTCGTGCTCCTCCTTGATCCGCGACAGCAGGAACACCTCGTAGTCCATCGACAGCCCGAAGGCGATGCAGAATATGAGGATCGGCATCGTCAGATCGAGGGCGCCGGTGGGTGTGAAGTTGAGGACGTCGGCGAGGTTGCCGTCCTGGAAGATCCAGACCAGGGCCCCGAAGGTTCCCGACAGCGACAACAGGTTCAGCACCACCGCCTTGGCGGGCACCAACAGCGACCCGAACATGAGGAACAGCACGAGGAAGGTCACCGAGCCGATGATCAACAACGCCCACGGCAGCGCCGAGAACAGGGCGTCCTTGGTGTCGACCAGGTCGGCAGTCTCTCCTGCCACCTGGAACTCAACCGGCGTGTCGACTGCGCGGAGCGCCCCCACCAGGTTCTCCGCCTCCTTGGAAGCGGGATCGACAGCGGGAACCACCGCCAGGTAGAACCCGTCGTTCGACAGGAACCGCATCGAGGCCGGCCCCGCCTCCACCACCATCGTCCCGTCGATGTACGAACCGCTGGGTCCATCCACCCGGGCCACATCCGACAGTGTCGAGAAGGTGGCGGCCAGTTCGGCGGCATCGGCGTGGTCGGCGTCGACCGCCACCACGTCGAGCGATGCCGCCTCGAACGCCGCGAAGTCGCGGCGCAGGGCATCGCCCACCTCACGGGCGGCCGATCCCGGGGCAAGGACGCGGTCGTCGGACGAGGCGAGACGAACGTCGAGGAACGGCGACCCGAGTACCACCAGCGCCACGATCACAACCGTTGCGATCGGGATGGGCCGCTTCATGACGGTGGTGGCCACCCGGTGCCACGCCCCCGAACCCTCCGGAGTGGCCCGGACCTTGCGGACCCGCAGCTTCTCGATGCGGTGGCCCAGCACCGCCAACAGGGCCGGCAACACGACCACTGCCCCGATACCGGCCAGTGCCACCACGGCGATCCCGGCGTATCCGAAGGACCGCAGGAACGAGAGCGGGAACACGAGCATGGCGGCGAGGGACACAGCCACGGTCCCGGCCGAGAACACAACGGTGCGTCCGGCGGTGAGCACAGTGCGTCGGGCGGCCTCGTGCGGATCCCAGCCGATCGCCAGCTCCTCACGGAACCGTGAGACGACGAACAGGGCGTAGTCGATCGCCAGGCCGAGCCCGAGGGCAGTGGTGAGGTTGAGGGCGAAGATCGAGACCTCGGTGAAGCCGGAAAGCACCTGGAGCGCGAAGAAGGTGCCGACGATGGCGAACACGCCGACGCCGAGCGGCAGGAACGCTGCCACCAGGCTCCCGAAGATGATCACCAACAGGGCCAGGGTGATGGGAAAGGCGATGATCTCGGCCCGAACCAGGTCTGACTCGATCGTCTCCTGGATCTCGGCGAACAACGGTCCCGGGCCACCCACCGCCACCTCGAGGTTGCCGACGCTTCCCCGGAACTCCTCGGCGAGTCCGGCGGAGCGCTCCAGCACCTCGCTCTCGTCGCCCTCCACCGAGGCGAACACCAGGGCGGCCTCGCCGGACTCGCTCCGAAGTCCTGCCGGTGAACCCAGCGACCAGTACGAAGACACCGCGGTCACATGGTCGGAAGATGCCAGGCGCTCTGTGAGGGTGGCGGCCTCGGCTGCCACCGCCGGGTTGTCGACGGATCCGCCGGGGGCGTTGATCAGCAGGATCATGTCGGGTGGTGCCGCCCCGAACTCGGTGGCGAGGGCTTCGGTCGCCAGTACCGACTCGGCGTCGGGGTCGTTGAACCCCCCGTTCGACAGAGAGGAGGCGACGTCTCCTCCGAACCAGCCGGCCGCCACCATCGCGACCAGTGCCGTGACCAGTATCGCGAGGCGGTACCGCACGACCACCTGTGAAAGGACTCTCATGTGCTGACGCTCCTCCGTCTGAACACCGATAACTGATCGGCGTTAAGTGATGAGCGATAACATAACCTCACTAAGTTTGAAGTGTCAAGCGGTCGGCTCACCTTTTGCACAATGTGCAGAACGCACGCGATTCGCTCACCTTTTGCACAATGTGCAGAACGCACGCGTTTCGCTCACCTTTTGCACAATGTGCAAAAGGTGGATGCTCGCTCGTCGTACTCTTCCCCGGTGGCCCTCGCCGACTTCCAAGAGCTCACACGGACATTCCGGTGGCGTGTGCCCGTTCGGGTCAACATGGGAGTGGCATGCGCCGACGCCCACCCGGCAACCGATGTGGCACTGATCGTCGACGATGGGGGCGTGGTGACACGGTGGACGTTCGGGGAGCTCAGTGAGCGCTCCGACCGTCTCGCCGGCGCGCTCCGCCGTGCCGGCGTGACCAGAGGGGACCGGGTCGCCGTGATCGCCTGCCAGCGGGTCGAAACCGCTCTCACCCACCTGGCGGCGTGGAAACTCGGAGCGGTGTCGCTCCCGCTCTCCTCGCTGTTCGGGCCGGACGCGCTCGGGTACCGCCTGGCCGACTCTGGAACGACACTGGCCGTGGTGTCGGCCGAGAACCGGTCCAAGGTGGAGGAGGCTGCTCCGGGTCTACCCCTCGTCGAGATGGGTCCGCAGTTCGAGGCGTTGTGCTCGGGAGACGCCCTCGACGGTGGCGCCGACACCGGCCCGACCGACCCCGCCTACCTCATCTACACCTCGGGCACGACCGGCGAACCCAAGGGCGCCCTGCTCGGACACGGCTCCCTCATCGGTCATCTGTCCGGCTATGAGCTCTACTACCAGTTCATCGAGGGAGCGCCCATGGGCCGCCATGAGCTCTCCGTGTATCCGCGTTCGGTCGATGATCCGGCCCGTCACGACCTCATGTGGAGCCCGGCGGACTGGGCGTGGATCGCCGGGCTCATGGACGTCCTGATCCCCTCCTGGTACTTCGGACTGCCCGTCCTCGTCTCGACGGCCGACTTCGAACCGCTTCGTGCCGCCGAGCTGATGGCCGCCCACGGCGTCACCCTGGCGTTCCTTCCTCCCACCGCCCTCAAGATGATGCGCGCCGCCGGCGTCGCCCGGACCGACCTGTCGCTTCGGGCGATCTTCAGCGGTGGAGAAGCATTGGGTGCTCACATGCTCGACTGGGCCCAGGTCAACCTGGGTTGCGGCATCAACGAGGGATACGGGCAGACCGAAGCCAACGTCACCGTCGGAAACTGCGGGAAGCTCTTCGCCGTCCGTCCCGGATCGATGGGCTGGCCCATGCCCGGACACCACCTGGCCGTGCTCGACGACGACGCAAACCCCGTGGTCGGCGTGGAAGGAGAGATCGCCGTCCGATCACCCGACCCGGTCATGATGCTCGGCTACTGGAACAGCCCCGACGCCACGGCCGCCAGATTTCGCGGTGACTGGTTTCTCACCGGCGACCTCGGCCGCCAGGACGAAGACGGCTACCTGTGGTTCCACAGCCGGGCCGATGACGTCATCAACTCGATGGGTTATCGGATCGGCCCCGGCGAGATCGAAACCTCGCTCATGGGACATCCCGCCGTCGCCCTGTGCGCCGTGGTCGGCGAACCTGACGAACTCCGCGGCCAGGTCCCCGTCGCCCATGTCGTCCTCCGTCCCGGCCATGACCCCGGCCCCGACCTCGCCGCCGAACTCCAACATCACGTCCGGACCCGACTCGCCGCCCACGAAGTCCCCCGCCGCGTCATCTTCGCCGACGACCTCCCCCGCACCGCCACCGGCAAGATCATGCGCCGAGCGTTGCGCACGGCTCCGTGACCATCGTGCGTCGACCCGTTCCACGGCGCACGCGCCCCGGACGCGCCCGGGCGCGCCGCTCGGGGGCTTTCACGTATCCGCTCGCCCGGCGGCGAATACGGCGAGCCGCCATGTGAAGGCGAGCCGCCCGCGGTAGATTCGGTGGATGAGACGGGTGCTGTTCGTGGTGTTGGTCGTGTTGGTTGGGTCGGTGCCGCTGCCGGCGGTGGCGGCGGAGGATCTGATGGGGATCATCGTCAACGGGCGGGGGGTGCCGTTGGCGGACGTGGATGTGGCGCGGGGTGGGGTGGTGTACACCACCGACGATGACGGGCGGTTCCGGTTGGTGGGGGCGAGTGCGGGGGCGGTGTCGGCGGAGCGGGTGGCATACGTTCCGCAGACGGCGAGCTGGGATGGGCGGCGGGATTTCGTGACGATCACGTTGCCGGAGCGGATCGCCCGGGGGATCCACATCGCCGGGTGGGTGCCGGCCACCGATGCGGGGTTCCAGCAGATGCTGGACATCGGCGCCACCACGTCGGTGAACACGTTGATGATCGACATCAAGAACGAGAACGGGAAGGTGTACCACCTGACCGACAACCCGACGGTGCGGATTCTGGGGGCGCAGGCGGCGGAGTCCTTCGACCTGGCGGGGCGTACTGCGCAGGCGCATGCCCAGGGCTTCTATGTGGTGGTTCGGATCGTGACGTTTCAGGATCCGATCGCGGCCCGGGCGCGGCCCGAGTGGGCGGTGACCGATCCGGCCACCGGTGGCCCGCTCAACAAGGGCGGCCAGTTCTTCCTCGACCCCACCGACCCCGACCCGAGGGAGTACGCCCTGCGTTTGGCCGAGGAGGCCTGCGAAGCGGGGGTCGACGAGGTGCAGTTCGACTATGTCCGTTTCCCCGATGGAGCACCGGCCGGCGCCGGCTACGACGGTCGCTCGGATCAGGAGGGGCGGATAGCGTCGATCACCGACTTCCTTGCTCAGGCCCGGGCCCGACTCGAGCCGATGGGTTGTGCCACCGCGGCCGACATCTTCGGCTGGATCACCAACACCACCGGTGACGGTGGCATCGGCCAGCAGCTCGAGTCGATCGCCGATGTGGTGGACGTGGTCAGTCCCATGATCTACCCGAGTCACTACTCGCCGGGCTGGTATGGGTTCGAGGTTCCCAACGACCACCCGGGGCCGGTGGTCACCCATGCCACCAATGATGCGCTGCGACGCATGGCGGGTTCGCAGGCGGTGTTGCGACCGTGGTTGCAGGACTTCTGGTACACCCCCGACCAGGTGCGGGCTCAGATCAGGGCGGTCGACGGCCTCGGCACCGGATGGATGTTGTGGAACATCCTCAGCGAGTTCTCCGTTTCGGGCATCCCCCAATCCGGTGAGCTGGTGGCATCACATGCCGTGCCGGCACCGGTGTTCATCGACCGGCCGGCGAGCGGGTTCTTCGACGTGACCAATTCCAACACGTTTGCATCCGATGTGGCGTGGATGGCGGACGAAGCCATCACGGGTGGCTGCAATCCGCCGTGGTCGGACTTCTACTGCCCGGAGCTTTCGGTTACCCGGGGCCAGATGGCCGCCTTCCTGGTGCGATCACTCGGGCTGACCGGGTCGGGTCCTTCGTTCTCGGACACGGGTGGGAGTGTGTTCGCGGCGGATATCTCCCGGCTGGCGGCGGCGGGTATCACCCGTGGCTGCAACCCCCCCGCCAACACCCGCTTCTGCCCGGACGAGCCGGTGACCCGGGGCCAGATGGCGGCGTTCCTGGTGCGTGCCCTCGAGCTGTCCGAGGTGGGTCCTTCGTTCTCGGATACGGGTGGGAGTGTGTTCGCGGCGGATGTCTCGCGGCTGGCGGCGGCGGGTATCACCCGCGGCTGCAACCCGCCCGCCAACACCCGCTTCTGCCCCGACCAGTCGGTGACCCGGGCGCAGATGGCGGCCTTCCTCCACCGGGCGCTGGCCGGGTGAGCCCGATGCCGGGGGTGTGGCCGGTACGGCGGTGCCATTCGGCCCACCGGCCGGGTCCGAGTCCCTATGGAAGGTTTGCGGCGTAGCCTCCATGCTGGAGCGGACGGAAGAACTGGAGACATGTGATGACACGTATCGTGGTCGGCGTAGACGGATCCCCCCATTCCAAGCGGGCGCTGGTGCGGGCGTTGCAGGAAGGTCAGCTTCGGGGCGGAACGGTGGACGCGGTGTACGCATTCGCCCCGCCCAAGCGGGCACTGTCCGACGATCTGATCGGAATGTCGTACGGCAGGATGCCGGCCGGCGGGTCCATCTCTCCGGATGCCCCGGCTCATCATCCGCCGAGCAAGCTCGACGAGGCCACCGCCGAGGCGGAGAGCCAACTGAAGATGTTCGTCGACGAGGCCCTTGCCGGGTTCGACGGCCCGCGGCCGCGTCTGATCGTGGTGCCCGAGTCGCATCCGGCCGAGGCGCTCATCGACCTGTCCCGGGCCGCCGACCTGCTGGTGGTGGGCACCCGGGGTCTCGGTGGGTTCGCGGGCATGCTGGTCGGCTCGGTCGCCCACCAGTGCGTCCAGCACGCCAAGTGCGCCATGCTGATCCTGCCGCCGGAGGAGTGATCGCCTTCAGGTCGTGAAGTCCGGGCGGCCGTGGGGGACCACCGCCGCCCGGTACCGTTCGACCAGGGCGTCGAGTGCTTCGTCGCGCAACAGCGAGATCGAACGCACCGCCTGCCACAGGATGAAGGGGTGGGCGCCGAGGGCGTACAGCGCGCCGTGGTCCCACGTCTCGAGAGCCCGGCGTTCTTCGGTAGACAGCCGGTACGGCTGCACGAAGCCGGTAGGGTCGGCGTCGAAGGCTTCGAGCGTGGTTTCGTCGCGATCGATGGCCAGTACCGCCAGGTTCAGTTCGGCCCGGCTCACGGTGTCTCCCACGAGAAGAACGGCTCGTGCCCGAACCGGCACGCCACGCCTTCGGCGGTGGTGGTGGGTCGGTTCATCGCCGCCCCGAGAGCGAGAAAGTTGAGCACCTGGAAGGTGAGGTTGCCGGCGCCCAGTAGCCGGTCGAATCGGAAGGTGGCGGCGGCCGTCCCCAGGTCGTTGCGGCGGATCAGGTCCACCGCTTCGGCATCGAAGACCGGGTCCGAGGACCGGTTCTGGAACATGGCGGGGCCTCCGAGTTCGAACGCCAGGTGCCCGGTGGCGATCACCACCACCCGCAGGTCGACGGGGTACGAGTCGACGACGGCCCGGATGTGTCGTCCGAGTGCCAGGAACCGGTCGGCTCGAGGCAGGGGCGGGGCGTTGGTGTTGGTGTGGATGGGGACCACCGGAATGTCGAGCCCCGGCATCAGATAGAGCAACGGCACCACGTAGGCGTGGTCGAGGCGGGGCCGGTTCGAGAAGGCGAAGTCGAACCCGCCGGCCAGCTCGTGGTGTCCGAGCAGGGCGCGTGCCAGGCCGCAGTGGCCGGCGATCTCGATGGTGGGAAGCCCGAACGCCCTTTGCTCGTTGGGAAAGGTGCCGTCGATGTGGTCGGCGTTGCCGATCAGGAACGCCGGCATGGCGGTGTGGTCGAAGGCGTGGAAGTGATCCGACCCAATCGCCACCACCACGTCGGGGCGGGCCGCCTCGAACAGCCGGCGGAAGCGGGCGAACTCGTCGGACACAACCCGCAGGTCGGCCGGGACGTCGTCGGCCATGAGTCGCCACAGCAGGGGCGTGTGGGGTACGCCGAAGCCGGCCACCAGCTCAGCCATCGCCGAGACCCTTCAGCGCCGCCGCCAATCGCACCCGCTCCTCGTCGAGGAACACTCGTGTTGCCGTTGCGTCGAGGTGGGTGTCGTCCCAGCGGTGTTCGGCCAGCGCCGCCCGCCATGGATCGGAGACGACGGCGGCGGCAACGGCCCGGTCCCAGAACGCGATGTGCTCGGGTTGGAGTCGGGCGGGTCCGATCAGTCCCCGCCAGGTCCCGATCACACAATCGACTCCGCTCTCCCGCCACGTGGGCACCCGTTCGAACGGGGCGGCCATTCGTGTGGCGGCCGTCACGGCCACCACGCGCACTGTGCCCGTGGCCACCTCCGGCAGCACGCTGGCGGCCGACACCACCGCCAGGCTGGCATTACCTGCCAGCACGTCGGCGACGGCGTTACGGGCCGAATCGAACACCACCACCGGGACCTCGCCCGGATCGACTCCGACGTGGTCGGCGATCAATCCGACCGCGATGTGGTTCACATTCCCCCGAGCGGTGGCGAGGGCCACCGGTTCCCGCTGGGTGATGGCCGTCAGCACATCTCCGACCGTCACGAAGTCCCGGTCGGAGCCCACCGCGAACACCAGGGACTCGGTGCAGAGCTGGGCGAGGGGTGTGAGGTCGGCGTGGTCGATGAGCGCCCCGCCCTGGAGCTTGTTGGTGATGAGGGTCGGCGAACTGATCGACACCACGTGCGGGTCGCCGATTCTTCGCGCCAGCAGATCCCAGCCGTTGCCGCCGCCCCGGCCCGGCACGTTGGTGAGGTAGGTCTCGAAGGGGAGTGCGCTGGCGAAGGCGCGCGCCGCCCGGTCCTGTCCGCCGCCGGCGGGAGTGCCGGCGATGATCTCGATGGGACGCTCGGGAGACCAGGTCATCGGTCGAACCTACCAACTCGCGACCCGACGTGGCCGCTCGGATGCCCGGAGTCTCCGATCGGGATACGATCGGCCCGTGCCCATCACCATCACTTCCGTCGAGGCCACCCCGGTGGCGCTGCCGCTGACCAAACCGATCGCCTCGGCTCTGGGGCTCTACGAAACGATGCCCGGTGCCGTGGTCTCGGTGAAGACCAGCGAGGGGGAAGGTTTCGGTTTCAACCTCGGCTTGGGAGGGGCCGCCGGCCGTTCGGTGGCCGTTTACATCAACGACGAGTTGGCGCCATTGGCGGTGGGTCAGGATGCCCTCGCCCCCGAGGCGGTGTGGCAGCGGATGTGGGCACCGAACAAGGCCCGCATGCGGGGCGGCATCGGGGTGTGGGCGTTGTCGGCGGTCGACATCGCCATCTGGGACATCGTGGCCAAGACGGCCGGGCTGCCGCTGCACACCATCCTCGGCGGGTTCCGCCGTCACGTACCGGTGTACGGCAGCGGTGGTTGGCTGTCGTTGTCGGATACGGAACTGGTGGCCGAGGCCCAGGCGATGGCGGCACTCGGCATCACGTCGTACAAGTTCAAGATCGGCTCGCCCCGCGACGAGGAGCGCACCGCGCTTCTGCGCCGTGTGATGGGTGAGGACTTCCTGCTGCTCGCCGACGGCAATCAGGGATTCAACGTGCGGCGGGCCATCGAGACCGCGCGGATGCTCGCCTCGTACGGGGTGGGGTGGTTCGAGGAGCCGGTGGTGGCCGATTCGATCGATGATCTGGCCGACGTGGCCGCCGACTCGCAGGTGCCGATCGCCACCGGAGAGAACGAGTTCTTCCGGTGGGGTTTCCGGGAGATCTGCGAGCGCCGGGCCGCCGCCTATCTTCAGCCCGACATCGCCCGCTGTGGCGGGGTCACCGAGTTCCGCCGGATCGCCGCATTGGCCGATTCCTTCGGCCTGTCGTTGACCAGCCACCTGTGGCACGAGCTGTCGATCTCGGTGGTGGGTGCGTCCCCGTCGGGGTGGGCGGTGGAGTACACGAATCTGATCGATCCGGCCATGTGGACCAACCCGTTCCCGGTGGTGGATGGGGCCATCGAAGTGCCGCAGGTGCCCGGCCACGGCGCCTACCTGGTCCCGGAAGCGATCGAACGCTTCCGCCTCTGAGCCCCCCGATCCTCCGTTCTGGGGACGGAATCGATCGGATTGGCGTCGGTTTTGACCCCAGAACGGTGGGGGGTTTGGCTGCTCGCAGCGCCCTCTATCGTTTCCGCCATGAAGATCACATCTGTCGAGACGTTCCCGGTGTCGCTCCCGCTGGCCAAGCCGATGACGATGGCGCACATCACGATCTACACCTCCAACAACGTGCTGGTGAAGATCACCACCGACGAAGGCATCGTCGGATGGGGCGAAGGCGTCGAGGCGATGGACGTCACCGGCGACAACCAGGGCAGGATCAAGGCCTCGATCGACGATCTGGGTTCCCGCATCATCGGGATGGACGCCGGCCGCCGAACCGCCATCTGGTCGATGCTCACCCACGCCGTCACCGGCAACACCACCGCCATCGGCGCCATCGACATCGCCCTCCACGACATCGCCGGCAAGGCGCACGGGGTGCCCGTGGCCGAACTGATCGGCGGGACCAACCGCACCGAGATCGCCGCCCTCAGCCTGATGGGGAGCGGCAGGACCGACGCCGACCTCGAGACGTTCAAGCAGCGCTACGACGCCGGCTACCGCTGGTTCAAGCTGAAGCTGGGCATGGGCGATCCCCGCCTCGAGCTCGAAACCTTCCGGGGCATGGCGGCCCATGCCAATGACCTGATGCTGTGCGGCGACGCCAACGCCGTATGGTCCGAGCAGGTATCGGCCTCGTTCCTGAAGGGGACCGAGGGACTGGGTATCCGCATGATCGAACAGCCCACCCGCAGCCACGACGCCCTGGTCCGGCTGGCGGCGATGAGCCCGACCGCGGTGTGCGCCGACGAGAGCGCCAAGACCTTCGACGACATCCTGTCGTTCGGCGGCACCGCCATCGCCGGTGTCAGCCTCAAGCTCATCAAGCACATCGGTATCACCGGTGTGATGCGGGCCGCCTCCATCTGCGACGCCATGGGCATCCACGTCAACCTGGCGGGCAAGATCGCCGAGTCGAGCATCGCGGCGGTGGCCAACCTGCACTGCGCGGCGGCCATGTCCGACACCTATTACGGATGCAGCCCCGCCAGCCAGGGCCTCGCCAAGGACATCACCCAAACCCCGGTGCTGCCGGTCGACGGCGTGTTCACACTGCCCACCGGCCCGGGGCTCGGGGTCGAGGTCGACGAGGACCTGGTGCGTTCGCTGGCGTCCTGAACCGAGCGGTTCCGAGAAAATCCGGATTCCGGGCAGAATCCGACGCGGTCGGTGGTTCCACTGTGTCCCGTCATCTACAGGAGTGTGTCATGCAGCTCGAGTTCTGGGTCGATCCGGTGTGCCCGTGGTGCTGGCTCACCTCACGGTGGGCGCTCGACGTCGCCGACCATCGTGACCTCGACGTCCAGTGGCGCTCGATCAGCCTCAAGGTGAAGAACCAGACCGAGCCGGACTCGAAGTGGTACGAACCGGTCGCCTACACCCATTCGTTGCTGCGGGTGATGGAGTCGCTGCGCGCCGCCGAAGGCAACGAGGCGGTCGGGCGGTTCTACACCACCGCCGGAACCCACATCCACCACAACGAGGATCGGTCCCAGACCGCCGACGCCCTGCTGGCCGAGGCCGGCCTCGACCGGTCGCACGCGGCGGCATTCGATGACGAGTCCTGGGATACGGTCATCGAGGCCGCCATGAACGAGGGTCTGGCGTTGACGGGCGACGACGTGGGCACGCCGATCCTGGCCTTCGCCAACGGCGAGGGGACGCGAGTTGGATTCTTCGGCCCCGTCATCAGTCGTCGGCTCCCCGTCGACCAGAGCCTCCAGCTGTGGGACGGCATGGTTGCCATGGCCGACACCGACTCGTTCTGGGAGTTGAAACGCACCCGCGCCGAAGACCCGGACTTCACGCCGGTGGGCTGATTCCGTCACAGTCGACCGGTACATTCCCCCCGTGGGCAGGGCGCGGGAGGAGTACCGTGCATGTCATGGACACGCTGGAAGTCGGCGATCGGGTCGCCATGTCCTGGGACGCATATCTGGCGCATCGAGGGCAGCGGCGAGGTGAGTACTACGACGACGCTTTCGTCGTGAGCCCCTCGGCCGTGCAGCGGCATCAACGCATCGTGGCTCGGCTGCTCGGCCTCATCGCCCCGGCACTTCCGGAGTCCGCCGACGTGCTGCCCGACTGGGGTTGGCGACCGTGGCCCTCCACCGAGTTCATCCCCGACCTGGTGGTGTTCGACCGAACAGACGACCGGTACCTGACCACCCCACCGCATCTGGTGGTCGAGGTGCTATCCGATGATCGCGGGCGCGACCTGCTCAGGAAGTTCCACCTCTATGCCCGGGCGGGCGCACCCCGCTCCTGGGTGATCGACCCCGAAGGTCCCACCATCGTGGTCTACGTGCTCGACGGCCAGGTCTACCGCGAGTCGGCACGGGTCGCCGGAGACGAACGGGCACGCTTCGACGTGGGCACGACGTCGCTCGAGATCACCCCTGCGGACCTGGTGCGATGAACTCCCAGCACACCGGTTCGGCCGATCGGCGCTTGCACAGGTAGTAGGCCCCGTCGTCGAGGCTCGAGACGTCGATTGGGCCGGGACCGGGGGCGAGCACCGTCTCGATGGTCGTGACGAAGGGTCTCCGGGTCGCTTCGATCGTCACGGGACCCCTGCCTGCGTCAGGTGCGGCCACGAACCCGTCCACCACGTCGATCCGACCCCCGAGGTCGACGACGGGAAGCTCGAAGCAGCGTGTCGTCGAGTCCGGCAGGCACAGCCGGTAGGTGCCATAGGGCAGCTGGTCGGGAACCTGCAGCTGGTCGGGTGAGGCCCGCAACTCCGGGGGCAGGGCGGCGACGCCCACCTCCGACCACGGTGCCCACGCATCGGGACCAGAGGCATAGAGGCCCCACAACGACCGGTAGCGGGAACGGGTGTCCCAGCCGTCGAGCCGCCACACTGATGGAAGATCCTCGTCGATCACGACCACCTGGAACCGGTCACCCGGTTGCACGGGAGGGAGGGTGCCGAGGTGATCGGGCGAAGGCGCCACGATCTCGATCCAGTAACAGGGGTCGCCTTCCCCCGAGGAGCAGATCAGATACGCACCCGGTGGTGCGATGTCGGGAATCGCGACGTGGTCCGGGCCGGTCAGCTCGAACAGCGGCACGCCGGGTTCTTCGGCGGACGCCATCGAGAGCGTGGGCGTTCTCTCGACGGCCGGCAGGAGGGGCAGCATCACCACGTCGCCGGGAGCCGCCGGAGGAAGAAGAGCTCTGATGTTCGGGGCTTGCTCCGGTGCCACCATCTCGATCCGGAAACACCGACCCGACAGCTCTTCGCACAGGGTGTGCCATCCCTCGCCTGTCCTGCCCGGCAGGCGGAGGCGATCGGTGCCGATGCCGGTGGGGCCCGACGTCTCCTCCGCAGAGAACCACACTCGGCGTTGGAAGCCCCAGCCTCCATCGTCGGGCGTCAGCTCGTATGTGGTTCCCCGTTCGGCGCCGTCGAACCACGGAATCTCGATCTCCACGTGGGCGGTGGCAGCGGGGAGGACTGGAAGTGGAGGCCTGTCGGAGACGGGGCCGGGATCGCCTCGCAGTAGGAGACCGGCTGGGAGCCCGATCGCCACGACGAGCGCGGCGGCGACCGCCACCGCCGGCCATCTCCTCACGCGAAAGTCCCGCATACTGGAAACCGGGAGCTCGACCGGCTCGGGAGCCATGGCGGCGACCCGGGTCGTCAGTTCGCGCAGTCGGGTGTCGTCACTCATGCCAACCACTCCCTCAGCCGGGCCCGCGCCCGGGCCAGTTGTTTCTTGACTGCGCCCTCCGATATCGCCAGCCGGCGACTCACCTCGTCGATGGGCAAGTCTTCCCAGTACGTGAGCATCACCACTGCCCGCTGCTGGAGGCTCAGCCGCTCGATCGCCGCCAGCACGTCGAGATCGGGCTCCCGGTCTGAAACCGTGTCCCGAACCGCCGCCCGCTGCTCGCGCAGCCGGCGCCGCAGCGTCGAGCGGTGATGCATTCGAGCCTGATTGAGCACCGCCCGGTACAGGTAGGCGCGCTGCTCTGAGACTCCGTTCCACCCCGACGAGCGGAAGGCCGCCATGCAGGCGTCGGCCACCACGTCGGCGGCGTCGAACGGCCCCACCAGCCCGGTGGCGAACCGGACCAGCTCATCGGCGTGCTTGCGGTAGATCGCTTCGTCCTGCATGTCGCCCCTCTGATGCCACCGCACCGGTCACAGGGTGACACCGATAAGAGGTCTTGTCCCCCACTGCTGCGTGGGGGAAGGGGCAGCAGCTTTGTCCCCCACGGAGCGGAGTGGGGGAAGGGGCCCCCGCGACGAAGGAGCGGGGTAGGGGGGTTGAAAGCCCACGAGATGAACTGAGCACGCGTTCCGGAACGGGCCATCATGCTCGCGAGAGCCAGGAACGCGTCATCATGCTCGCGAGGGATAGGCCCCCCCTACCCCGCTCGTTCCTCGCGGGGGCCCCTTCCCCCTCTCGCAAGCTCGAGGGGGACAAAGCTGTTCGCGCCGCTCGTGGTGGGGCTCCTTCCCCCACTTCGCCTGGGGGGACAAGACTCAGCTGAGGTGCTCGACTCCGAGTTGCTCGGCGAGGGCGTTCAACTGTTCCACGAGCGGCTGCGGCACAGGCACACCCAATCGGCGGTTCTCTGCGATCAGCTCCACAGCACGGTCGCCGGGCATCCGGATCGGTCGATCGGTCATCGACTCGGAGGTGTGGAAGTCCTCCAACACGTCATCCATCCGCTCCTCGAACGCGTCCACGTCGATGAACAGGTCGGGTCGGAACACGATCATCGACTGGCCGGTGTTGGTGGGGGTGGTGTGGTCGTGGCGGAACTCCACCACATCGCGGCCGAACGCCGCCCCGGTCATGATCCCGGCGAAGATGCCGATCATGAAGTTGAGGCCGGCACCCTTGTAGCCGCCGATCGGGACCAGGAACCCCTCTTCGGCCTTGTTGGGGTCGGTGATGGGGTTGCCGTCCAAGTCGATCACCCAGCCCTCGGGCATCTGCTCACCGGCCTGGGCGGTGACCTTGATGGTGCCGTGCGACGCCACGGTGGTGGCGATGTCGAGTTGGAAGGCGGGCTGGTTGCGGGCGGGAACGGCGATGGCCATCGGGTTGGTGCCCAGCAGCTTCTCGCGTCCACCCCACGGGGGCATGCCGTTGCCGTTTGCCACCGCGAAGTACATGGCACCGAGACCGTGCTCGAGCGCCATCGCCGGGTAGATGCCGGCGGCACCGGCGTGGTTCGAGTTGGTGGTGGCCACCCAACCGATGCCACTGACGGTGGCCTTCTCGATGGCCAGTTCGGCCGCCCTGGTCATCACCACCTGGCCGATGCCGTTGTCGCCGTCGACCAGGCAGCTCACCGGCGTCTCTTTCACCAGTCGGATGTCCGGGTCGAGGTTGTAGCCGCCTGCCTGGATCCGTTTCGAATAGAGCGGGAGGCGGATGAGCCCGTGCCCGGAGCGACCACGGAGGTCGGCGTCGACGAGTCGCGCCGCGGTGACTTGGGCGTGCTCGGCCTTCACGCCCTGGGCGGTGAGCACCGAGGCCACGAACGATGAAAGACCATCGACGGCGAAGCGGGGATCGCTCACTTGGTGATCCTCCCGAACTGGTCGACGGTCTCACCGGTCTCGAAGAACGTGCGGGTCACATAGGTGGACCCGTACACCCACAGGATCCGCATGTGGGTGTCGCCGGTGTTAACCCACCGGTGCCAGACCCCGGCCGGGACATCGCTGGTGTCGTACGGCACCACGTCGTACTTCCTGCCGTCGACCTCGGCCATCGCCTCACCCTCCAACAGGGTCACCTGTTCGACGGTGTTGTGACAGTGCAACGCCAGCCCGGTACCGGGCGGGAACAACGTGGTCCCCATGATGAAGGTCTGTCCCTCCACCGGTTCCGGCGTCAGCTGCACGCTGACGATCCTGTCCCCCCGCTCGATCAAGGGAGCTTCCGCATATCGAATCAATTCAGGCATCAGGTGTCTTTCTGTGTTGTCCCAGGGGGGACGACGATGTTCCAAGGGGGGACGACCCCCCTGTAACCCCCCGCCGGTGCTGGTGGTGGCTCTTCGCGGGCTTGGCCGGGGTGCGGACCGGCCGCGTTGCCGGGCTCCCGCGCTCGAGACCGAACGGTGAACGGTCAACGGTGAACCGTGAACGGTCCAAGGCCTTCACCCCATGTACCTCCCGCCGTTCACGCCAATCGTCTGGCCGGTGGCGAAACCGGCCTCGGCGGTGGCGAGGAACAGGATCCAGGTGGCGAGCTCGTCGGTCTGCTGATAGCGGCCCATCGGGATCGACCGTGCGGTGGCCGCACGCTCTTCTTCGTCGCGGAGTTGGATGATGCGCTCGGTGAGCACCGCCGACGGGGCGATGGCGTTCACGGTGATGCCCTCGGCGGCCAGCTCGGATGCCATCACCCGGGTGAGGGAGTGCACGCCCGCCTTGGCGGCGGCGTAGGGGGGAGAGGTGCGGTACGAGGTGAGCTGGCCGGCCAGCGAGCCGATGTTGATGATGCGTCCCGCCTCTGACTTGCGCAGCATCGGCACCGCCGCACTCGACATCATGAACACCGAGGTGAGGTTGAGGTGGATCAGCTTCTGCCACTCGTCGAGGCCCATTTCCTCGGTGGTCCGCTGGGTTCCGAAGCCGCCGGCGTTGTTGACCAGCACATCGAGGCGGCCGTGAGCGGCGTCGATGGCCGCGAAGGTCTCGGCGATGGAGTCGGCCGATGTGACATCGCAGCGCAGGAAGGTGCCCACTCCGTCGGCGGCGGCGCGGCCGTTGCTCTCGTCGATGTCGAGCAGGTAGGTGTGGGCGCCGGCGGCGGAGAACGCCTCGGCGGCTGCCTTGCCGATGCCGATGGCGGCGCCGGTAATGGCCACCACCGTGCCGTCGAAACGGAACTGAAGATTGCTCACGGACTCTCCTCGAATCGATCTGTGCCGAAGGTCTCTGGTATACAGACCTCGGCGTGCGCTACACGGACTCGATCGTATATGATGCACGATCTAGACGAAGGCCGCGTGAGGAGCTGCGCATATGTCCGATACGCCGTGGAAGACCGACCAGTGGTTCTCGAGCCCGTGGAACTACCTGCCGGAAGTGACCGAGGGATTCCAGATCCCCCAGGAAGTGCAGGTTCACGACGTCACCCTGCGTGACGGTGAACAGCAGGCCGGGGTGGAGTTCACCGCCGACGACAAGGTCCGGATCGCCGAGGCACTGGCCGAAGCCGGCATCCACCGCATCGAGGCCGGTCTCCCCGCCGTCTCGCCCGCCGACCGGGCCGCCATCGAGCGGATGGTGGCGCTGAACCTGCCCACTGAGATCTATGCGTTCTCGCGGTGCATGGTCTCGGACGTCGACCTGGCCATCTCCACCGGCGTCAAGGGCGTGGTCATGGAGGTTCCCGCCAGCCACCACCTCATCGAGAAGGCCTACCGCTGGCCGATCGAGAAGGCCATCGACGCCTCGGTGCAGTCCACCAAGCATGCCCACGAGAACGGGCTCCAGGTCACGTTCTTCCCCATCGACGCCACCCGCGCCTCGATGACCGAGCTGCTCGACGACCTCGAGACGGTCGCCACCCAGGGTCACGTCGACAAGATCGCACTGGTCGACACCTTCGGCGTCACCTCCCCCCACGCCATCAGCTACTACACCAAGCGGGTGCGCGAACGGATGAACGTGCCACTCGAAACCCACTTCCACATGGACTTCGGGATGGGCGTCGCCAACACCGCCCTCGCAGTCGCCGAGGGTGCATCTGTCATCCACACCACAGTGAGCGGCCTCGGTGAGCGGGCCGGTAACGCCCCCACCGAGGAGACCGTGCTGGCACTGCTCACCATGTATGGCATCGACACCGGAATCGACACCACCAAGTTCACCAGCATCGCCCGCCTGGTCGCTGAGCTCTCCGGTGTCCCCCAGCCCGGAAACCGGCCCATCACCGGCGACACGCTCTTCAACGTCGAATCCGGCATCATCACCACCTGGGTGAAGAACGTCGGTGACGACCTGCTCGAGCCCTTCCCCTATCGTCCCGAGCTGGTCGGCCAGGCTCCGCCCAAGATCGTGCTCGGCAAGGGGTCGGGTCTCGACTCGGTTGCGATCTGGCTCGGCTATCACAACATCTACGATGCCGAGACCACCGACATCGAAACCATCCTGGCCGAGGTCAAGGGCGTTTCGCTGGCGAAGAAGGGCCTGCTCACCGAGGACGAGTTCCTCGACATCGTCCGGGAAGTTCTGCCCGGACGGGTTTGATCGTCAAGGTCGCACAGACATGACACGGCAAGGAAAGGAACCCACGGTATGAGAGAGGCATTCTTTGGCCTCAGCACCGACTGGAAGGAAGGCATCAACTGGGCAAACGTCCGGGAATGGCGCCTGAAGCGAGCCCATGCGGAGATGGAGAAGGCCGGACTCGGCGCCCTCCTTCTCTTCTACGACGAGAACATGCGCTACGTGTCCTCGACGCTCACCCCGGGCTGGAACCGGCTCAAGCAGGGTCTGCGCTACGTGGTCCTTCCCGCCGGCAAGCCACCCATCGTCTACGAGCAGGGTGACATCGGCTTCCACCTCAAGGTTCACAACCCGTGGATCCCCGAGGAGAACATCCGTCACTCCTACGTGTGGATCAAGGGCGCCGTCGGCCCCGCCGCCGAGCAGCAGGTCAACAAGTTCGTCAACTCGTTGATGAACGACCTCGAGGATGCCGGCGTGTCCGACAAGCCGATCGGTGTCGACTTCATCGACATCAACCTGCTGCGCGAGTTCGAGAAGCGCAACATCAGCTGGACCGACGGCATGACGCCGATGATGAACGCCCGGGCCGTCAAGAGCCCCGACGAGATCATGGCGTTCTCGATCGTCGGCGCCATTTGCGACAAGGTCCACTATGAGATCACGAACTTCATCAAGCCGGGCATGACCGAGAACGAGGTCGCCGCCTTCGGCTTCGAGAAGCTCTACGCCATTCCCGGCATGGAGGACGTCGAAGACGTCATCGTGTCCTCGGGTCCCAACGCCTGGCCGAACTGGCGCAACTTCTCGGACCGGATGATCCGGCCCGGAGAGTTGGTCATCGTCGACCTGGCAGCGCTCACGTGGAACGGCTTCAAGTCGTGCTGTTACCGGACCTACTGCGTCGGCGGCAAGCCCACCGACGAGATGCAGGCCACCTACGACGCCGCTCACAGCTGGCTGTGGGACTCCATCGAGATGGTCAAGCCCGGTGTGACCACCAAGGACGTCGCCGAGAAGTGGCCGTCGGCACAGGAAGCCTGGGGCTATCACGAAGAGGATCAGGCTGCCGCCAACAACTGGGGCCACGGCCTCGGTTTGGCACAGTACGACCCGCCCGTGATCAGCCGCATCTGGTCGCTCGACCACCCGGTCGAGATCCTCGAGGGGATGACCTTTGCCCTCGAGACCCAGAACGGCAAGCTGCATGACCACGGCGTGCGCCTGGAGGAAATGCTCTACGTGACCAAGACCGGTTACGAGATGGTTACGACCTACAAGCAGCACGAGATCATCTCCACCAACTGATCCGTCCCGGATCCAGAACACAGAAGGCCGCCTGCCATCTGGCAGGCGGCCTTCTTGCGTCACAACCTGCGCGTTTCTGCAACTGAAACGGATAGTGGCTTGACCGGTCCCGTTCGTCCCGACCGGTCGGCGAGTGCAACCAGCCGGCGAATATGGCGAGCCGCCAGGCCTGCCCGCGTCTTGTCGCTGGAGGAGTGGGTGCGTATGGTCCTGGGCCATGGAGCCGACCCCACCTGCGCTTGCGGAGATTGAAGAACATGAGGTGTTGAGCCTCGATGATGTGCGGTGCCTCGATCCGGCGGTGGGTGGGGCGAAGGCGGCGTGGTTGGCGCGGGGGAAGCAGGCGGGGTTGGCGGTTCTGCCGGGGGTGGTGGTGCCGGCTCCGGCTTCGAAGAAGCCGATGGCGCACGGTATCGAGGTGATGGGCATGCGGGGGTCGGGCGGTGCCCGGCTGGCCATGAGCCAGGAGCCGTTGGCCATCGGGTTGTCGGAGGCGGTTCTGGCGGCGACAGCCGACATGCCGGAACCGATGGTGGTGCGGTCGTCGAGCATCCTCGAGGGCACCGGGGAATGGTCGGGGGCGTTCACCTCGTACCTGGAGATCTTCCACGGCGAGGTCGAGACGGCGGTGCGCGGGTGTTGGGCGTCGGCGTTCACCGTGCACACGCTGGAGCGGTACGAGGCGGCCCGACTCGAACCGGGGTCGGCTCCGATGGCGGTGCTGATCCAGCCGGCGCTGTCTCCGGACTTCGGAGGCACGGCCCGCCTGAGCGGCGATGACGTGATCGTGGTCGGAGTGGCCGGGTCGCCGGCACCGCTGGTTCAGGGATGGGAGCCGGGGGCGCATGCCCGGGTGGCCGCCTCGGGTGCGGTCTCGGGTGAACCGGCGGTCGAGTTGATGGGGTCTGCCCTGTTGGTCGGCGTGGCCGAGTTGTTGCGCCGGTCCCACGAGCTGGTGGGTGCCAACACGATGGAATGGGCGGTGGTGGGCGACGACCTGTGGGTGCTGCAGTTGATGCGGGCTGCCGAGAGCGCCGAGGACACCATCGACATCCCGGTCGAACTGGCGAGCCCGACCGCTGCCCGGCTGGCCCGGGCGGTGCGACGTGCTCCCGGGCCGTTGGGCGAGGCGCTGGTGCTGCCGTGGGCGATCGCCGATCCGGAGCGTTATCTGGAACCGGTCGAGCCGATCGACATCGACCCGGTCGAGGCCCTGCGGGAGGCCATCGAGCATTCGCGGGCACTCACCGCCGAGGTGTGGGGGGTGGCCAAGCCGATCGCCGCCTCACAGGCGAGCGACGCCCTGCGCGGTCTGCGGAGCAGCGAGCCCGGTGATGCGCTGGCGGCCGTGGAGGCGTTACGTCCGCCTGACCCCGAGCGTGCTCTTCAGGTGTTGGGGATGGTGGCGCAGGTCCGGCGCACCCTGGTGGCCGCCGGGGCGGTGAGTCGCCCCGAACTGGCCTGGCATGTGGAGCTCGCCGAGATCGGGCGGATCCTGGCGGCCGGGCGGGCCGACAAGCTCAGGGACCGGATCGGCTTCGATCGCTGGGAACCCTTCGATGTGGCCGTCGTCATGAGCCATGGATCGTTGAGCGAAGGAGTGGGCGCGGCCCCGGGACTGGCGGCCGGTCGGCTCTGCTTCGTTTCCGACCCCTACGACGTCCCCCATTTCCGCCCACGTGATGTGGTGGTCGGAACCCACCCGCTGCCCAACCTGGCGGCGCTCCTGTGGGACGCCTCGGCCCTCATCACCACCGGCGGCGGACCGGGAGCGCACCTGTTCGAATCGGCCAGAGCGCTCGGGATTCCGGCGGTGTGTGCCATCCATCTCGACGAGGCGCTCGGCTCGGATCTCTGGGCGGCCAACGAGAAGTTCTCGGTGGCGGTCGATGGCAGCACCGGGCGGGTGGCCGTCACCGCCTGGTGAGCGAGGGGCTAGTGTCCTGTCAGGTTGAAGCGTTGTCATATGGGGTTGCGGTGATTTGGGCGCAGTAGCCGGCGAGGCG
>JBHJOH010000059.1:0-11929 GCA_050329955.1 Acidimicrobiia bacterium | reverse complement strand
GCCTCCAGTACCGGCGGGGGGTTTCAGGGGGGTCGTCCCCCCTGGGAAGTCAGAGGGTCGTCCCCCCTGGGAGTAATAGCTATCATGGGGTATTCCCCTTGGAAGGATCGCGTTTCATGAAGCTCGAAGATGTGGTCGACGAGGTCGGCAACCGGTTCGCCACGGTGGTGGTCTCGGCCCGCCGGGCCCGTCAGATCAACGCCTACTTCCATCAGCTCGGTGGTGGGTACGGCCGTTTCATCCCGCCGCAGGTCCATTCGCTCAGCCGCAAGCCGTTGACGATCGCCATGGAGGAGATCGCCGAAGGCAAGGTTGCCGTGGAGCGCGAGGAAATCTGATGCTTCCCGGCCGGCTCGCCGGTCAGGATGATTGCGGCCGGCTCGCCGGCCATTATGATGGCGGCCGGCTCGCCGGCCGGCGCATCGTTCTCGGGGTTTCCGGAGGCGTCGCCGCCTACAAATCCGCCCTGCTGGCGCGTCTGCTGGTGGGTGAGGGTGCCGAGGTGCGGGTGGTCATGACCCGCTCGGCCACCGGGTTCATCGGGCCCGCCACACTTGCGGCTCTCACCGGCCACCCCGTGGTCACGAACCTTATCGGCCACGCCGGCTCGGTCAGTCCCCACACTGACCTGGGCCGTTGGGCCGACCTGGTGGTGGTTGCCCCTGCCACCACCGCCACGCTGTCGCGTCTGGCCCATGGGTTGTCCGAGGACGCCCTCACTGCCACCGTGATCGCCACCCGGGCGCCGGTGCTGGTGGCGCCCGCCATGCACACCGAGATGTGGGAACACCCGGCTACCCAGCGCGCCATGGGTCTCCTCGTCGCCGACGGGGTGACCGTGATCGGACCGGTGTCGGGGTCTCTGGCGGGCGGCGACGAAGGGCCCGGTCGTATGTCCGAACCCGAGCACATCCTGATGGCGATCATCGATCGGTTGTCGGTCGGGGTGCTCACCGGAGTGAGCGTGCTGGTGACCGCCGGCGGCACCCGGGAGGCGATCGACCCGGTTCGCTACATCGGCAACCGCTCCTCGGGGAAGATGGGCCACGCCATCGCCGAGCAGGCCGCCCGCCAGGGCGCCAAGGTCATTCTGGTCACCACCTCCTCGATCGGCTCGTCGGCGGGGATCGAGCGGATCCAGGTGGAGTCCGCCCAGGAGATGGCCGATGCCGTGGCCGGGGTCGATCCCGACGTCGCCATCATGGCGGCGGCGGTGGCCGACTTCAGGCCAGCGCGGTCCCACGGCTCCAAGCTGAGCCGGACCGACGGTCCTCCCGAGATCATTCTCGAACCGACTCCCGACATCCTCAAGACCGTTGCCGCCCGGGAGAAACGGCCGTTCGTGGTCGGGTTCGCCGCCGAGACCGGGTCCCTCGAACGTGCCGTCGACAAGGCTCGCCGCAAGGGGGTCGACTTCCTCGTAGCCAACGATGTCTCACAGCCCGACGCCGGCTTCTCGGTCGACACCAACCGGGTGACCATCTGTTGGCCCGACGGTCGAACCGAACCCTGGACGCTCGGGACCAAGGTGGATGTGGCGGGCCGCATCATCGAGTTGGTAGGTGTCGGGATCCGCTCGAGGCGGTAACGTGCCTCCTCATGACGCACCGCCGCTGGTACTTCAGCTCTGAATCGGTCACCGAAGGCCACCCCGACAAGGTCTGTGACGCCATCTCCGATGGTGTCCTCGACGCCGCCCTGTCCGGTGATTCGCTGTCGCGCGTCGCCTGCGAGACGATGGTCACTTCTCGAAGGGCCATCGTGGCCGGTGAGATCACCACCAGCCACCACATCGAGATCGAGGAGATCGCCCGTTCGGTGATCGCCGGCATCGGGTACACCGACTTCGACCCCGAGTTCGACGCCGCCACCCTCACCGTCACCAACCTGGTGCACGAGCAGAGCCCCGACATCGCCCAGGGGGTGGATCAGGACGGGGCGGGCGACCAGGGCATCATGTTCGGGTACGCCTGCAACGAGACCCCCGAGCTGATGCCCGTGCCCATTCAGCTGGCCCACCGTCTGGCGGAGCGTCTCGCCGAGGTGCGCAAGGACGGCACGCTGCCCTACCTCCGCCCCGATGGCAAGACCCAGGTGACGGTGCGCTACGCCGGTAACCAGCCGCAGGCGGTCACCAGCCTGCTCATCTCGTCGCATCACGCTCCCGGGGTCGACATCGACACCACCATGCGCGCCGACATACTCGAACACGTCATCGGTGCGGTGATCCCCGGCGACATGCTCGAAGCGGATGCCTCATTCTTCCTCAACCCGACCGGAAAGTTCGAGATCGGCGGCCCCCACGCCGACACCGGACTCACCGGACGCAAGATCATCGTCGACACCTACGGCGGCTACGCCCGCCACGGTGGTGGCGCCTTCTCGGGTAAGGACCCGACCAAGGTGGACCGCTCCGCCGCCTATGCCGCCCGTCACGCCGCCAAGAACGTGGTGGCGGCCGGTCTCGCCGATCGGTGTGAGGTGCAACTGGCCTACGCCATCGGCCGAGCCGAGCCGTTCTCGATCCTGGTCGACACCTTCGGCACGTCGAACGTCGATCCCGATCGCCTCGAGCTGGTCGTGTCCGAGGTGTTCGACTTCCGTCCGCGGTCCATCATCGAGCGTCTCGGGCTGAGGGCACCGATCTACCGGCAGACGGCTGCATACGGCCACTTCGGCCGGCCCGGCCTCCCGTGGGAGCAGACCGATCACACCAACGTGCTCGCGGCGGCGTTCGACTGATCGCACGAGTCGTCCCTGCTGTTCCCACGTTCTCAGTCGACGAGGGCTTCCGCTACGCCGTCCCCGAACGGTTCGAGCCGCGGGTGTCGGTGGGCACCATGGTCCGGGTCCCGCTGGGTGGACGCCGGGTGGCCGGGTACGTGACGGCGCTCGAAGCGGGCGCCACCACCGGCCTCAAGGAACTGGCGGCCGTCTCGGGTCAGGCACCCGTCTTCGACGCCGCCCTGGCCGAGGTGATGCGCTGGGCGGCTCGTCACTATGCCGCTCCGGTGTCGGTGATGTTGGGTCGCTGTGCGCCTCCCAACCTGCCCCCGGCGCCGGGGCGCCCACCGGGGACACCGGTACCCGGGCCGGGTGAGCACCCGCTGGTGGGGGTGGTGTCCTCCGGACGGCATCGTCCGGTGGTGTGGCTCGACTCGGCGGATCCGGCCCGGTGGATCCGACCGGTGGCATCCACCCTCATCTCGTCCGGTCGGTCGCTGCTGGTGGTGGTGCCGACCGGCGAGGAGGTGCAGTCGATCGGCCAGCGCCTGTCCGACTTCGGGGATCGTCTGGTGGCCGTCGACCATGAGATGGACGATGCCGCCGTGACGGCGGCATGGGGTCGGGCCCATCACCACGGTGGCGTGGTGATCGGAACTCCCCGAGTGGCGGCATGGCATGTGCTGGCTCCCGGCGCCTTCGCCGTGGTCGAGGAGAGCCGCCGGGCCATGAAGGACCGCCAAACCCCCACCGTGCACGTCCGTGACCTGGTGCTGCGCCGTGCCGCCCGAGCCGGCGTGCCTGCATTGTTCGCCGGACCGGCACCCTCCCTCGAGATCGTGGGCCGCGGTGCCGAGATCCTGCGGCCGCCGGGCCGGGTTTGGCCGCTGGTCGAGGTGGTGGATCGGCGCGAAGACCCCCCGGGCAGTGGCCTGCTCTCGGAACGAACCCGACAGGCGGTTCAGATCGCGGCCAACCAGGGCGGTCCCGTGTTTCTGTTCGCCCACCGCCGCGGATACTCGGCCGCCTCCCGCTGTGGCCGGTGCCGGGCCCTGCGACGCTGCCCCGGTTGCGGCTCCCGCCCGGATCCCGAGCCCACCTGCCGGAGATGCGGCCAGCTGCTCGGTCCATGCGTCGAGTGCGACGGGACCCGCTTCGAACCTCTGGGCTCGGGTGTGGGGCGACTGGTGGACGAGGCCCGCCGCGTGGTGGGCCGCAACCTGGTTGCGGAGCATCCCACCGACCTTCCGGTCACCGTCGGCACCGAACGGGATCTGACCACCCTCCCGCCCTGCCGGCTGGTGGTTCTGGTCGACATCGACGGGTTGATCTTCGGTGCCGACTACCGTGCCGCCGAGGAGGCGTTCCGGCTCGCCACCCGCCTCGCCGGCCAGGTCGACCCCGGCTCGGGCCGCCGCCTCATCGTCCAGACCAACGGCCCCGAACACCCGGTGCTGGTGGCGCTGCGCCGAGCCGACCCCACCGTGTTCCACGATTCCGAGTTGGCGGTGCGCCGCGCCATGGGCTACCCCCCCTACGGGGCGCTCCTGGTGATCGAAGCGCGGGGCGAGGCAGCCGCAGCAGCCGACACCGAGATCCAGGCCCTCGCCGGCGACGCCGTCGTGCTCGGCCCCGCCCCTTCCCAGACCGGCGTCCGCTGGCTGGTGCAAGCCACCGACCTGACCGCTTTCAAGACCGCCCTCCGCCCGGTGCTGCAACGGCTCCGAGATTCCGGGCTCACCTTTCGAATCGATGTGGATCCGATCGATCTGTAGAGACAAGCTGGCAGCTGGCAGCTGGCAGCTGGCAGCTGTTAGCTTTCCTCCGTCATGGCCATCCTTCCCATTCGCACGTTTGGCGACCCGGTGCTCCGGATCAAGACCGCCCTCGTCAGCGAGATCGATGACGGTGTCCGCAAGCTGGTGGCCGACATGATCGAGACGATGTACGACGCTCCGGGAGTGGGGCTGGCTGCCACTCAGATCGGGGTGTCGCGGCGGGGGTGCGTGTTCGACGCCAATGACGGCAATGGCGCCCAGGTCCTCATCAACGGCCAGATCGTGGAGACCGATGGGGAGCTGATCTACGACGAGGGCTGTCTGTCGGTACCCGGATACTGGTGGGAGATCGCCAGACCCGAGTTCGCCCGGGCTCGGGGTCTCGACCTCGAAGGTAACGAGGTGGAGTATTCGGGAGCCGGTCTGACGGGGCGGGTGTTGCAGCACGAGCTGGACCACCTGGACGGGACGCTGCTGATCGAGCGGCTCGATCCGGCGGTGCGAAAGCAGGCGCTGCGTGACCTGCGCAATCAGGCGCTCGGCCTGGTGGACCTGGGGGAATGACCGCGCCCGGTCGTCTCCGTGTCGCCTTTCTGGGTACTCCGGACGCCGCCGTCCCCAGCCTTCGGGCGCTCGCCTCCATCGCCGAGATTCCGATCGTCATCACCCAACCCGACCGGCCCCAGGGCCGTTCCAGGGCGCCCCAACCGCCCCCGGTCAAGGTGACGGCCGAGGCCATGGGGATCCCGGTGGCGCAACCGGAGCGTTCGGGCGATATCGCCTCGATGCTGGAGGGAGCAGGTCCGCTCGACGCGGCTGTGCTGGTGGCGTTCGGCCAGCTCATCCGGCCCGATGCCCTGGCGGTGCCACGGCGGGGCTTCCTCAACGTCCATTTTTCGATCCTGCCCCGGTGGAGGGGTGCGGCACCGGTGCAGCGGGCGATCATGGCCGGGGACCGGCGGATGGGGGTGACGGTGATGGTGCTCGAGGCCGGGCTCGACACCGGGCCCACGGTGGCCACCTGGTCCACCGGTTTGGGGGCATCGGAGAGCGGCGGTGCCGTGCTCGCCCGCCTGTCGGACGGGGGAGCGGCCCTGATGGCGGAAGTGCTCGAACCGTACGTGCACGGTCGGCTCGCCGCCGTCGCCCAGCCCGCCGGTGCGACGCCGGCCGCCAAGATCACCTCGGTCGACCGTGCCATCGACTGGACCGAGTCGGCGGTCGACACATCACGTCGCGTCGTCGCCCTCAGCCCGCGACCGGGGGCATTCACGCACTTCCGGGGCCAGCCGTTCAAGATCCTGGCGGCCGAAGCGGTCGGGGGAGAGGGCGAGCCGGGACTCATCGATCCATCCGAGCTCACGGTCGGAACCGGCGCCGGTCGACTGCGGTTGATCGAGGTGCAGCCGGCTGGGCGCACACCGATGAACGCGGCTGATTGGGCGCGGGGACTCTCCGGTGAGCCCGGTCGTTTCGGGTGACATCGGACCGATACACTCGCCCCGTGCACTACCGAATCGCCCCGTCACTCCTCGCCGCCGACTTCGCCCGACTGGGCGAACAGGTGGCCGCCGTCGACGGTGTCGTCGAGATGCTGCATCTCGACATCATGGACGGGCACTTCGTTCCCAACATCTCCTTCGGGATGCCGGTGATCGCCGCCATCCGGCCGCTCACCGGCGTCACCTTCGACTGCCACATCATGACCTCGAACCCCGCCGCCTATCTCGCCGACCTGGCCGAGATAGGCGCCGACATGGTGACGATTCACGTCGAAGCGGCCACCGACCCCACCCGGGCTGCCAGAATGGCCCGGGAGCTGGGGTTGCGGTTCGGGGTGGCGGTGTCGCCACCGACACCGTGGGCGGCCATCGAGCCCTTCGTCGAGTTGTGTGACATGGTGGTGGTGATGTCGGTGCATCCTGGATTCGGCGGGCAGTCCTTCATGCCCGAGGTGTTACCCAAGGTCGAACGTGGCCGGAAATGGGTTGACTCGCACGGTTTGGCGACCGATATCCAGATCGATGGCGGGATCACAGTCGAAACCGCGCCCAGTGCACGGGATGCCGGAGCCAACGTGTTCGTGGCCGGTACCGCCGTGTTCGGGGCGGACGATCCCACCGTCGCTGTGCAACAACTCAGATCTGTGATCGAGGGTACCGATGGCTGACAACATCCTGGTGGTCGACGACGACGAGGACATCGTCCGGGTCATCCGCGTCAACCTCCAACTCGAGGGGTACGAGGTCCACATGGCCCACGACGGCCAGGAGGCGCTCGACAAGGCTCTCGAGGCGCCACCCGACCTGGTGCTCCTCGACATCATGATGCCGCGCATGGATGGGCTGACGGCGCTCAAGAAGATGCGCAGCCACCCATCGCTCGCCTCGACCTCGATCGTGCTCCTCACTGCCCGTGGTCTCACCGAGGATCGGGTGAAAGGCCTCGAGTTGGGCGCCGACGACTACATCACCAAGCCCTTCGACGTGGTCGAGATGCTGGCGCGGGTCAAGGCGGTCCTGCGGCGGGCGAAGTCGGCTCGTGACACCAGCCCGCTCACCGGCCTTCCCGGCAACTTCCGGATCGGCCAGGAGATCGAGGAGCGGATCGAGACCGATGCCCCCTTCGCCCTGGTGTACTGCGACCTCGACAACTTCAAGGCCTTCAACGACCACTACGGGTTCATGCGTGGCGACCAGGTCATCAAGTATTCAGGCGAGGTGCTGCAGTCGGCCGCCGAGGACGTGGGTGACCCCAACGCCTTCGTGGGTCACATCGGGGGCGACGACTTCGTGGCCGTGGTCGACGGCCATCTGGCCGAGGCGTACTGCAAGGCAGTGATCGAACGCTTCGACGATGGTGTGCTCGACTTCTACGACACCGCCGACGCACTCCGGGGCTACATCGAGGTGGTGGACCGCCGCGGTGAGCGCTACGCCTTCCCCGTCGTGTCGATGTCGATGGGCGTCGTCACCAACACCGGTCGGCCTATCGCCTCGCAGTGGGAGGCGTCGGCACTGGCGGTGGAGATGAAGGAATTCGCCAAGAAGCAACACGGTTCGGCCTACCGGGTCGATCGCCGCACCGGTTGACGTGACTCCTGAGACGATCGCCGGGTTGATGGCCGAGGCGGTCGAGCTGGCCCAGCGCCACAGACCTCATCCGAACCCCCGGGTCGGTGCGATCGTGGTCGACGGCTTCGGACAGATCGTCGGTCGGGGCGCCCACGAGCGGCCGGGCACGCCACACGCCGAGGCGCATGCCCTCGCCCAGGCAGGATTCGCCGCCGCCGGTGGGACGATGGTGGTGACCCTCGAACCCTGCAACCACCACGGGCGCACGCCACCGTGCACCGAAGCCATCATCGGGGCCGGGGTGCAACGGGTGTGGGTGGGAGCGCTCGATCCCGACCAGCGCGTGTCGGGTTCGGGTGTCGAGTGCCTCCGGGCGGCAGGTGTCGCCGTCGAGCTGGTCCCGGACGGACTGGCGATCGAGTCGCTCGACCCGGGATACTTCCATCACCGGCGGACCGGCCGTTCCCGCGTCCTCCACAAGGCCGCCCTCACTCTCGACGGCCAGATCGCCGCCGGAGACGGCACCTCGCAGTGGATCACCGGGCCAGACGCCCGCGCCGACGCCCATCTGCTGCGGGCCTCGGTCGACGCCGTCATGGTGGGAACCGGGACCGTCTACGCCGACGATCCACGCCTGGACGTGCGCCTTCCCGGCTACGACGGCCCGCAGCCACGACCAGTAGTGATCGCCGGGAGTCGGCCGCTACCGGCGCGTGCCGCCATCTATGAACGAGATCCTCTCGTGATCGCAACAGCCCCGATCCAGGTGCCGGGTGAACTGGTGATCGTGGCCGGTCGGGCCGGCAGGGTGGACCTGGCGGCGGCCCTGGTGGCAACGGCCGAGGCGGGGTTGCTCGACGTACTGGTCGAGGGTGGGGCGGGGGTGTCGGCGTCGCTGTGGGAGGCGGGTCTGGTGGATGCCGGGGTCTGGTATCTGGCTGGAAAGATCGCCGGTGGCATCGGGCGGGGGGTCTTCGATCGGCCGTTCGGATCGGTCGACGAGGCCCGACGAATCGAGATGTCGGCGCTCTCGCCGATCGGAGGGGACATCCGGGTGGACTGGCGGCTGGTGTGAGCCGTCCGGGACCCCGCACCCGTCTTGTACCCTTGGCCGCATGTTCACAGGCATCGTCGAGGAACTGGGCGCCGTTACCGGGGCGGCGACGTCCGAAGACGGCATGCGCATGACCATTCGTGGCCCGCTCACCGTCACCGATCTCGCCATCGGCGCCTCGATCGCCGTCAACGGAACCTGCCTGACCGCGGTGTCGGTGGACGGGGTGGCCGGCACCTTCGATGTCGAGCTCGTCCTCGAGACGCTCGACCGCACCAGCCTGGGGACGGTCGGGGCGGGGTCGATGGTCAACCTGGAACGGGCCATGCCGGCTTCCGGACGGTTCGACGGTCACATCGTCCAGGGCCACGTCGATGGGGTCGGCGTCGTGACGACGGTGGAGCCGGAGGGGATGGGCCGACGGCTCGGCATCGACATCCCGGGGTCGCTGGGTCGCTACGTCGTCGAGAAGGGGTCGATCACGGTCGACGGCGTCAGCCTCACCGTGGCGGCACTGCACGACCACCGGGTCGAGATCGCCCTCATCCCGCACACGCTCGAGGTCACCAACCTCGGGGCGAAAGGTCCAGGGGACCGGGTCAACCTGGAAGTGGATATCCTCGCAAAGTACGTCGAACGGCTGATGGAGACCGGATCGTGACGTTTGCATCCTGTGAAGAGCTGATCGAGGCCTTCTCGCGCGGCGAGATCGTGATCGTGGTCGATGACGCCGATCGCGAGAACGAGGGTGATCTCATCGGTGCCGCCGATCTCATCACCGATGAGCAGATGGCGTTCATGATCCGTCACACCAGCGGCATCATCTGCCTGCCGATGGAGGAGGACCGGCTCGACCAGTTGCAGCTGCCGCAGATGGTGAGGGTCAACACCGATCGCCGCCACACCGCATTCACGCAGTCGATCGACGCTCGTGAAGGGGTGAGCACGGGGATCTCCGCCGCCGACCGGACCCGGACGGTTCGGGCCGCCATCGATCAGACCACCAAACCCGCCGACCTCGACCGCCCGGGCCACATCTTTCCCCTGCGGGCCGATCCCGGTGGCGTGCTCAAACGGGCCGGCCATACCGAGGCAGCCGTCGATCTGGCCCGGTTGGCCGGCAGATATCCGGCCGGAGTGCTGTCGGAGATCATGAACGACGACGGGACCGTGTCGCGGCTGCCCGAGTTGGAGCGCTTCGCCAAGGAGCACGGTTTGCTGATGGGCACCATCGCCGATCTCATTGGATACCGGAGGGTTCAGGAGGGCAAGCTGGTCGAGCGGGTGGTCGAATCCCGGATCCCGACCAAGCACGGATGGTTCCGGGCCGTTGGCTACCGGTCGCGACTCGATGGGCGTGAGCACGTCGCCTTCGTGACCGGTGAGATCGGCGACGGAGCCGATGTCCTGACCCGCGTCCACTCCGAGTGCCTCACCGGCGACGTGTTCGGTTCCCTTCGGTGTGACTGTGGCACCCAACTCGACAACGCCCTGGCGGCGGTGGCGGCCGAGGGTCGGGGAGTGGTGCTCTACATTCGCGGTCACGAAGGCCGTGGCATCGGACTGTTCCACAAGCTCGCCGCCTACAACCTCCAGGACGCAGGCAGGGACACGGTCCAGGCCAACCAGGACCTGGGACTGCCGATCGACAGCCGCGACTACGGGATGGGGGCGCAGATCCTCTACGACCTGGGCGTCCGATCGATGCGGCTCCTCAGCAACAACCCCACCAAGCGAGCCGGGATCGAGGGGTACGGGCTGGAGATCGTGGAGCGGGTGCCGCTCGTGGTCGAGCCCAACGACCACAACCGGGCCTATCTCGAGACCAAACAGCAGCGCATGGGGCATGTCTTCGGGGCCGACCTACCGGAAGGGACCGGGCTGTGAGTGCACGCGAAGTCGCCCCGGGACGCCTTCCCGCCAGAGCCGGGGTGGTGATGGCGGCGTTCAACGAGTCGATCACCGCCAAGTTGGCGGATGGGGCCATCGAGGCGCTCGAGGAAGCCGGCGTGGACGACATCGTTGTCGCCCGGGTGTCGGGTGCTCTCGAGTTGGGGCTGGTCGCGGCAGGCATGCTGGAGTCGGGCTGTGAGATCGTGGTGGCGGTGGGGGCCGTCATCAAGGGCGAGACCGACCACTACGAATTCGTGGCGGCGGAGGCTTCGAGAGCGCTCACCGAGGTGGCGTTGCGCACCGGGCGTCCGGTCGGCAACGCCGTGCTGACGGTGCGCGACTACGAACACGCCGTCGACCGCTCGCTTCCGGGCCCGTCCAACAAGGGCAGGGAGGCGGCCGAAGCCGCGGTCACGGCGTTCCGGATGTTGGCGGGTCTGGGCACGGTCTGAGGCGGCGGGCCGGCCGGGGCTTCGCCCCGTACAACTGCCCGCTATGATCATGAGCACAACCAGGCAACAAGCGGAGGCCCGCTGCCTCCCACCCGGCCGCACATCGGCGAGCCGAGGTCACGATCACGAGGTCCGATCGCGTAATGCGTGCGGGTCCTCGTTCTCAGCAGAGGCAGCACTTTCCCGTGCTGCCTTTTCACATCGATCAGGAGGTCAAAGATCGCTGACTTGCGCGTGAACGGATACATCCGTGCCCAGGAGGTGCGGGTGGTGGCACCCGACGGTTCCCAGATCGGGGTCAAGAAGCTGTCTGAAGCCCTGTGGCTTGCAGAACAGCTCGGACTCGACCTCGTCGAGGTGGCCCCGAACGCCAAACCGCCGGTTTGTCGTCTCATGGACTACGGCAAGTTCAAGTACGAGCAGTCCGTTCGCGATCGAGAAGCCCGCAAGAAGCAGACGCGCACCGTCATCAAGGAAGCGCGGCTCACTCCCCGTATCGCCGAGCACGACTTTCAGATGCAGGCGCGGCGGACCATGGAGTGGCTGGGCGAAGGCGACAAGGTCAAGGTCACGGTGCGGTTCCGGGGACGTGAACGCGAACGTCCGGAGTTCGGCCAGAGAGTGCTCGACCGCCTGGTCGAGCAGATCGGCGACTACGGCACCATCGAGCAGTTCCCGAGCTTCGAGGGCCGCAACCTGATCATGACGCTGGCGCCCAACAAGCGACGTCCCAAGGATGTCGAAGAGCACGCCGTCGAAGAGCACGCCGTCGAAGAGCAGGATGTCGAAGAGGCGGATGTCGAACAGCCCCGTGCTGACGTGCGGGCTCTGGCGGCGATCGATGAGCTTTCCGGCCCCGAAGCCGACGACGAAGAAGAATGAGGAGGGCTTCATGCCCAAGATGAAGACACACCGTGGCATGGCCAAACGCGTGAAGATCTCCGGATCGGGACG
>JBHJOH010000058.1:0-7072 GCA_050329955.1 Acidimicrobiia bacterium | reverse complement strand
GAACGTTCGTGAGCCGGTTTTGATGTCCTGGGAGGACGGATGCGAGGTCAGGGATGACCGACGAGGATCGACTCGAGTTCCTCGGGCAGGTGGCTGCCTGGTACTACGAGGACAACATGGATCAGGCCGAGATCGCCAAGCGGATTGGCAAGTCTCGGTCCATGGTGTCCCGGCTGCTCACGGAAGCTCGTGATGCCGGTCTGGTCCAGATCAGGGTTCGATTCCCGCTCCGGACCGATACCGAGCTGGCCGACGAGCTGCGGGCCGCCTACGGGCTCGCCGAGGCCCACGTCCTGGTGGGAAGCGCATCGGCCGACAACGAGTCGATGTTGCGCCGGCTCGGCCGCCTCGGTGCCCGGGCCCTGCAGAGCAAGCTTCGCTCGGGCGTGACCGTCACGGTGGGATGGGGCGCTGCCCTGCACTCGGTGGTCCGAGCGATGCCCGAGATCCAGCTCGAAGACGTGATGGTGCTGCAGGCGATGGGATCGGTCGGTGATGGTGATCCCAACGTCGACGGTGCCGACGTGGCACGCACCCTGGCCGGCAAGCTCAACGGAGACTTCCGGGCGATGTCGGCGCCGCTCATCGTCGACCGGGCCGAAGCGGCCCATTCGTTGTTGTCGGATCGCACCATCGCCACCACCCTGCGCATGGCCGAGACCTCGGCGGTGGCGATCACCGGGATCGGCAGTATCGACTCGAGTCTGTCGGGTCTGCTGCGAGCCGGCTACTTCGACGAGGACACCACCGCCCGGCTGCGGGACATGGGGGTGGTGGGCGATGTGATGGGATTCCTCATCGACGAGCAGGGACGGGTGTTGGCGATACCCGAGAATGATCGGGTGGTGGCTCTCCACCCCGACCGGCTCGCCGGGATCGAGACCGTGATCGGAGTCGCCGGGGGGCCGGGCAAGGCCGGTGCCATCACCGCCGTGCTCAGGGGGCGCATGCTCGATATGATCGTGACCGACGCCGCCACCGCCCGTGCCGCGCTGGCGATGCACGGGTCCGACGACCTGATTGGAGTGTGAGCCCATGGACAACATCTCGGTGACCATCGTCATGTTGCTGGCGGCGGCGTGGCTGCTGCAGATCTGGCTGTCGAGCCAGCAGATGCGGACGTTCCACAAGAAGAGCCAGCAGCTGCGCCGCATGGGCACCCACATGGCGATCGGCCTGGCCGGCACCACCTATCGCCGCAAGGTCTACACCACCCTGGTCACCGACGCCGACCATCGGGTGGTCGCCGCCGAGGAGCTGGGGGGTTTCACCGTCTTCGCCGGTTCCAAGCCCATTTCACAGGCGGTGGGTCTGGCGCTCGACGAGGTGGGCAAGGGCGAGCCGCCCTCCGGGGTCTCGGCCAAGACCTGGGCCTCGCTCGACCACGCCGCCGGTTTCATTCGCAACAAGCTCGCCAAGGACGCCGCCGCGGCGGCCAACGGCGAGGAGGAGGTGGGATGACCTGATACCCGCACCCCACCGCACGGCGTTGTCCCGGGAGAGACCCCGTGCAGTAGTACCCCCTGGAGGAGGAGAGAGAGAACCATGCTCGACACATTGGCCCAGTGGGCCACAGACTTCATCGCCATATTCAATGCGGGTGGTGCCGTGTTCGTCAGCCTGGTCGGCGGGATCATTCCCACGCTGATCGTGCTGCTGACGGCCGTCAACGCCCTCATCGCCTGGATCGGACCCGAGAAGGTGAACAAGTTCGGAGAGTGGGCGGGGAGGGAAGGCTTCATCTACACCCCGATCCGCTACCTGGTCTGGCCGTTCCTGTCGGTGTTCTTCCTGACCAACCCGATGGCGTACACCAACGGGCAGTTCCTGCCCGAGAAGTACAAGCCGGCGTTCTACGACTCGGCGGTGTCGATGGTGCACCCGCCGCTCGGCATCTTCCCGCATATCAATCCGGGTGAGTTGTTCGTGTGGTTGGGCATCGCAACCGGGATCACGACGCTCGGTCTGCCCCTCGGCGACCTGGCGGTCCGGTACCTGATCACCGGCTTCATCGTCATCTACATCCGCGGACTCGTGACCGAACGCCTGACAGCCATCATGTGGTCCCGTCAGGCCAAAGCGGCCGCCGCCTGATCCGAGAGGAAGGACCAATATGACTGCAGTTCTGACTCGTGTAGGTAAGGGCGTCGGCCGGGTGGTCGGCGTGCTGTACCAGGCCGGTCGAGACACCATCGACCAGGTCATCAAGAACATCCTGCCGTTCATGGCGTTCATCGCCTTCGTGATCGGCCTCATCACCGAGACCGGGATCGGCGACTGGATCGCCAACGGCCTGACCGGTCTCGCCGACAGCGTCATCGGGCTGTTGATCCTCTCGATCATCATCGGCCTGCCGATCCTGTCGCCGCTGCTGGGACCGGGTGCGGTGATCGCCCAGGTGATCGGTGTGCTCATCGGCACCCAGATCGGTGAAGGCAACATCCCGCCCAGCCTGGCGCTGGTCGCCCTGTGGGCCATCAACCCGCAGGTGGGATGTGACTTCATCCCGGTCGGCTTGGCATTGGGTGAGGCGGAGCCCGAGACTGTGGAGGTCGGCGTTCCGGCCGTGCTGTTCAGCCGGATGGTGACAGGCCCGTTGGCCGTGCTCATCGCCTGGGTGTTCAGCGCCGGTCTGTACAGCTGACCCAGTTCGTGACCTAGAGGAGGTAGGAGCCAGATGGCGTTGTTCGACCGATTCAAGAAGAAGGCCGACGAAGCCGCCGAGGCGGCTACGGCCAAGGCCGAGGACGTTGCGTCCCAGGCCGAAGAAACGGCCGAGGCCGTGACCGACGGAGTCGACGAGGTGGCTGAAACGGCCTCCGAGCTGACTTCGGTCGAGGCGCCGCCATCTGGCGATTACCGCAAGGTGCTCGTCAAGCCGGGGGCACGTGGCTGGGGCAAGGGCCTCGTCATCGACCCCAAGCCGGGCAGGGATCTCATCTACTCGGTCACCGGTGGCGGGATTCATCCCGTCGCCCAGCGGATCGCCGACCTCACCGGTGGGCGACCGTTCGACGGCTTCAAGTCGAAGGCCGGGTTCGATGAGATCGCCTGCGCGGTGATCGACTGTGGCGGCACCGCCCGCATCGGGGTGTACCCGATGAAGGGTGTGCTCACCGTCGACGTCCATGGCGCCAGCCCTTCGGGTCCGCTCATGAGGTTCATCACCGAAGAGAACTTCGTGTCGGGCACGGGGGTCAACGACATGGAAATCGTCGAGTAGCACCAGATAGTCGAGAAGGAGCGGGGGCCCGCCCTGGGGCGGGCCCCCAACCACCCATGACAACCAAGTACCACACCACCGTGACGAGCGTCGGCGAGATGGCCGCCGAGTTCGCCGCCGAGGGGATCCTCGTGTTCTTCGGGCCGGACGCCCCGGAGGAACTCCACGAGTTCGCCATCATCACCACCGCTGCCGAACTCGCCGCCCCGGTCGAGATCGGCGACACCGTCCACATCGACAAGGCCGAATTTCCGGTGCTGTCGGTGGGTGCGGTGGCCAACGACAATCTGGCCGGATTGGGCCATCTCGTCGTCAAGTTCAATGGACTCACCGAGCCCGAGCTACCGGGTGATGTGAGTCTGCCGGCCGTCGGGGCCCCCGAGATCACGGCCGGAACCGTAATCCTCATCGTCGCAAGGGGTGTCTGATGTTGTTGCCGGTACTGAAAGCCCGTCATGCCCGGGGTGAGATCCTCAAGATCGGCGTGGTGGGCGCCGGGCAGATGGGCGAGGGCCTCATCGCCCAGATGGAGACCATGTACGGCATGCGCGCCTTCGTGGTGGCTGACGCCGTTCCCGGCAGGGCGCTCGCCTCGCTGCGTTCGGCCGGTGTCGCCGACTCCGACATCGTCGAGACCGACGACCCCGACGTCGCCACCGCCGCCACCGACTCGGGCAAGCGGGTGGCCTCCACCAACCCGGCCACCACCTGGGTGGGCCCGGTGGACGTGACAGTCGAGGCCACCGGCATCCCCGAGGTGGGAGCCCGGGTCGCCTACGAGGCGATCCTCGCCCGCAAGCACGTCCTGCAGATGAACGTGGAGACCGACGCCACCATCGGGTGGCTGCTGCGGCGCATGGCCAACGCCGCCGGCGTGGTCTACACCCTCACCGCCGGTGACGAGCCCGGTTCCACCATGGAGCTGTACGACTTTGCCGTCAGCCTCGGCTTCGAGGTGGTGTGCGCCGGCAAGGGCAAGAACAACCCGCTTGATCGCAGCGGCAACCCCGACACGGTGGCCGAGCAGGCCGCCGCCCAGCAGATGAACCCCAAGATGCTGGCCAGCTTCGTCGACGGCACCAAGACCATGGTCGAGATGACGTCGTTCGCCAATGCCGCCGGGTTCATCCCCGACATCCCCGGCATGCACGGCCCCGAGGTCACCCCCAAGAATTTGGCCGACGTATACATCCCGGCCGAGGACGGCGGCATCCTGTCGGCTCGCGGTCGGGTCGAATACGGACGCGGTATCGCCCCCGGTGTCTTCGTTGTCTTCACCACCGAACATCCCAAGCTGGTGCGCGACCTTCAGTACCTGTCGATGGGCAAGGGCCCGTACTGGGCGTTGTACCGCCCATATCACCTCACCAGCCTCGAGACCCCCATCTCGATCGCCCGTGCCGCCATCCAGGGTGACACCACCGTGGCGACCGACAACCAGCCCACCGCCGAGACGGTCACCTACGCCAAGCGGGCGTTGCAGGCGGGCGAGACGGTGGACGGGCTGGGAGGGTTCTCGGTGTACGGCATGATCGAGACTGCCGCCGAGGCCTCCAGGCAGCGGCTGCTTCCGTTGGGCCTGGCGCCGGGAGCGGTGCTCAGGCGCGACGTGGAGCTGGGACAGCCGGTCAGCTACGACGACGTCGATCTCGACCAGTCGCTCATGATCGTGCACCTGCGCAAACTGCAGGACCTCGATCTGAAATGAGCGGAATGATCGATCGACTGATGCGGTCGTCGGTCGATCGTGCTCTCAAGATGCAGCCTCGGCGCACCCAGAAGGTGGCCGACGAGCTGCTCTACGCCGCCCCATCAGCCCGCGAGGACGTCGGGGTGATCCGCGCCGCCGGTGCCCGCCTGGTCGACCAGGGCATGTGCCCGGCCGGGCTCGGTTCGATCGCCGTGCGCCGCAGCCCCAAACGGGCGGCGCTCACCGCCATCGGAGCCGACCTCTCCGCACTCGACAACCGGCACCTGGAGTCGGTCGACATCGACGATCGGGTGTCGCCGACGCTGGCGGCGCTGCGGGCCGGGGCTGAGGCGGCCGTGTACGCCTTCCCGCCCACGCTGTTGGCGCTGCTCGCCGAAGGTGTCGAGCTCGAGACTGGGGTGTCGGACCTGGCCGACATCGTCGGGGAGATTCGAGTGGTGGATCACCTCGATGACATTCGTTCCGGATTGGCCGTGCTGTCGGGTCGTGGGGTGGTGTCGGGTCACGACGACCCGCTCGCCGCCGTCACCCGTCTCGAGGCGGCCGAGGCTCTGGCCCGGATCACCGTCATTCGTCATTCCCTGAGGAGGAATCCATGACCGAAGCCACCATCGTCGTTCACCACCAGGTGGGCCTTCACGCTCGCCCGGCATCCAACTTCGTCAAGGCGGCCAAGACCTTCGAGAGTGCCATCACGCTCACCAACCTGAGCCGTGATGGTGCCGTGGCCGACGCCAAAAGCCTGATTCAGATCTTCAAGGCGGCGGTGGCCCAGGGCCACGAGATCAGGATCGCGGCTGAGGGCCGTGACGAGTCCGAGGCGGTGGCGACTCTGGTGGGGATGATCGAGAGCAACTTCGGGGAGTGAGGATGCGGGTGTCGGGATGAGGCAGAACGTGGAACGCACAACGCAGAACGCAGAACGCAGAACGCCCAAACCAGGAGCCGCTCGTGAGCAGCCGTCCGGCCCGGATCGGGGAGTCGCCCAGAGCGGCCATTGGGCCTCCGCTGGTGCCCATGATTCAGAACGCAGAACGCAGAACGCCCAAACCAGGAGTCGATCGTGAGCACTCGTCTGCATGGGATCGGGGCCTCTCCTGGGATCGCCATCGGGCCCGCCTTGGTGCATCGGGCGGTGCTTCCGGAGATCCACACCCGGCGGGTCGACGACGTCGACGGTGAGGTCGTTCGTCTCGAGTCCGCCATCGCCGGAGTGATGAAGCGGCTGGAGGTGCTGGAAGACCAGGCGGCCGCCGGCGCCGGGTCGGAGGTGGGTGACATCTTCGAAGCCCATCGCATGTTCCTGGAGGACGCGTCGTTCTCAGGTGATGCCATCGCCACCGTGCGCACCGACGGCATCTGTGCCGAGGCCGCCGTGAGTCAGGTGGCCGACCGACTCGCCACCGAGTTCCAGGACATCGGCGACGACTACTTCTCGGCCCGGGCCGCCGACGTGCGTGACATCGGCAACCAGCTCATCCGCCAGCTGCTGGGGCTGGGGGAGTCGGGGTTCTCAAACCTCACCGAACCGGTGGTCATCGTCGCCAACGACCTGAGCCCATCCGAGACGGTCACCATCCCGCCCGGGATGGCGCTGGCGTTCGTGACCGAGGTGGGGAGCCCCACCAGCCACACCGCCATCCTCGCCCGGGGTCTCGGCATTCCGGCTGTCGTGGGCGTTGGTGGCGCCGAGGTCGTCACCGGCGCCGCCCTCGCCGTCGACGGGCACGCCGGCAGCGTGTGGGTCGAACCGGACGAGTCCACCCTCACCGCCCTGCTCGACCGCAAGGCCGCCGAAGAGGCGGTGAGGGCTCGGGCGGCGGTGCATGCCTCCGAGCCGGCGGTGACCCGTGACGGAGTGCAGATCGAGGTGGTGGCCAACATCGGCAACCCGGCCGACGCCGCCCGGGCCGACGGCCTCGGCGCCGAAGGGGTCGGGCTGTTCCGCACCGAGTTCCTGTTCATCGACCAGGGTGCCGCCCCCACCGAGGACGAGCAGTACGAGTCGTACCGCCAGGTGTTCGAGGTGTTCGGTGACCGCCCGGTGGTGGTGCGAACCCTCGACGTCGGAGGCGACAAGAACGTTCCCGGCATCGAGATGGGTGAGGAACTCAACCCGTTCCTCGGCAAGCGCGGGG
>JBHJOH010000057.1:0-9165 GCA_050329955.1 Acidimicrobiia bacterium | reverse complement strand
GAGTCCGGGTTCGATCCCCGCGCCGATCTGCTTCCGGTGTCGCCCGCCGCCCACTACTACATGGGTGGCGTCGACACCGATGCCGACGGACGCAGCTCGCTGCCCGGTCTGTGGGCGGTTGGCGAGGTGGCCTCGACCGGCGTGCACGGGGCCAACCGGCTGGCTTCGAACTCTCTGCTCGAGGGACTGGTGTTCGGGGCCAGGGTTGCCCACATCATCGCCAACGACGCCACCATCCCCCCGGCCCACGGCTCGGGCCCCGGCTCGGCGTTCGACACGCCCCTCGACGAGGTGCCCGAGATCGAGGAGGTCCGGCGCATCATGTTGGAACGGGTGGGTCTGGTACGTACCGGTACCGGCATCTGGGAGGCGCGTTGTCGCTTGATCGAGCTCGAGGATGCGCTCCGGAAGTCGGTCCCGGGCCGGGTGGCGTTCGATGTGGCTCGTCTCGTCTCGGCGGCCGCCCTGCGCCGCTCGGAGAGCCGGGGCGGTCACTACCGGGCCGACTATCCGGATCCTGACCCCTTCCAGCAGCAGCGCACCCTGGTCGAGCCCCTGTTCGATCGGGAGGAGGGCCGATGATGGATGCATCCCGTTTCGATGCCCTCATCCTGACCGCACTCGACGAGGACCTGGGGGCGGCCGGCGATCTGACCAGCGAGTCGGTCATTGCATCGGACTCGGTGAGCGACGCCGTGATCGTGGCCCGCCGTGACGGTGTGATCGCCGGCCTTCCCGTCGCTGCCAGGGTTTTCGAGATCCTCGATCCGGAGATAGAGGTGCACCTCACCGAAGATGACGGATCCAGGGTCTCGGCGGGCACGGTGCTCGCCGAGCTGGGCGGCCCTTCCCGGCCGATACTGGTGGGCGAGCGCACTGCGCTGAACATCCTCGGGCGTGCTTCCGGCGTGGCCACCGCCACCAGGGCGCTGGTCGATGCGGTGAGCGGCACCGGAGCGCGCATCGTCGACACCAGGAAGACGACGCCGGGCCTGCGGGCTCTCGAGAAGTACGCGGTCCGGATGGGCGGGGGCGCCAACCACCGCTTCGGGCTGCACGACGCCGTGATGATCAAGGACAATCACATCGTGGCGGCGGGCGGGATCCGGTCGGCGGTGGTGGCGGCGAGGGCCCGGGTGGGGCACACGGTGAAGATCGAGGTGGAGGTCACGTCCCTGGCCGAACTCGACGAACTGCTCGATGTGGGCGCAGACATCGTCCTGCTCGACAACATGGAGCCGGCGCTCATGGCTGAAGCGGTGGCACGGGTGGCGGGCAGCATGATCACGGAGGCATCGGGGAGTGTGACGATCGAGACCGTGAGGGGGATCGCCGCGACCGGGGTCGATGTGATCTCGGTCGGCTGGATCACCCACTCGGCCCCCAACCTCGACGTCGCTCTCGATTTCCTCGCCGGGTGACCGTTCGCCCGGCCTGACCGTTTCACCCGGTCGAAACGTCGTATACACTCCACTTTGGGCATTTCGAATGGTTGGTGGGAGGGTTTGTGACGGGCAGGCGTGTCTTTGGCGTGTGGGTGCGTCGCGGTTCTGTGATGCTGGCCATGGTGTTGGCGCTGGTGACGGTGCCGCCGGGCGGGGTCGAGCCGGCCTTCGCCGCCGACGAGACGCTCAGGCAGGTTCCGGATCCCATCTGGGGTGTGACCGGCTTGAGTTCGGCGTTCGCCACCAACATGGCGACCCAGGTGTTGGCGATCGAACAGATCGGCAACACCATCTACGTCGGAGGCAAGTTCCTCAACGTGGTCGAGCGACGCGATCGCCCCGCCTTCAACCAGTCGTTCATCGCTGCCTTCGATGCCACCACCGGACGATGGATCGACTGGTGGCGTCCTTCGTTCAACGGCCTGGTGCACGCCCTCGAAGCCTCGCCCGACGGCACCCGCCTGTTCGTGGGCGGAGAGTTCACCAGCGTCAATGGAGCCCCCGACACTCGGGGTTTCGTGTCGCTGGACCCAGCCACCGGTCGGATCCAGAACGACTTCGTGGTCTCGGTCGATCCTCCACCGGGTAGTCCCAATCCGGGCGTGGTGCGCGAGATCGTGGCGGGAGCCAATCACCTCTATCTCGGCGGGTCGTTCAACTACATCACCGGCCCGACCCGCACCTCCCGGGTGTACGTGTGGAAGGTCGCCCGGGTCAGCCTCGCCAATGGGACGCCCGACACTTCGTGGCGTCCGGTGGTGTCCGGGGGTGGGGTGTGGGGGATCGTTGAGGACACTTCGCGCGGTCGGGTGCACTTCGTTGGTGACTACAACTCCACCAACGGCAGCACCGCAGAGAAGAACCTGTCAACGGTCACGATCAGCAACGGACAGATCGTGACCGGACTGGTGGTCCCCATCAACACGACCCCGACCCAGGACAACTATTTCGACATCGCCATCGCCGGCGGCCGTTTGTGGCTGGCGGGCACCCAGCACGAGGTGAAGATGCTCGACATCAACACCCGCCAGGAGATCCGCCGATGGTTCTCGGGGTACTCCTCCAACCTCGGGTACGCCAACATCGGGGGTGACTATCAGGCCCTCGGCGTGTCGGCCGACGGGACCAGGGTCTATGCCGCTTGCCACTGCTGGGGCGCGTTCCGAGAAATTGCGCTTTCGGTGACAACTCTGACCCAGGCGCAGGCGCAGCCGATCGTCCACACCACACCCTCCAACCCCATTCGCGGCCTCCAGGCATTCGATGCCGTCACCGGAGACTATCTGGATGAGTGGCGCCCCGACATCCGCGGCTCCTCCGGAGGATGGGCGCTGCATGGCGCTCCCGACGGTTGCCTGTGGGCGGGAGGCGACCTCAACAGGGTCGCTTTGGGTGACGTCTACAACAACGGCATCGTCCGGTTCTGCGACCAGGCAGGTCAGGGCCCGCCGGTGGCACCGTCGCTGACCCCACCGGCGATCACCAGCGAGTCGAACAAGCCGACTGCCCCGGCGGGCGTGACGGTCACCATCAACAATGCCGGTGACGCCATCGTCCGCTGGAACAAGTCGACCGACGACACGTCGGTGTCGCACTACAACATCTACCGCCGTGGCACGTTGCTCACCGCCAGCAGGCTCGACTCGGTGCTCGACGTCAACTTCGCCGCCGGTGACACCTATGGGGTGCAGGCGGTGGACGTGTTCGGCAACGTCTCGGGAATCGCCGGGGTGGGTGCCGGGGTTCCCCCCGTGGTGACCAACCCGGGCGCTCAGAACGGGACGGTGGGTAGTGCGGTCGACCTGCAGATCGTGGCGACCGACGCCGACGGGGACCCTCTCACGTTCTCGGCGACGGGACTGCCGGCCGGTCTGAACATCTCTTCCACCGGTCGGATCACCGGTTCACCGACCATGGTGGGGACGTCGAACGTGGTGGTGTCGGTCGCCGACAACCTCTCGACTGTGACGACCGCGTTCTCGTTCACGATCGCGGCGTTGCAGGCATCGACCTATCCGGGGCTGGTGGAGGCCGATGGCGCCATCGCCTACTGGCGTCTGTCTGATATCGGCGGAACCGCCCTGGATGTGAAGGGCCTCGCCAGTGCCAGTTATCAGGGCTCACCCGCCCTCGGTGCCGGCACGCTGATCGCCGGAGGCGACAACTCGGTGGACTTCGACGGTGTGGACGACCTGGTGGCGGTCCCGGACACGGCACTGATCAACACGGGAGGTCCGTTCGAGCGGCGCACGATCGAGTTGTGGTTCCGGGCCGACAACGTGACCAATCGGGGTGTGCTGTTCGAAGAGGGGTCCACCGCCCGCGGTCTGTCGACCTACGTCTTCAACGGCCGTCTGTACGCCGGGGCGTGGAACACCACCAACAACGGTGACGGAACCACCCCTTGGGCGGGGAACGTGTTCGTGTCGACGCCGGTGGCGGTCAACACCACCTATCACGTGGTGGCGGTGATGGACCAGCCGTCCGGTACCTTCACGCTCTATGTCGATGGTGTTCAGGTGGCCCAGGCCGGGGGAGTCGGCCGGCTGTTCGGCCATGGTGGGGACATCGGGATCGGAGGCCAGAACGACGATGGGCGCTATCACGATCGCGGCGATGCCGCCGGTGACAAGTTCTATTTCGACGGTCGGATCGACGAGGTGGCCGTGTACAACGTGTCGCTCGACGCCGCTCAGGTCGCCGCTCACCACCGGTCCGGCACCGGCAACTGATCGACGCCTACCCGACGCGTACCCCAGGGTTGTAGTCCGCCGAATGGGCGGTCTGCAAGCCTGGGTACGGAGGTGGCAGGCCCCGGGGGCCGGCCGACTACGCTGCCCGGCATGACATCTCCAAAGCGTGTTGTTGTGACCGGTGCTGCCGGTCAGATCGGATACAGCCTCCTCTTCCGGATCGCCTCGGGCAGCCTGCTCGGACCCGACCAGCCGGTCATCCTGCAGATGCTCGAGATCACCCCCGCCCTGGGTGCACTCGACGGTGTGGCGATGGAGCTCGAGGACTGCGCATTCCCGTTGCTGCACGGCATGGTCAAGACCGACGACCCCATGGTGGCCTTCGCCGACGCCGATGTGGCCCTGCTGGTGGGCGCCATGCCCCGCAAGGCCGAGATGACCCGGGCCGATCTGCTCGGCGCCAACGGTGGGATCTTCGCTCCGCAGGGCAAGGCAATCAACGCCGTTGCTTCCCGCGATATCAAGGTCCTGGTGGTCGGTAACCCGGCCAACACCAACGCCCTCATCGCCATGAGCAACGCCCCCGACATCGACCCCCGCCAGTTCACCGCCATGACGCGACTCGATCACAACCGGGCCAAGTCGCAGCTGGCCAACAAGCTCGAGGTTCAGGTCTCCTCGATCAAGAAGATGACCATCTGGGGCAACCACTCGAGCAGCCAGTATCCCGACCTGTACCACTGCGAGGTCGATGGCGGCAACGCCTACGAGGCGGTGGGTGATCACGAGTGGATGGACAAGACCTTCATCCCTACGGTTGCCGAGCGTGGCACCGCAGTGATCAAGGCCCGTGGTGCAAGCTCGGCCGCCTCGGCGGCCAACGCCGCCATCGATCACGTGCACGACTGGGTGCTGGGAACGCCGGACGGTGACTGGGTGAGCATGTCGGTGCCGAGCGATGGCTCCTACGGCATCCCCGAAGGTGTCATCGGGTCGTTCCCCACGGTGTGCAGCGGCGGCGAGTACCAGATCGTCCAGGGCCTCGACATCAACGACTACGCCCAGGCGAAGATCAACGCCACCGGCGCCGAGCTGGCCGCCGAGCGGGACATGGTGAGGGAGGCGGGCCTCATCTGAGCCCGCTCTGAATCGCCCACTGGTATTTCCGGCAGGTGTCCGGTAAATTACAAATGTGTCATTACCAACCCATCGCCAATCCTGGGGGCTCTCATGAACAAGTCAGAACTCGTCGAGGCAGTTGCTGCCAGCACGGGCGGAAGCAAGGCCGATGCTCAGAAGAACGTCGACGCCGTCCTCGACTCGATCACCAAGGCGCTGAAGAAGGGCGATCGTGTGGCGATCACCGGCTTCGGAAGCTTCGAGGTCCGCAAGCGCGCCGCCCGTACCGCCCGTAACCCGCAGACCGGCGAGCCCATCAAGATCAAGGCTGCCAAGGTTCCCGCCTTCAAGCCCGGTCAGGGTCTCAAGGACGCCGTGTCGGGTGCCAAGAAGAAGTGAGCTCAACGCTCTGAACAAAAGAGAGCCCCGGCCGACCGGCCGGGGCTCTCTTCGTTTCGGACCTGGTTGGTTGGACGGTTCAGGCCGCCATCGGGTGTACCCCGGTGGTGGGGGCGGACGCCGAGGAGATGGGGACTCCGGGCTCTCTTCGGGCGACCTGGCGTCCATAGACCGCCGACAGGAAGGCGATACCGGTGAACAACAGCAGCCTGGGCTCACCCACGATGCCGGCAACCGCCACCGAACCGAGGCCGGTCAGGATGCCCACAACCATCACCATGCGGGCGATGATCGGAGTGATGCGTTCGACGGTGCTCATGTGGTGACCTCTCGTAGCGTGCCACTCATGCCATCGGCATCCGCGGGCGTAGAACTTGAATGTCCGCCGCTGTCCGCCGCTGTCCGCCCGCGTGTCGCCCCCACGCGAAACGCCGAACGCCGTGACCCCGGAGGGTTCTGGCGTCCGGCGTTTCGCGTTCGGCGTTCTGCGTCGCGGCTCAGTACTCGACTTCGATGTCCTGGGTAGCCGACTGCCATTGCGAGATGGCAGCCTGGTGCATCATCAGCTTGGCGAGGTTGCCTGCCACCTTGAGCTTGCCGGTCATGAAGGCTGTCTGGGTGTTCAGCTCGCCCTTCGAGATGGCGGTGGCGGTTTCGTAGGTCTGGCCGACCGTCACGTCGGCGTCTTCCACGGTCCCCAGAGAGAGCCGTGCGCTCCCACCCGCCGCCTTCATGTAGTACGAGACGGCACCGTCGGGTGCGTCGCTGACATCGAACTGGAGCCCGAGGTCGGCATTGGCGATCGAGCCCTTGAAACCGGGGTGGGCGTTGAGGGCGGCGGTGACGGCGGTTGCCCAGTCCTCGCTCAGGAACTTGTATCCCATGGGTTCTCCCTTGTATTGATCGAGTGTGGATGAGGCTAGCAGCGAGCCTTGTTTTTTGAGCTTGCGGTCAAATCCTGCCGGCGGCTTCGAGCACTCTCGTTGCAGTCTTCCTGTCGACCGCCGCCAACGGTGCCCGGGGGAGCCCGGCTTGCAGCCCGGCGCCACTGGCGGCCGCCTTGACACCGGGGATCCCGGGCGACTCTACGACGGAACTCACGGCGGTGAGCCGGCCCTGGAGGGCGAGGCTTTTGGCGGTGGAGCGCCGGGCGGTCGCCACCATTTCGAGGATGGGCCTGGGCATGTAGTTGGCCGATGCGGTGATGGCCCCGTAGGCGCCCGCCGCCATGGCGAGGCTGAGACTGGCGGTGGCGCCGTTGAAGAGGATGAAGTCCTCCGGTGCCGCCGTCAGGATGCGCTGGATCCTCACGGCGTCTCCGCCCGAGTCCTTCATGCCAACGATGTTGGGGTGGATGGCCAGCCGAGATGTCACGTCCTCGGCGAGGGCGTAACCGGCGTTCGGCGGCACCGAGTACAGCAGCACCGGGATGGGGGATGCATCCGCAACGGCCGTGAAGTACGCCTCCTGGGCGGCGGTGGTCCGTCGGGCGAAGGTGGTGGGCGTCACCACCAACACGGCGTCGGCCCCGGCGTCGGCCGACTCGCCGACCTGGGTCAGGGCCATCCGTACCGACTCGGCCCAGATGCCGACCATGGCGAAGGGCTTGGCGCCCAGGGTGGCCCACAGTTCGGTGAGGAGGGTGGCTCGCTCGCCCGGTTCGATGGTGGATCCCTCGCCGGTGGATCCAGCGATCAGGAAACCTTCGATGCCGTGCCCCGCCAGGGCCGCCAGGTTGTGGCGGTGGGCGGTGAGGTCGATGTCTCCCCGCTTGTCGAACGGTGTGATGAGGGCCGGCATGACCCTGGGCGGTGTTCTCATGGATGCCACATTACGTCGCCGGAGACCACCTCATCGAGGTTGAGCGGGTCGGCGAGAGCATCTCCGTCGCCCGATCCCCGTCTGCGCCACGAGCCAGTAGCTTTGTCCCCACAGCGTGGGGTCGGGAGCTTTGTCCCCCACGGAGTGGGGGAAGGGGTCCCCGTGAGGAACGAGTGGGGTAGATGTGATGAGTGGAGACCTCCCCTGCGGTTCGTGCACAACGATGCTTGTGCGTAGTGGCTCCGTGGTGTGGGCCGGAACTCGAGAGGAGGTCTCTGATGGCCATCGTAGGAGCGTTCGATCTTCACCGTACGCAGAACACTGGGGAATGGATGGATACCGACACTGGGGAGCTGACCCGGTTCCGGATCGGTGGCACCCGGGCTGACCTGGCTGGTTTCTTGGACCAGTTCCCGGCTGGGGCCGATGCCACGTTCGTGTTCGAGGGCTGCACGGGTTGGCGGTATGTCGCCGAGGAGGTCCAGGCTCGAGGGTTTGTGGCGTTGATGGCAGAACCGGCTGACACGGCCATGTTGAAGAGTAGGAAGAAGCGGGCCAAGACCGACCGGGCCGACGCTGCGCATCTGCGGCTGTTGGCGGTCGAGGACGCCGTTCCCGAGTCGTGGATCCCGCCGGGGTTCGTGACCGATACCCGGGTGATGGCCCGCCTGTATCGGTCGTTGGGAACCAGTCGCAAGACGTGGATGCAGCGAGTCCATGCTCAACTGTTCCAACAGGGCGCCCCAGCTGTGAACCTGACCGCCGGCGACCGGCTCGAGCGTCTCGCAGCTGCGGACCTGTCTCCGGCGGGCCGGATCCTCATCGATGAGTCAATGAGCCTGGTCGAACACTACGAACAGCGGATAGTCGTGATTGGTGACCACCTCCGTGACTTTGGCCGGGCCCATCCCGGTCCGATCGCTCTGCAGCAACTGTGGGGGGTGGGGTCCCTGCTCGGGACTGTGATCTGGGCTGAGCTGGGCGACACCCGCCGGTTCGCTTCCTCCAAACAAGCTGTCCGGTTCACCGGTCTCGATATCACTGTCCACGACTCCAACAGTCGCCGCCGGCCCGGTGTCTTGGCCCGGCAAGGATCACCCGTGCTCCGCTGGGCTCTGGTCGAAGCCGGCCAGCACGCCTCGAAACCGGCCTCACCCGACCACGACTACTACCAGCAGGTCCGGGCCCGCCAGGGCGCTTCCCGGGCCGGTCTGTCGGTCGCTCGCAAGATCGCCCGCCGCAGCCACCACATTCTCAGAGACCTAGGAGATGATGCCTGGCAACCGATCACCTGAACATCGCCCGCACCCGTGGACGTGTGTCACCGCATCCGAACATCACCGATGAAATCCGTGACGGCTCGATCCTGCGACCCCCCCGTCTCCCGCATACCCATGCGGCGAACCTTGGTAGACCGATCAGCCGTCACCCCCCTTGTCGGAAACCCAACCCTCACATCATGTCGCCGAACCGCCCTGGTTCGAGCACCCAGCTAAGGCCGGACACCGACACACCCACCCAACCAAACACAACCCACAACACCCTTGCCACGCCGCGCCCACTCAGATAAGGGGGGGTCGAAAGCCCGCGCGACCACCTACCACGCGCTCCGGGAGGCGCCCTCAGCCACGCGACGGAGGGACCCCACCAGCGGTCGGTCATCCGTACGCAGCCACCGCCCCGGAGCG
>JBHJOH010000056.1:0-47226 GCA_050329955.1 Acidimicrobiia bacterium | reverse complement strand
CCCCCGCTCGATCGTGATCCCACCCCCGGACCACACCCGGCGCAAGCTGTTGTTCGAGTCGGCACTGGCCCGGGTCCCCACCGAGTCGATCGATCACGACCAGCTGGCCAACCGGTCGGCCGGGTTCTCGGGCGCCGATGTGGTGGCCGCCGTCATCCACGCCTCCGCCCGGGTGGCGCGCACCGAGGCGAAGCTCACCACCGCCGACATCCTCTCCGCCGTCTCCGAGACGCAGCCTTCCCTGGGCTCGATGTCGCTGGGCGAGATGCCCTCATTCGGCTTCGACAAGGTCGCCAACCTGGTCGAGGTGAAGCAGCGCCTCACCGAGGCGGTGATCTGGCCGGTGAGCGACCCCACCCGTCTCCGTTCGATGGGAATCGACCCGCCCCGTGGTGTGCTGCTGTACGGACCTCCCGGAACCGGGAAGACCTTCGTGGTCCGCGCCCTCGCCCACGAGGCGGGGGCGGCGTTCTTCTCGGTCAAAGGCGCCGAGCTGTTGGACAAGTACGTGGGCGAGTCCGAACGGGGTGTGCGCGAGGTGTTCGCCCGGGCCCGGGCGGCGGCGCCGTCGATCATCTTCTTCGACGAGTTCGATGCGCTCGCTCCGGTGCGGGGACGCTCGACCAACTCGGTCACCGATTCGGTGGTGGCGGCGTTGCTCACCGAGATCGACGGAGTCGGCGCCCGGGGCGACGTGTCGGTGATCGCCGCCACCAACCGCCGCGACCTGATCGACTCTGCGCTGTTGAGAGCCGGACGCTTCGAGATCCAGATCGAGTTGGGACTCCCGCCGGCGGAGTCGCGGCGGGCGCTGCTCGACATCTCCGACGTCCCGTTCGCCGACGACGTGGACCTCGATCGCCTGGCCAACGCCACCGACACCATGAGCTTCGCCGACATCGAAGGCGTCCTCCGGGAGTCGGCCCTCGACGCCCTGCGCGCCGACCGCAGCGCCACCACCGTCACCTGGGCCCAGATCGAGAAGGCCGTGCAACGCTGGCACCAGACCCGGGGAACCGATCGCCCGACCGCTGGGTGAAACCCGCGGTCGGCCCCCGGGCTTCGGGTCGAACAGCGTCACCGGGCGCCGACAGGCTCCTTGGGCAGACCCAGCATCATTTCACCGATGATGTTGCGCTGGATCTGGTTGGTTCCGGCGTAGATCGTGCCGGCCCGGGCGTTGAGAAACACCGTCTGCCAACTGGCGGTCGAGTTGGGGGCGTTGAAGTCGTCGGAGCGGAACGCCGACGAAGGCTTCCGCCCTTCGCAGACGAGCCCGGCCACACCCATGATGTCCATGGCCAGCTCGGTCACCTGGCGGTGGTAATCACTCCACCACACCTTGGTGATGGCGGCGTCGGGGCCGGGATCCTGCCCCTTGGCGAAGCGGGTGAGGGCCGAATAACCCATGAACCGCATGATCTCGACCTTCTCGTGAGCCCGCACCAGGCGGTCCCGGATCTCGGGGTCGTCGGCCACGCCCAACTCCCGGGCATAGGCGAACAACCGGTCGAGCTCGTTGCGGAACCCGATCGAAGCGGTGGCGGCGTCCTTGCCACGCTCGAACCCGAGCAACGCCATCGCCACCCGCCAGCCATCGTTGACCTGGCCGATGACGTGGCCCCTGGGAGCGCGGGCGTCGGTGAAGAACACCTCGTTGAACTCGCTCTCGCCCGAGATCATCCCGATCGGACGGACCTCGATACCCGGCTGATCCATCGGGCACAGGATGAAGGTGATGCCCTTGTGTTTGGGGGCGTCGGGGTCGGTGCGCGCCAGCACGAAGATCCAGTTGGCGAGATGGCCCGCCGAGGTCCAGATCTTCTGACCGTTGATGATCCACTCGTCGCCGTCGAGCACCGCCCTGGTCTTCACTCCGGCGAGATCCGACCCGGCGTCGGGTTCGGAGTAGCCCTGACACCACGCGTGCTCGCCCGAGAGCAGCCGGGGAATGAAGTACTGCTTCTGCTCCTCGGTGCCGAGCTTGAGCAGGGTGTTGCCGAGCATCCCGATCGAGAAGGCGTCATTGGGACCGCCCGCCGGTACGCCGGCGCCGGCCAGTTCCTCGTGCACCACGATCGCCTCGATCGGTCCGAGTCCCCGACCGCCGTACTCGACCGGCCATTCCAGCCCGATCCACCCACCGGCTGCCAGCTTCCGGCGCCACTCGGTGGTGAAGTCGGCCAGCTCGAAGGGATCCAGACGGCCGGTTCCCTCCCATCCGGCGGGCAGGTTGTCACCCAGCCACGCCCTGACCTCGGCGCGAATCTGCTCGGCTGACTCCGGATAGGTGAAGTCCATGGTTCCTCACTGGCGGCGGATCGGCCGAGGCTACCCGCCCTGCGGGCAAACCTCACGGCGGACACGCCAGAAGGCTTGGAACGCTCCCACAGAGTTCGCGGTCAGTCGACCCGCCGAACGTTGCAGGACACGGCACTAGCGTCGGGAGTCAACGAGGAGAGCACCCATTCCATTCGACTTCCAGGTCACCTTCGACTGCAGCCAACCGCACGTGCTCGCCGACTTCTGGGCGGAGGCGCTGGGCTGGAACGTGGAGCCACAGGACGAGGACTTCATCACGTCGATGATCGAGCAGGGCCGCGCCTCGGAGTCGGACACCATCCGACACCGGGGAGCGCTGGTCTGGAAGGAGGGCGCCGCCATCGGCGCCGAGATCGCCGGTGCTCATCGACGTATCTACTTCGAGACGGTCCCGGAGCCGAAGACGGCGAAGAACCGGGTCCACCTCGACATTCGGGTGGGCGGCGAGTCGCTGGCGGCCGAACGGGCCCGGCTCGAGGGGATCGGGGCGGCCTTCCTCTACGACGGACGCCAGGGCGAGCACACCTGGGTGACGATGGCCGATCCCGAGGGCAACGAGTTCTGCGTCTCATGAGGGCCGAAGCCACGGCCCTGCACCTGTCGGCACTCACTCACTGTCGAAGGAGCAGGTGGCCTCGCTCACCATGGTGGCCGGCCCCGGGCCCGTCGGCGACGCCCACAGCGGTGCGCTCGTCAAGCATCGGGCGAGGGTTGCCAAGGACCCCAACCAGCCGAACCTCCGCCAGGTTCACCTCATCGGTGCCGAGCTGTTCGACGAGCTGGCCCTCGCGGGCTTCGAGGTTCTACCGGGGGCCATTGGCGAGAACATCACCACCACTGGCATCGACCTGTTGGGCCTGCCCACGGGTGCCATCCTGGCCATCGGAGACGAAGCCCTCCTCGCCGTTACAAGCCTGCGCAACCCATGCAGCCAGCTCGATGACCTGATCCCCGGCTTGCCATACCTCGCACCTCTATGTATAGTGGCCGTATGAAGCCTTCGAAGGAACTGGTAGCCGCCTCCGCCACGCCGATCGTGTTGTCGGTTCTGGCCGATGGCGACAGCTACGGCTATGAACTCCTCCAAAAGATCCGCGACCGCTCGAACGGCCAGCTGGACTGGAAGGAAGGAATGATGTACCCGCTGCTGCACCGGCTCGAGCAGGGCGGGTTGATCTCCGGCTACGACGGCATCGGCCCAACGGGGCGTCGTCGCCGCTACTACCGGATCACCCCGAAGGGCCGTCGATCGCTGACTCAGCACCGGGACCACATCCACTCGATCGCCGCCGTACTCGGACTACTGCCGTCGCCTGCCACCGGAGCACAAGGTGTTTGATCACGAGAACGCAGTCAGCGACTGGGCCGAGCGGGTGACACGACGAATCCCTGCCCTCGCCCCCCACATGGACGAGATCACCGACCACCTCCTGGCGCAGATCGAGGAGCGCATGGCTCAGGGCGAGACGGCCGAGCAGGCGTTCGCCTCCACGATCACCGCCTTCGGAGAGCCCGGCGAGATATCGCGCGAACTCAGATCGCGCGGGCGACTCCTGGGAGCTGCCCAGATCGCCGGCGCACTGGTGTGGACCGGCGGGATCGTCGCCTCCGGATGGGCGGGCCATGACCACACAAACCTGCTCCTGATGGCGTACACAGTGACCACGTTGCTCCCACTGAGCACACTCGAGCACCGGGCTCGGAGGCGGGCAAACTGTTGAAACGAGCAGGTCAGGTCCCGATCGCCCATCCGGACCCATGCAGCGCCTCGCCGACCGTGAACCGCCGCTCGTAGAGCGCCCTCCCCACGATCACACCCTCACATCCCAGGGCGTCGACGGCGGCGATGTCCTCGAGCGTCCCCACGCCGCCGCTGGCGATGACGGCGAAGCGACCATCCTCGATGACGGATCGGAGCAGATCGATCTCGGGGCCCTCCATGGTGCCGTCGCGGCCGATCCCGGTGACGAGCATCCGTTCGCATCCGACCGCCGCCAGACCATCGAGCACGTCGGGCAGAGCGCGGCCCTCGTCGAGCCATCCCGCTCCGGTGGCCCGGTCACCCTTGACATCGACGGCCGCAACGACCGCCCCCGGGACTCCCACCTGCGCCAGGATCTCCGGTTCCCATACGGCGGCGGTGCCCATCACCACCCGGGCGGCGCCGGCGTCGAGGGCACGGCGGGCGAGGTCGGCGGTGCGAATGCCTCCTCCCACCTGGAAGGTCACCCCGGCGGCGGCGAGGGAAGCCCACAGCGCCACGTCGGGCTCACCCGATTTGGCGCCGGCCAGGTCCACCACATGCACCAGAGCTGCGCCCTGCTCGATCCAGCTGCGGGCCTGAGCCACCGGATCGTCGGCGTACACGGTGACCCGGTCGTAGTCGCCGTGCATGAGCCGGACGACTCGGCCATCGAGGACGTCCACGGCGGGAATGATCTGAAGCATGGGTTTCCAGTCTGTGTCACTGTGTTAACGTGCTAAAACACTAGCACGCTGAATCCGACGGATACGAGCGACATGACCGACACCGACTGGCTGACCGACGACACCAAAGCGCTGCTCGAGGCAATCCTTCGCCTCCAGTCGTTCGACGACGCCGCCGACTTCTTCCGCGACCTGTGCACCCGCAAGGAGCTGGAGGATCTCGGCCAACGGTGGTCGGTGGTCCGCCTGCTCGACCAGGGGATCCCCTACCGGGAGATCGCCGAACGGACCGGTGCCTCGACCGCCACCGTCACCCGCATCAACCAGTGGCTCACACACGGCACCGGCGGCTACCGCCGGGCCCTCGACCGGGAGAACCCATGACCTTCTCGCTGGCCGTCCCCAACAAGGGGCGCCTCAAAGACCCATCCGTCCAGCTACTCAGAGACGCCGGGCTCTCCTTCGAGGTGACCGAACGGGCCCTGTCGGTGCCGGTCCGCAACGTCGACATGGAACTGCTGTTCGTACGGACCGAGGACATCCCCGAGCTGGTGTCAGACGGCGTCGCCCACGTCGGCATCACCGGAGTCGACCTGGTCGCCGAACACGGCAACGGTCTGCAGACCCTCAGCGAGCTGGGCTTCGGCCACTGCCGTCTGGTGGCGGCCGTCCCGGTCGACTCCCCGATCGAGACGATCGACGAGTTCGGTGGCCTACGGGTCGCCACCGCCCATCCCCGGGCGACCGCCGCCTTCTTCGCCGCCCGCACCATCCACGTCGACGTGGTCGCCCTGCGTGGGTCGGTCGAGGTCGCCACCAAGATCGGCGTCGCCGACGCCATCGTCGACCTCGTCTCCACCGGATCGACGCTGCGGGTCAACGGCCTGCGGGCGGTGGGCACGGTGGTCGATTCCCAGGCAATCCTGGTCAGCAAGGCGACCGCCGCTGACGACGAGAAAGTGCGACAGGTAACCACCGCCATCCGGGCCGTCACCGCCGGTCGCCGCAAACGCTATCTGCTGCTCAACGCCCCCTCCGACGCCGTCGAGAGCATCGCCGGGCTCATCCCGGGACTCGAGGCCCCCACCGTGGTGCCGCTGGCCGAGGACGGGTGGGTGGCCGTGCACTCGGTGGTCGAGGCCGAGGCCCTGTGGGAGCTGCTGCCCAAGCTGGAAGCAGCCGGGGGTAAGGGGATTCTCGTCCTGCCCATAGAGCAGTTACTTTGACAGGCCGACTTCGGGCCAACCTCGAAGACGGGTTGGGCCTCTGGAACGGGGGCCCGAACAGACGCCGCCCGCCGCAAGCGGCGGGTCGTAGTTCCGCCTGGCGGCGGAACTCCTGGTCGGCCTGGGCTGCCGCACGCGCGATTGCGGCCACCGATCAGCGAGTGGTTTCCAACAGTCAAAGGTTGAGCAAATGAGACTGAGACGAATCGAGTTGGACCAACTGACCTCGGGCGAGCGGAACGCGCTGTTGCGTCGGGGTGCGGTTCCCGACAAGGCGGTTCGGGACGGGGCGATGGCGGTGTGCGACGACGTCGCTGAACGCGGCGACATCGCCCTTTCCGAGTATGCCGCCCGCTTCGGCGGCGGGTTCCGCCGGGTCGGACGCGACGAGATGCTGGCGGCGGTCGACGAGGTCGGGCCCGGGGTGATCGCAGCCCTCGAGGCGGCGGCTGCCAACGTCGATGCCTACCACCGGGCCCAGCTGCCCACCGATCTGGTGGTGACGACGGTCGAAGGAGTCGAGATCACCCGGCGGTGGACGCCGCTGCGCCGGGTGGGTGCCTACGTGCCGGGAGGCAAAGCCGCCTATCCCTCCACTGTGATCATGACCGCCATCCCCGCCAGGGTGGCGGGGGTGGCCGAAGTGGTGGTGGCCTCGCCGTCCGCCGCCGACGGCACCGTCAACCCGGCCACCCTGGCCGCCTGCCATGTGGCCGGTGTCGACGAGCTGTGGATCATGGGCGGCGCCCAGGCGATCGCGGCACTGGCACACGGCACCGAGTCGATCCACCCGGTCGAGAAGATCGTGGGGCCGGGAAGCGCCTGGGTCACAGCCGCCAAGCTGGCGGTGTTCGGGGTGTGCTCGATCGACCTCCCCGCCGGGCCTTCCGAGGTGCTGGTGCTGGCCGACGAGACCTCGGAGGCACGACTGGTGGCGGTCGACCTGTTGTGTCAGGCCGAACACGGCCCCGACTCCCCCGCCGTGCTGGTCACCACCGACCCAACCCTGCCCGACCGGGTCGAAGCGGAACTCGTCACCCTGTTGCCGACCCTGGAACGATCCGAGATCCTCGAACAGGCCCTCGAGGATCACGGCTGGGCGGTGGTGGTGCCCGACCGCGAGGCCGGCATCGCCTTCGCCAACGACTACGCCGGCGAGCACGTCACCATCATGACCGCCGACCCCGAAGCCGACGCCTTGCGGGTGACCGCAGCCGGGTCGGTGTACATCGGGCGGTTCTCACCGGAGTCGGCCGGCGACTACGCCACCGGGGCCAACCACGTGCTGCCCACCGGCGGGCTGGCAGCCGCCTGCGGACCGCTGTCCACCGAGGACTTCGGATCGTGGCGCCAGGAACAACGCATCACCCGGGAAGGACTGGGCCGCATCGTCGATACCATCGCCACCCTCGCCACCGCCGAAGGGCTCACCGCCCACCGGCTGGCGGCCCAGATCAGACTGCAAGAGGACCAGCCATGACCAGAACCGCCACGGTGACCCGCACCACCAAGGAGACGTCCGTCGAGATCACCCTCGACCTCGACGGCACCGGCACCACCTCGGTGAGCACCGGGGTGGGGTTCTACGACCACCTGCTCACCAGCTTCGGCCACCACGGCATGTTCGACCTGGCGATCGCCACCACCGGCGACATCCACATCGACGACCATCACACCGTCGAGGACACCGCCCTGGTGCTGGGCGAGGCCTTCGCCACCGCCCTCGGCGATCGATCCGGCATCAGCCGCTTCGGCGATGCCACCGTCCCCATGGACGAAGCCAGGGCCACCGCCGTGGTCGACATCTCGGGGCGGCCGTACTCGGTGTTCGACCTGCCGTTCCGCCAGCCGATGCTCGGCAACCTCGCCACCCAGAACATCGCCCACGCCCTCGAGGCGTTCACCCGCACCGCCGGGATCACGCTCCATCTGACCGCGGTGGGAGTCAACGACCACCATGTCGCCGAAGCGGCCTTCAAGGCATTGGCACGCGCCATGCGGGCCGCCGTGAGTGTCGACCCCCGCCGGAGCGGGGTGGCGTCCACCAAGGGCGTGCTGTGAAGATCGCCATGGTCGACCACGGTGCCGGCAACCTGGTGTCGATCGGCCAGGGCCTGGAACGGGCCGGCGCCGAGGTGATCGTGGCCGAAACCCCCGACGCCCTGGTCGGTGTCGATGGGGTCGTGCTTCCCGGGGTGGGAGCCACCGCCTCGGTGATGGAAGGGATCCGGGTGGCCGGGTTCGAGGAGCCGCTGGGGAACCTCGACGTCCCACTGTTCGGGATCTGTGTCGGCATGCAGGTGCTGTTCGAGTCGAGCGAGGAGGACGGGGCCCGCTGCCTGGGCCTGATCGGAGGCGAAGTGCGCCGACTGCGTAACGCCCCCCATCTCCCCCACATCGGCTGGAACGCACTGGAGTTGGTGGGGGACGACCCGCTCTTCGAGGGTCTCGGCCCCGAGCCGATCGTGTACTTCGTCCACTCCTACGCCCCGGTCCCCAATGACCCGGGCACAGTGATCGGGCGCTCCAGCTACGACGAGCCTTTCACGGCCGCCGTGCGCTCCGGTCGGGTCAGCGGCACCCAGTTCCACCCCGAGCGATCCGGAGACACGGGCCTGCGCATACTCGCCAACTTCGTGGCCGAATGCCGCCAGCCGGCGGTGGCGCCGTGACGGTGCGGGTGAGGGTGATCCCCTGCCTGGATGTCGCCAACGGACGGGTGGTCAAGGGCGTCAACTTCGTCAATCTCACCGATGAGGGCGACCCGGTGGAACTGGCCTCCCGCTACGCCACCGAGGGCGCCGACGAGATTTGTTATCTCGACATCTCGGCCGCCCCCGAGGGCCGGGGAACGTTGCTCGACGTGGTGCGCCGCACCGCCCAGAACGTGTTCATCCCCCTCACCGTGGGCGGTGGAGTCCGTAAACCCGACGACATGAAAGCGGTGCTGCGGGCGGGTGCCGACAAGGTGAGCGTCAACACCGCCGCCGTGGTCGACCCCGACCTCATCGCCCGCTGTGCCCGCCGCTTCGGCCGCCAGTGTGTGGTGCTGGCGATCGACGCCAAGGCGCGGAGTCGCTCTGATGGCTCCAGCTGGTTTGAGGTGGTGGTAAAGGGCGGGCGCGAGCCCACCGGTATCGACGCCGTCGACTGGGCCCGGCAGGGCACCGCACTCGGCGCCGGCGAGATCCTGCTGACGTCGATGGACCGCGACGGCACCAAGGTCGGCTTCGACCTGCCCCTCACCCGGGCCATCAGCGACGCCGTCGAAGTGCCCGTCATCGCCTCGGGCGGAGCCGGCGAGGAACGCCACATGGTGGAAGCTGTCACCGAGGGCGGCGCCTCGGCCGTGCTGGCCGCCTCGATCTTCCACCGCCGCGAGATCGAGATCGACCGGGTCAAACAGGTGATGGAAGAGGCCGGGTTGCAGGTGCGGAGGACGTTGTGAGCGAAAACCTGATTCCGGCCATCGTCCAGGATGTCGACACCCGTCGGGTCCTCATGCTGGCCTGGATGAACGCCGAGGCCCGCCGCCTCACCGAGGAGACCGGGCTCGTCCACTTCTGGTCGCGCTCCCGGCAGCGGCTGTGGCGGAAGGGCGAGGAGTCGGGCAACGTACTGCGACTGGTGGAGATCCGCTCCGACTGCGACGACGACGCCCTGCTGGTGCTCGCCCGTCCGGCCGGGCCCACCTGTCACACCGGATCCGACACCTGCTGGGCCGAGCCGGTCGACGCCGGGTTCGCCCGGCTCGAACGGCTGTGGTCGGTGATCGACCGACGCGCCGCCGACCGCCCCGTAGGCAGCTACACCACCACCCTGTTCGAGAAGGGGCCCGACCTTCCCGCCCGCAAGGTGGTCGAGGAGGCCACCGAGGTGCTGATGGCAGCCAAGGACCACGCCAACGGCGTCGCCGACGACCACCGCCTCGCCGAGGAGATGGCCGACCTGACCTACCACCTGCTGGTGCTGATACGCGAGCGCGGCCTGGAGCCGGCGGCGGTGTTCGACGTGCTGGCCGAACGGGAGCGATGAGCGGTACCGCTCCCACCGTGATCGTGTCCCGACAGGTGGTGCCGGGCCTCTCGACCCCATGCACCGGCGCGGGATCGCCGGTGGTTGTCCGCCGACGGAGGTAGGGTCACCTCCGATGTACGGACTGCTCGCCTCCATTCCCTCGCCATCCAGCAACGCTCTCCACATCGGTCCGGTGCGGTTCACCTTCTACGGCATGATCATCGCCGTCGGGGTGGCACTCGGATGGCGGCTGGCCATGAAACGCTACGAGCAGTCGGGCGGCGACCCGGTGCTGGCCGAGAAGGTGCTGCTGAGGATGGTGCTGTTCGGGTTCCTCGGGGCCCGTGCCGCCTACGTGTCCACCCATCTCGACCGCTTCGAAGGCGAATGGTGGAAGGTGATTGCCATCTGGGAGGGCGGACTCGCCCTCTTCGGGGGCCTGACGGCCGGCGCCATCACGGTGATCGTGCTCATGCGCCGCTGGAAGGGCGATCTCCCGGCTCTGCTCGATGCACTCGCTCCGGCGGTGCCGCTGGCGCAAGCGTTTGGACGCTGGGGCAACTACTTCAACCAGGAGCTGTTCGGCACGCCCACTGATCTTCCCTGGGGTCTCGAGATAGACCCCGAGAGCCGGCCGACGGCCTATCCCGATGCCGAGACGTTCCATCCAACCTTCCTCTACGAATCGCTGTGGAACTTCGCCTTGTCGGCGTTCATCGTCTGGCTGGGCCGGCACCACCCCCGATTCCGGGGACGCCTCATCGCGGTGTATTTCGCCGGCTATGGACTGATGCGGTTCATGCTGGAGCTGATCCGGACCGACACCACCTTCCGCTTCCTGGGTCTGAGCCGCAACGGCTGGGTGTCGTTGGGCGTCGTGATCCTCGGAGCCTTCCTGTTGCTGCGGAGACGGGCGAAAGACCCTTCCCCCACCACCCCCACGGCGTAGTGTCGGTGGAGAGGTGCACATGACCACGGGACATCCCTGAGATCTTCGATCCGCAGTGGCTCCGCCACAGCTACCGGACCTGCCTCTGGGATGGCGGTGAACGCAGTCCCGGATGTGAGTTCTGCTCCGACGCCTGCCTCGAGGCCTACGCCGAGTGGGAGATCCGTCAGCAACGTTGGGACGACCAGGCCGATCTGTTCGAGGACCCGGACGTTCCGGTTCGATCGGATGCTCCCGGTCAGTCGGAAATGCCGGTGAGACCGATCACCCGGTCGAAACGAAGACGGACCAGCCACTCCCCCTCGACGGCATTCCGTCGGCCGTACTCCTCGGCCCGGTCCGCCCCCATGTAGCGGCCTCCGATTCGGGTTGCGAAGAACAACATCTCACCGGGGTCCTCGGAGATCGCCACCGCTCCTTCGACCGTCACGAAGGCGTAGGGCGGCTCCTCCAGGTCGACAGCCAGCGCCGCCCTGCCCTCCCGATCCAGGTTGGCTCCCTTGACGGTGTCGCCTCCGGTTGTGAACACCACTTCGTCGCCGTCGAGCACGAACCAGATCGGAGCTACGTGGGGCCGGCCGTCGGCCCGGACGGTGGCCAGCTTGCCGGTTCGGGTCCCCTCGGAGAGGAACTCCCGCACCTCGTGGTCGGTCATGCGCCTCATGGGCGGGGGGTTCGACCCATCCCGAAGAACTCCGGGTTGGGTTGGAGGTCCATGAGGTGTGCCATCCGGTTGGAGAAGGCGAAGAACCCGGTGATGGCGCCGATGTCCCAAATGTCATCCTCCGAGAAGCCGTGCGAGCGCAGGGCGGTGAAGTCGCCCGAGTCGAGCTGCTCCGGGGTGCGGGCGAGCTTGATGGCGAAGGCGAGCATGGCGTGCTGACGTTCGGTCACCGGCGCCGTGCGCCAGTTGGCGGCGATCCGGTCGGCGATCTCGGTGTCGCGGGCCCGGACCCGGAGGATCGCCCCGTGGGCCACCACGCAGTAGAGGCAGTCATTGGCGGCGCTGGTCGCCACCACCACCATCTCCCGTTCGGCCTTGCTGAGACCGGAGTCACGCTCCATCAGGGCATCGTGGTAGTCGAGAAAAGCGCGCAGCTCGGCCGGGCGGTGGGTCATCCCCAGGAACACGGTGGGGACGAACCCCGACTTCTCGGCGATCGGAGCGATACGGTCACGGACATCCTGCGGCATATCGTCGAGGGTGCCGACAGGAAAACGACTGATGGCTGTCATGGTTCGAACATAGCGACCCACGATACGATGGAACCGATGAGTGGCCTCCGACGTCTGGGGCACGTGATCAGAGAATCCACCTCCACGGAGGCCACCGTGACCAGACTCCGCCACGACGACTTCGCGGCGTTCTACCGGATGCACCGACCTGAGGTGGTTCGAGCGCTCACGGCGACGATCGGCGACGCCGATCTGGCGGCCGAGGCAACCGACGAGGCTTTCGCCCGCGCCTACGCCCATTGGCGCAAGGTCTCCTCGGTCGACAACCAGCCGGGTTGGGTCTACCGGGTGGCGCTCAACTGGAGCCTCGACCATCTGCGTCGAAGGAAGCGGGGACGGCTGCGAGCCGCCGCCATCGCACAGCCCGCCGCCAACGATCCCGAGCCCATGCCGGAGGTGGTGGCGGCACTGGAGCGACTTTCCCCCGACCATCGGTCGGTGGTGGTGCTGCGGGTGTGGCTGGACTGGTCGGAGGCCGAGGTGGCCGCCGCATTGAACATTCCGAAGGGCACGGTGAAGAGCCGACTGGCACGGGCCCTCGGACAGATGAAGGAGGTGTTGGGAGATGCTTGAACAGAAGATCAGATCCGAGCTCGACCGCACGACCGCACCTACCGCCGGCGGCGGCGGAGACGTCGACAGCGTCATGCGGCGCGGACGGTTCCTCCGACGACGACTGATGCTCGCCCGGGGCGGAGCGGCAGTACTGATGGTGGTGGCGGCCGTCGGCGTGGGTTCCCTGCTCGACCAGGCGGTGCCCGATCAACCACGTCCGGTGGCCGATGGGGTGGCCGAACCCGGTTCGATCAACGTGCTCCCGGGGCTCGACATCCCGATCGACGGCGAGATGGGCTCGTTCGGCAGGTTCACCGTCTACCGCGGGCGGATGGGACCCGCTCCCGACTTCGAGCCGGAGGGCACCGAACAGCCACTCGAGATCCGTGAGGAGATCCATCCTCCCGTCGAGCTGATCGAAGCCGACCTGGTGTACGCCGGCACGGTGAACGGCGTGGAGGGGTTCCTGCAACCGTCGAGGTCCGGCTACACCGGTCTGTCAGGTCTCATCGATCGGGTCTTCGACGGGCCGGGTGAACCCGGTGTCGGGTTCATCGCCTGGCACCCGGCGAGCGAGAGTATCAACGTGGGCTATCTGCTCGGGGCCACCCGGCCGACCGGGTCGATCGGCGGAGTCGCGACCGGTCTGATGCCCGTGGAGCCGGGTGCGCGGCCGGACTCGGGACCTTCGTTCCTGGCGTGGCCGGCCACGCCCGAGGACACGGCGGTGGTGGGGCTGCTGCGGGACGGCGAGCAGGTCCGGTGGCAACGGCCGGTGGCCGGGGCGGCGGTGTTCGTGCTCGGCGAGGGTGTATCGACCGAGGGCTTGGAGATGGTGGCCTTCGCCGTCGATGGCTCGGTGCTCGGGACGGCCGACTGAGACGTGCGGCCGGCTACGGCCCGCCGGATGGCACAATCCATGTGATGCGAAAGCTCCTCCTGCTGCTCGTCGTGATGCTGGCCGCCTGTGGCGGCGGCGAGACGGCCGCCCCGCTGGAGGACGAGCTGCCTCCGTTCGACCCCGACGCCTTCCAACAACGCCTCGACGAATCCGATCGACCCGCCATCGTCAACGTGTGGGCATCGTGGTGCATCCCGTGCCGATCGGAGGCGCCCCTGTTCACCACCGCCCACGAGCTGTACGGGGACCGGGTCGACTTCATCGGGATCGACATCCAGGACACGCAGGCCGACGCAGCCGAATTCATCGCCGAGTTCGCCATCCCCTACGAGAACCTGTTCGATCCGGACGCCGAGATCCGGGGCGTGCTGGGCGGCTCGGGGGTGCCCATCACCTACTTCGTCGCCCCGGGCGGTGCACTGGTCGAGACCCACTTCGGCATCATCGACGAAGGCCAGCTCGCCCTGGCGCTCGATGAGCTGCTGGCCTCGACCGCCGGCTGATGGAGTTCACCCTGCTGTTTGCCGTGCTGACGGCGGTGGCACTCGTGTGGGCCTCCTCGCGACTGTTCGCCGAGCGACTCAGCGAGATCCCGCACGCCGTAGACACCCTGATCGGCGTTGCCTCGATCGGCCTGTTCGCCGGGCGGATCGGCACCATGATCCTCGACGGGGTGAACCCGATCACCAACCCCTTCCAGGTCATCCTGGTGCGGGCCGGGGTCGACACCCGCATCGCCGCCACCGCGGCGGTGATGGCACTGCTGTGGACCACGAGGGCTCGGATCCCGGGCTGGATCGACGCCCTCGCCCCGATTGCGGTGGCGGGAGTGGCAGGCTGGCACGGCGGGTGCGTGTGGCGGGGAGCCTGCCTCGGCGCCGCCTCCGATCTCCCGTGGGCGTTCGCCCTTCCCGGATCATCGGTGACCCGCCACCCGGTCGAGATCTACGCGGCGCTGGCGATGCTGGCATGGGCCATCGTCGTCAACCGCCTGCCGATGCGCCCGTGGTTGCCGACCGGTGCGGCGGTGGCGGGGTTGGCGATCATCCGGCTCGTCACCGAACCGGTTCGCCCCAGCCTCGAAGGGGGACCGGTGTGGTTCTACGGGATCGCCCTGGCGGTGGGAGTGGGCCTGGGCCTGTTCGGCGATCGCCTCAGCGGTCGGCGAGGTCTCCGATCGCGCTCGCGGTGAGACCATCCAGTCCCAGGCCCGTCACGATCTCGTCGGAGAAGGCGAAGAAGTCGAGCTCACCATCGCTTCCGGTGCGGGCTATGAAGGTCCCGTCCAGGGCGATTCCGCGCACGTCGGGTTGGTACTCCCACAAGCCCTCACCTGCCGGGCCGAGCACCATGAAGAGGCGCGCCCCCTCGAACAACGCCCCGACCTCGGTCGGCATGGCCCCTTCGACCATCACACCGGCGGTCACGATGTCACCCTCGCCCGGTCCCGGGCCGAACACCAACCGATCGACTTTCACGACCAGGTGGGAAGTGGTCGCATGGGCATCCGAGTCCTGGATGTCGACGATGTAGGGGGCTCCGTCGCCATCCGGCGCCGGGTCCCTCCACACCCCGACCCCCGGGTCCACTCCGGTGACGGTGCCCACGATCCCGATTGCGGGCGCCGCCAGCAGGTCGCCCAGCGGAGGCGCACCCGCCTCGAAGTAGGCCTCCTCAGCCTTGACCTGCATGGACTCGACAAGGGCGCGCTCGTCCGCCACGGCGCACGCCGAGAGAGAGATCATCGCAACCAGAACCAGCCATCCGCGAACCCCGTGGCCCCGGATCCCCATTCGGACCTCCTGGACACGGCAGTCTGCCAGATTCTCCAGCACTTCGGTGCGAACCGCGGCACCCGACGGCACTCACAGCCCGACTCGAACCCTTCCGCCCGGTCCATCCTCGATTTCGATGACGCCCCCGTGCGCCTCGACTATTCCGCGTGCGATGGCCAGCCCCAATCCGCCTCCCCCACCGCTTCGTGCCGGATCGGCCACGGTGAAGTGCTCGAAGGCGCGACTGCGAAAACCGGGTTCGAAGCCGGGCCCCTGGTCGAGCACCCGGTAGCCGGTGTCGGACACCTCGACGGTGACCCGTCCGCCCGGCGAGCTGTGGCGGATGGCGTTATCGACGAGGTTGCGCAGCACACGGCCCATGCCGGCGGCGTCCATCCGCAGGTGCCCTCCTCCGCTCGCCTCGACCACCAGTTCCACGCCCCTCCCGTCGGCGATGGGGGCGCACACCTCAACCGTCTCGTCAGCCAACTCGCGGAGATCCATCGTTTCGAGAACCGGCTCGTAACGGCCCGACTCGATCCTGGCGTAGGCGAACAGGTCCTCGACCAGACGGCTCAGATGTTCGACATCGGTGCCCATACCCCTGAGGTAGGCGGCCGGGTCGGGCGCCAGTCCGTCCTCCATCGCCTCGATGGCGGCTCGCATCGCCGCCAGCGGGGTGCGCAGATCGTGCCCGACCGAGGCGATCAGGATGCTTCGCTCGCTCTCGGTGGCCTCGAGCCGTTCCACCATGGCGTCGAATGCGGCGGCCGTCTGGCCGACCTCGTCGCGGCGTGCCACCCCGGTCCGCGCCGTCAGGTCACCTTCGGCGACCCGCTCCGCCGCCAGACACATCCGACGTAGGTCCTCACCCACGGTACTCCCGAACGCCCACGCCAGTGCCGCCGCCAGTGCCACACCCATCGCCAGCACCACCAGCAGCACGTCGCGGTCGTGGGTGTTGAAGAACATCGAACGGGCGGCCATCACCACCGCCACCGCCGCTACGGCCACGGTGGCCGTCCCGGTCCACTGCACGGCCAACGCCAGATGCCGAACCCGGGACGTGAGCCGCACCGAAACGAGGTAGGCCGCCACAGTGAGCGCGGCCGCCACCGCATAGATCGTGTAGGTCTGGGTTCGGGCGGCGGCGTTGAGATCCATCGCCAACTCGGTGGCGACGATTCCGACTCCCAACACGGGCACCAGGGCGAGGAGAAGACGCCTCACGGCTGGAACCGGTAGCCGACACCCCATGCGGTCTGCAGCCAGCGGGGTTGGGTGGGATCCGTTTCGATCTTGTGGCGGACGCGGCGCACGTGAACCGTGACCGTCGCCGGGTCCTGCCACTCGGGGGAGCTGTCCCATACCTGCTCGAGCAACTGGGTTCGACTGAATACCTGCCGCGGGTTCGACGCCATGAAAGCGAGCAGATCGAACTCCTTGGCAGTGAGCTCCACCGAGTGGCCATCGACCGACACCTCGCGAGCTGCCACATCCACCGTGAGGCCGTCAAAGTCGATCGACTGTGACAACGGAACGGGGTTGGAGCGCCGCAGCACCGACCGAACCCGGGCCACCAGCTCCCGCGGGGAGAACGGCTTGACGACGTAATCGTCGGCGCCCAGCTCCAGGCCCAGCACACGGTCGGCCTCCTCCGCTCGTGCGGTCAGGAGGATCACCGGCGTTGCACTGGTCCGTCGCAGCTCATGGAGGAGGTCGAGCCCGGAGGCGCCCGGAAACATGATGTCGAGGATCACCAGATCGGGCTCGGGCCCTGCCAGGTGGCGGCGAGCGGTCTCGGCGTCGGCCGCCTCCAGGATCTTGAAACCTTCGCGCTCGAGGTAGGTGACCACCACCTCCCGGACGCGGGGTTCGTCGTCGATCACCAGAATTCGTTGCTGTCGGGGCATCTCGGGTGATGGTAAGGGCCACAGGCACCGAAACCTTCCCACGATGTCAGGGTTTTCGGATTGTTCTCAGGCTCGCCCGACGGTGGCCGGCGTTCTACATTTGCGCCGGTGGCTCCCAAGACCGACTGGAATCCGCTGCTCTCGGCCGAGTTCTCCAAGCCGTACTGGTCGGAGCTGATGGCGTTCGTGTCGAGCGAGCGGGCCCGGAACAACGTGTTCCCCCCCGAGGACGAGGTGTTCGCGGCACTCCACCTCACCCCGCACAACTCGGTGAGCGCGCTGATCCTTGGTCAGGACCCCTACCACGGACCCAGCCAGGCTCACGGGCTGTGCTTCTCGGTGCGTCGCGGCGTCGACATCCCCCCGTCGCTGCGCAACATTCACGCCGAACTGCATTCCGACCTCGGGTGCCCGATCCCGTCCCACGGTTCACTGGAGCACTGGGCCCGGCAGGGTGTCCTGTTGCTCAACGCCGCCCTCACCGTTCGGGCTCATCAGGCCGCCTCGCATCAGAAGAAGGGGTGGGAGACCTTCACCGACGAGGTGATCCGGGTGGTCAACGCCAAGCCGGAGCGGGTGGTCTTCATCCTGTGGGGGGCGTCGGCGAGGCGGAAGAAGGAGCTGGTCGACCGCTCCCGGCACGTGGTGATCGAGTCGGCCCATCCATCCCCATTGTCAGCGCACAACGGGTTCCTCGGATCCAAGCCGTTCAGCCGAGCCAACGCTGCCCTCTCGGCGGGTGGGCGCCCACCCATCGACTGGTGCATCCCGGATTGAGCTGGTCACGAGGCCGGTATCGTCGGTCGTCGTGATATCGCCCCCTGCACTCATGTTGGCTGCTGCCATCACCGGTCTCGTCGGCGCCCTCGGAGGTCTGGGAGGCGCCATCCTGTTGGTGCCGATCCTGGTGGTGGCTGGGATGGACGCCTCGATCGCCGCCCCGCTCGGGTTGGTGTCGGTGGTCGCGGTGTCGGTCGGAGCCGGCGCCGCCCAACTCGCCCAACGTTCCGTCAACCACCGGCTCGGCGTCACCATCGAGGTCATCGCCACCAGCGGGGCCGTGGTGGGCGCCACCGTCTCCAACCTGGTGCCCGACCGAGCCCTGGAGCTGGTCCTGGCCTTCGTGGCGCTGGCCACGGCCGTGGCCAGTGCCAGAAGAAAGGGACTGCGCAACCCCCCCGACCCGAGCTACGGCCTGGAGGACGTGGGCGAACGGATCGGCACCCTCACCGGTGCCTACCCCCTGGGTGCCGCAATCGCCCCGTATCGACCCAGGAACCTCCCGCTCGGGCTCTCGCTCATGGGAGTCGCCGGGCTGGTGGCTGGCATGACCGGCACCAGTGGCGGCTTCATCAAGACGCCGGCCATGAGCGAGGTGATGCATGTGCCTACCAAGGTGGCGGCTGCCACCACTACCTTCACGATCGGCGTCACCGCCGCCGCCGCCCTCATCGTCTTCGCCTATCAGGGCCGGGTGACGCCCACTGCCGCCGCCGGTGTCATCGTCGGGAGTCTCGTCGGCGGTTGGGCGGGTGCACGCCTCCAGACGCGTCTCCAACCCGCCGGCGTCCGGATGTTCGTGGCGATCGTGCTAGGCGTGATCGCCGTCCTGCTGGTGGCACGGTGAGCCCCGGCACCGCCCCCGTCAGTCACGTGACCGGCCGGCGCCAGGCGGTGGCGCTGCGTTTCATCTCGGTCGCCATCATCGTGGTGGCCACCACCTCGCTGGTGGTCCCCGCCCCTCTCAACGAGCACCTGGCACTGGCTGCTCTGGTGATGGTGGCGGCCACGCCCCTGCTGAGGGTGGCCTGGCTCATCTACCGCTGGGCCCAGGAAGGGGATCGGCGTTTCGCCGGGCTCGGGGTGGCGCTGCTGGCGGTGGTGGCCTTCGGCGCCATCATTTCCGCCCTCCGGCTGGGACGTTGAGCGTCAGCCCATCACCAAGCGGTACCACTCGTTGAACTCGTGGGCCATCGAGTCCTTGTCAGCGTAGACACCGTGGGTGAACGCCTGCGACGACACCCCCCGTTGCACCCGTTCACACACGTCGTAGTCCTGGGACGCCACCAACTCACTGAAGGTCACCACCTCGCTCGGGTCGAAACCGTCGGACTCGACCGCACTGCCCACGAACAGGTACTCCGAGACGATGGTGGTGTGGGCGGGCCCGCGCGGGATCATGGTGGTGGCGATGGCGCTGGTGCCGGTGATGTCGATGAACATGTTGGGGAACACGGCAGCACCGAAGTAGGCATTGGCCTCCGACTCCCCCATTCCTGCCAGCAGCGGCATCCATGAGCGTCCCGACAGGGTGAAGCTGGTGGCACCATCGGCGAGGGTGACACCGCCGTCGTCACGGGTCGGGTCGACCACCGATCCGGTCTTGTAGATGGGAATCAGCTCGACCAACTCCGGATGCACCTTCGGACAGTGCAGGCACTCGTTGTAGTTGTCGATGAGGATCTTCCAGTTCGCCTTCACCTCTGAGACGGTGCGCCGCCCGATCCGCAACGACTCCAGGTCGTGGGCTTCGAAGCGAAGTGGCTCGTGGGTCAGACCCCCGAGCCACTCACGGAGACCGGGGGCGTCCCCCGACAGATTCACGAACACGAAGCCCTGCCACTCGTCGACCCGCACCGGCCACAACGACATGTTCTCCCGGTCCACCTCGTCCTTGCCGACGTGAGGGGTTCCGATCAGCCGGCCGGCGAGTGAGTAACTCCAGGCGTGGTACGGGCAGGTGATACCGCCGGGCGCACCCTTCTCACCCTCGTCACACAGTTGGGCGCCCCGGTGGCGACACACGTTGTAGTAGGCGTGGATCTCTCCCGACCGATCCCTCACCACCACGACGCTCTCGCCGGCGACGTCGATCACGAGGCGATCCACCGGTTCTGCCACCAGTTCCGACCGTCCGACGTAGTACCACTGCTTGCCGAAGAGCTTCGTCCGCTCGAGGTCGAAGACCTCCTGGGACCGGTACTCGTGTCCGCTGAGGGTGTGATGAACCGGTGGCGTGCTCATGGCCGAAGGGTAGTGGACGGCTCAGTCGCTCGCCCAGAGGCTCCCTAGAATCCCCTCCATGGGCGAGGTGTTGGTCGAACTCGAGGATGTCGGGGTGACGATGTCGTCGGTCCCGGTGCTCGCCAACGTCAATCTGCGTCTGGAGCCCGGCGACGTGATCGGCATCGCCGGGCCGAACGGGGCAGGTAAGAGCACCCTGGTCACGATCGTTGCGACGCTGTTGGCGCCCACCGCCGGCACCGGGCACGTGATGGGGGCCCGTCTCGGGACACGCCAGGTCGTCGGGGTCAGACGCCGCATCGGCTGGTCGGGACACGATGCGGGTCTCTACCCCGAACTCACGCTGGCAGAGAACATTCGGCTGTGGGCGACGGTGGCGGGCCATTCGTCCGCCGACGCCGATCGGGCGCTGGAGGCGGTTGGGCTGTCCGGTGCGGCCGATCGGCGCGCCGACCGCTCGTCCAACGGCATGCAGCGCCGGGTCGACCTGGCCCGACTGCTCATGATGCGGCCGTCGCTGGTGCTGCTCGACGAGGCCCACTCCGGTCTCGACGAGGATGCCGAGGCGATCGTCGACGAGGTCATCCGCAGATCCCGTGAGGACGGCGGCGGGGCATTGCTCGTCAGTCATGACGCCGCCCGGCTGGCGGCCCGGGTGGATCGGGTGGCCAGGCTCGAGCACGGGACCATCGTCTCATGACGTTCCTGAGACAGGTGTGGGCGATCGCCCGGCGGGACCTCCGGATCGAGGGTCGGGCCGGGGAGGTGACCTCGGTGGTGCTGCCCTTCGCCGCCGTTGCCGTGTTCGTGGTTCCGCTGGCCACCAACACCCTCCAGACCCGACTGGCCGACATCGCCTGGCCGATCTACTGGCTGGTGGCGTTGTTGTTCGGCATGCAGGTCACGTTGCGCCAGACCGCCACCGAGACCCAAACCCAGCGGCGCCACCTGACGCTGCTCGGTATCGACCCTGCGGCCCGCTTCGCCGGCCGGGCGCTCTCGGCTGCGGTGCTCATGCTGGGGGTGCTCATGGTCACTGCGCCGTTGGTGATCCTGTTCTACAACACGGATCCGGTGCCCCGCCTGTGGATCATGCTGCCGGTGCTGGTGCTGTTCTCGGCGGGCCTGGCGATGCTGGCGACACTGGCGGGCGATGTCACCGTTGGCCTGAGGGCGCGTTCGGCGCTGGCGCCGCTCATTGTGGCGCCGCTGGCGGTCCCTCTGCTGGTGAGCGCATCCCAGACTCTGGAATCGCTATCCCGGGGAGACAGTACCCTTACCCCAATACTGCTGCTGGTGATGGCGAATCTCGCCCTCTCGGCCACCGTGGCACTGGCAGCCCGACCCCTGGAGGACGCCACCACATGACCGCCGACACTCAGGTCACCCGCCGCAGCATCCCCCTGACGGTGCTCACCGGGCTCTCGGTGGTTCTGGTCTCGGCAGGGCTGTGGACTGCCTTCACGTCGCCGCCCGACGTGCTTCAGGGCGACTTCGCCCGCATCATGTACGTTCACGTCCCTTCCGCCTGGCTGGCGTTCCTGGCCTTCGGTGTCACTGCCATCGGCTCGGCCGGTTGGATGATCCGTCGCAAACAGGGCTGGGATCGCATGGCCGAGGCGTCGGCGGAGATCGGGGTGCTGTTCACGGCGGTGGCACTGTTCACGGGCGCCCTGTGGGGCAAGCCGGTGTGGGGAACCTATTGGGACTGGGGCGATGCCCGCATGGCGTCGACCGCCCTCATGTTCTTCGTCTACCTCGGGTATCTGGCGCTGCGGCGGGCAACCCCCGACCCCGTGCAGCGGGCCCGCCGGTCGGCCCTGCTGGGTCTGGTGGCGGTGGTGCAGGTGCCACTCGTGTACTTCTCGGTCACACTGTGGCGCACGCTGCATCAGACCATGACCGTCAGACCGACCGGGATCGCCATGGACGGCGAGATGGTGGTTGCGCTGCTCGTGAACCTGGCGGCCTTCAGCGCCATGTACGCCGCGTTGATGGTCGCCCGAATCCGGGTGGGACGCTTCGAGGACGAACTCGAGCGCATCGCGGCCGCCCCGGCCGGCTCGGCCGTCACGTCCCCGACATTTGGGAGTAGCTCATGAGCGACGGCTTCATCTGGCTTTCGTACGTCGCTACCTACGGGCTGATCATCGGCTACGTGTTCGTCATGCTTGGCCGTCTCGGTCGGGTCAGGCGGGGACGTTGATGAGCCACAAACCGTTCGTGGTGATCGCCGCCCTCGGTATCGGCGTCGCCGGATTCTTCATGGTCCGCTCCCTCGACAGCGACCTCGTCTACTTCCTCACCGCCGGCGAGGCCGTGGCCGAGAAGGCCGATTTCGCCGACGGACGTCCCTTCAAGATGTCGGGGCTGGTCGTCCCCGGGACGATCACCGAACTCGGAGGCGGCGTCTCGGAGTTCTCGATCTCCGATGGCGGTGCCACGGTCGCCGTACGCCTCACCCGCACACCTCCGCCACTGTTCGACGAGGACGTGCCGGTGCTCCTCTCCGGTGCTTGGAACGGTGACGTCTTCGTCGCCAACGAGGCCCTCATCCGCCATGAAGAAGCGTACGAGGCCCCCACCGAGGGCAACTACGAGGGCGAATCCGGCGGGGACGCCAACACCGACGCCGCAGCGAGCACCTGATGTTCGGTCTGGCCGGCACGGTGACGATCCTCACCGGGGTGGGGGCCGCGGTATGGATGATGGTTCGGGGCATAGCTGCCGCCCGCAACGACGATGCCGCCGCCACTGTGGATGTGGTGACCCCGGCCAAGGTCCTGTTCGGGGCTTCGGTGGTGGCCTTCGTGGTCCTCGAGGGGGCGATCCTGGCCGACGACTTCACCGTGGTGTACGTGGCCAACCACCATTCGGTCACCACGCCGTTCCCGTTCAACATCGCCACCGGGTGGGCGGCCCTGGAAGGCTCGATCGTGATGTGGGGTGCTGTGCTGGGTGGCTTCACCTGGATGGTGGCCCGGGACAACCGGGCGACGCGCGACCGGCTCTCCTCGGGAGCATTGGTCGTGATGGGCTTCGTGGCCCTGTTCTTCTTCGGCGTGATGGCCACCATCGCCAACCCGTTCGAGACCTGCATCGAGGCGGGTACCAGGAGCTGCATAACCTCGAGTCCCATCCCGTTGGTCGGCGCCGAGGCCCCCGTTGACGGAGCCGGACCCAACGCCCTCCTCCAGAACCACATCCTGATGGCGGTTCACCCGCCCCTGCTGTATCTCGGCTACGTCGGCCTGACGGTGCCCTTCGCATACGCCATGTCGGCGCTGGCGATCGGGCTGCCCGGACCGGAGTGGCTGCGCCGATCCAAGCGCTGGACCTCGGTAGCGTGGTCGTTTCTCACCCTCGGAATCGTGCTCGGCAGCTGGTGGGCGTACGAGGTGCTGAGCTGGGGCGGCTACTGGGCGTGGGATCCGGTCGAGAACGCCTCCCTGATGCCGTGGCTCATCGCCACGGCCTTCCTGCACTCGTCACTCGTCCAGGAGCGACGAGGCATGCTCCAGGCGTGGAACTTCGTGCTCGTGATCAGCGCCTTCGCCCTCACCATCCTCGGAACCTTCCTGACCCGCTCGGGGACGGTTCAGTCGGTCCATTCCTTCACGCAGGGGCCGATGGGACCGGCCCTGCTCGGGTTCCTGGTGGTGGTACTCGCCGGCAGCTTCGGCCTGTTCGCCGCCCGCGCCAACGAGGTGGCCCAGCCTTCCCGCCTCGAGTCGCTGTCGAGTCGGGAGGGATCGTTCCTCGTCAACAATCTGCTCCTCACCGTGTACGCGGCCGTGGTCGTCGTCGGAACGCTGTACCCGATCTTCCTGGAGGCGTTCACAGGTGATCGGGTCCAGGTCGGTCCCCCCTTCTTCAATCGACTCGCCGTGCCGCTCAGCTTCGCCCTGCTTCTCGCCATGGGAGTCGGGCCGGTCATGCCCTGGAGGGTCGCCAAGCCCGAGCTCGTGTGGCGCCGTCTCCATGGGCCGCTCCAGGTTGCCCTGGTGGCGGGAGCGATCACGGTGGTGGCCTTGAGCACCATCGGCTGGGTGGTTCTGGCGGTCGTCGCCTCCACCTTCCTGATCTCGGTGGTGGTCCGGCACGCCTTCGTCCAGGCCCAGCATGCCGCCGCCAAGAAGGGCACAGGGCTGGGCAGTGAGCTGCGCCGCCTGTTCTCCGCAGATCCCGGCTACTGGGGAGGCCAACTCAGCCATGTGGGCGTGGCGTTCGTCACACTCGGCTTGGCGTTCGCCGGCAACCTCGCCGCCCATACCGAGGTGACTCTGGTTCCCGGCGACTCGGTGGACTTCAACGGCTACACCCTCACCTACGAAGCCCCGTTCTCTACCAGCGAAACCAACCGGAACGTGGTGGGCGCCACGGTCGAGGTGGCGCGCTCGGGCGAGGCGGTCACGACCCTCCGACCACGTCTCAACCAGTTCAACAATGCGTCATCGCTCATCGCCACGCCGGCGGTGCACACCACCCTCGGTGGGGATCTGTATCTGACCCTGCGCACCGTGCCCGAGCCGGAGATCACCCTCAGCCTCGATTCGTCACCAATGATGTGGACGGTCTGGCTGGGAGGACTTCTCACCGGGATCGGTGGGTTCGTGGCCGCTCGCGGCCGCCGCCGCCGCCGGAGCGAGATCGGGGCCACCGCCGGTGTCTGAACGTCTCAAGAACGTCGCCCGGGTGGGCGTGACCTTCGCCCTCGCCGCATTCATCGTGTTCTCCCTGGTGACCGCTCCACCACCCGCGGCCGACCGCGCCGACCGGATCGGGAGCCTGATCCGCTGCCCGGTGTGTGCCGGGGAGGCCATCGCCGACTCCCCCACCCAACTCGCCCGCGACATGATGGGGTTGGTACGCCAGGGCGTCGACTCCGGACTGACCGACGACCAGGTGATCGACTCGGTGTTGAGTTCCTACGGCAACGAGGCCCAGGTCCTCGACCCGCCATTCACGGCAGCGACGCTTGCTCTGTGGTTGATGCCTGCGCTGGTGGCCGCCGGCGGGGTCGGAGTCATGGTTGCCCGAAAACGTCAACGGGTGGAACCGCCCACCGCGGAGCCCGTCACAGGTGTGGTCGCCGAGGATGGGACATGAGCGAGCGACGTCGCAGACTCACAGAGCAGGCCGTTCAGGCACGGCGCGATCTGGAGGGGCTGGCGTTCCAGGTGGAAGCAGGGGAGATCGACGAGGAGACCGCCGCTCCCCTTCGAGCCAGCTATGTGCGCGAGTTGGAGATGGCGCAGGCCGAGTTGGACGACCTTCCCGATGACGAGGTCGTCATCGTCCCGAAGAGCCGGTCGCGCAATCGGCTGCTGGTGGGCGCCTCCATCCTCATGGCCGGTGTGGCACTCACCATCGGCGTGGTGGGAAGTTTCGCCCAGGAGCGGGAGGCCGACACCCTGGAGGGAGTCGCCGCCGGGCCGGGCGGCGGCATCGACCTGGACACCGTCTCCAACGAGACCATGGAGGCGGTCATCGAGTCCTACCGGAACGACCCCGCCGTCGCCGACCAGTTGCCGCTCATGGAGTTCCGCCTCGCCGAGCGCTACTTCGAGGAACAGGACTATCTGGCCTCCTTCCCCCATTACAGCAATGTGATCCAGCACCCTGCGGCACCAACCGACCGAGTCCAGGCATCGCTCACCCGCGTTGGCTGGATGGTGTGGATCCTCAACGACGAGACCGACCTCGCTCTCTCGACTCTCGACCAGGCGCTGATCCTCGAACCCGCCAACCCTGAGACGCTGTACGTCAAGGGCCAGATCCTGTGGTGTGGCGCCGACCGCGCCATCGAGGCGGTTCCACTCTTCCAGCAGGTACTGGACTCGAACGTCCTCGACCCGGAGGTTGCAGCCCAGGTGTCGACCGATCTCGAACTTGCCTCGTCGGGCCAGGACTGCTTGTCGTGAACGGGGCCCGGGGTCTCAAGTTCGCCGCCTGGGCGGTCGTGGTCGGCACCGCGGTGCTGGCAGTGGCCTTCTCCACCCGCTTCGGGAGCGATCCCAACCTCAGCGCCTCACCCCTGATCGGCAAGCCGATCCCGGACCTCACGCTCCCGGCGCTCGACGATTCGGGTGAGGTGAGCCTCTCCGCCCTGGAGGGTGACATCCTCGTGGTGAACTTCTTCGCATCGTGGTGCCCGGGGTGCCGAACAGAACACGCCGGCCTCCTCGCCACCTCCCAGGCGTTCGCTGATCGCAACGTCCGTTTCATCCAGATCGCCTACGACGACCGCCCCGACGACAGTCGGGCGTTTCTCGAGGCGCTCGGCACCACTCCCGAGACCCTGTATCTGTCCGATGTCTCCAGCTCGGCAGCGATCGGATTCGGACTGCGCGGTGTCCCCGAGACCTACTTCGTCGACGCTTCCGGCATCGTCCAGGGCAAGATCAGCGGCGAGACCAACGCCCTCATCCTCGGGGAAACCCTCGACACCATGCTCGAGGGCGGCACCCCCGGCGAACAGGTGGTGGGGGAAGTCTTGACGCGGGACTGAACCATCTTCAGGGGATCAGCTCCAGTTCGACCTCAGGGGGCGGCGGCGCGTCGAGGGCGGAGCCGCCGATGCCGAGGAGATAGCGGTCGAAGAATGCCACCAGGTAGGAATCGATGATCGGCACGACACGCTCGGTGTCGATGGGGCCTTTCAGACCGAGGCGGTCGGCGATCGGGGAGAACAGCGGAGTCATCACGAAGTCGTTGTGACCGGCTCCGGCGATGCCCACCCAGTACGACAGCGACGGTGACCGCTCGGCCAGTCCGCGAAGCCGCCGGTCATTCGGGGTGCCGGTCCAATCCTCGGAGCGGATGAACAGACTGGGCACCCGGAACTCCTTGGCGACGATGCTGTCCGGGATCGGCTCGACCCAAGCGTCCATGCCGAGCACGGCATCGCAGCGGTCGTCCTCCAGACACAGCCTGGCGGCGGCGCCTCCCCCGGTGGAATGTCCGAACACCCCGATGTGGTCCAGGTCCACGTGATCGGCGATCGCCCCGAACGTTCCCGCTGCGCCCTCCTCCATGCGGTCGATGATGACCGCGAGGTCGCCGGCGAAGGTCTCGACCAGCAACTCCGAAGCCTCCTGATACGCCTCGGCGTCGACGGTGTCTTCCGCAGGCGCCTGTTCGGCGGCCTCCTCAGTCAGCTGCTCGGACGCCTGCTGGTTGAGCGGCAGCGCCCGTTCGTCGAGATACACGACAGATCCGTCATCGGGAAACCTGACAGCGATCGATCCATAGGTATGGTCGGGGGCTACCACCACAAATCCCTGGCTTGCGAGCGACTCGATCTGATTCAGGTTGATGGTCCGGAACCCACTCCAGCCGTGCGATGAAAGCACCAGTGGGAACTCACCCTCGAGAGGAACAGCGGCGGGCAGCGAGGACGACAGGACACCACTGGTGTGCGAGAGGAAGAAGCCGGGGAATCCGAGCCGCTCCGACAACGCCGGCCCCACCACGTCCAGGTCCGGGTTCCAGGGAAGCGCCGTGGCGTCCTCGGCGGGTTGAGCGGGGTACCAGACCTGGACGACGATCCGCCGGGGTGGCAGCAAACCCTGCTCCTCATCGCCTTCGGGCGCGGGCGGCTGCTCCGCCTCCGGATCGGGTTCGGGAAGCCCATACACCTCTTCGCGCCCGTCGTCCACGACAACGAACGTGGCCGTGCCAACCGCGAATGCTCCCGTCGGTTCCGGGAGTTGCGGTACCGGGAGGACGAATGGAGGGAGCGCAGCCAGCGTCAGGCCAACGACTCCCAATGCGCCCCGGCGGAGCCGAATGAACCCTCGGAACCTCCGCTCCTCCCACAGAGCGTCGCCGGCTGCGAGGAGGAGCGTGGCGATCTCCAGCAGCAGCAGCTGCCATCGGTAGCCCTCGAACACGAGCTGGGCCACCATCGAGCCGACCAGCAGGACCGCCATCCGTCCCCGCCGGAACCGTCGACCCAACGCCACCGGTATGGCGACGGTGGCCACCACGAGGGCGAGTTGAACGAGCTCGAGGGTGCGCATGAGTCCGTCACGCTACCCGACCACGCTCACCGAGCAGAGTCGGCTCCCGCGGCCTGACCGCAGGCCCGCGGTTCAGATCACCCTCGAACACGCTGCTGTCGTCATCCTCGAAGGCGTCCACCGAGGACGCCGGGAGATTCAGGGCCCGACTCAGGAACGCTGCGAACTGGCCCCGGGTCAACGGCAGATCAGGGCAGAAGAAGTCATGTCCTGAGTCCCAGAGAAAGGCACTTGACGGCCGGGCCTTTCACCGCATGTACCGCCCAGGGTCGAAGCCGGCCGGCAGCTCGAGGCGATTGGCGGCCATCACGTGCTCGTCGGCGAGGACCTCGGCCGTGGGACCGTCGGCGACGATACGGCCGCCGTTCATGACGACCGCCCGTCCGCACAGCTCGAGGGCGTAGGGAAGATCGTGGGTCACCAGCAGTACCGTCGTGTCGAGGCCCTTCAGGACCTCGGCCAACTCGCGGCGGCCTGCCGGGTCGAGGTTCGAGGACGGCTCGTCGAGCACCAGGATCTCGGGGCGGCAGGCCAGCACCGTGGCGAGAGCCACCCGGCGCCGCTCCCCCCCAGACAGGTGATGGGGAGCACGGGCGCCGGCCCCCTCCATGCCAACGGCGACGAGGGCATCGTGAACGCGTTCTTCCAGATCGGAACCGCTGACCCCGAAGTTGGCGGGCCCGAAAGCGACGTCCTCGTACACGGTCGGCATGAACAGCTGGTCATCGGGATCCTGGAACACCATGCCGACCCGCCTCCGGATCTCACGAACCGTCTCCGGACCCAGCGACAGCCCAGCAACCGAGACCGAGCCGGCGCCTCCCTCGAGGATGCCGATGAGGTGGAGCAGCAGCGTTGTCTTGCCGGCCCCGTTGGGCCCGAGCAGGGCCACCCGTTCACCGGGAGCGACATCGAGATCGACACCGTCGAGCACCTTCTTGCCATCCGGGTAGGCAAAACGCAGATCGCGCACTGCCAGTGCCATCATGCGAGAACCGCCACCATCGTGATCAACCACGCCGCCAACGGAACCGAGAGACCCGTCATCCATGCAGCCGATGTAACCGTCTCCCTGCGAATAACGGGCATCGTCCCGTTGAAGCCTCGGGCCAGCATGGCCTGATGCACCCGCTCACCCCGCTCGTATGATCGGATGAACAGCGCCCCGCCGGCAGTTGCCAGCACTTTCGCCTGGGCGATGCCCTTCGCCTGGTACCCCCGGGCGGCCATGGCGGTGCGCATCCGGGCCAGTTCCCCCCCGATGACGTCGAGATACCTGACCATGAACCCGGCGATGGCGACCATCACCGGCGGGACCTTGAGCTCACCAAGACCCGCCAGCAGATGCGGGATCTCGGTGGTGCTCACCAGGATCACCGAAGCGGTGACGCCAAGAGTGCCCTTCACCACGATGTTCCACGCTGCCCACAAGCCATCCTGGGAGAGCGCCACCCCGGCGACCTCGACGGTGGGGCCACCGCCGAGGAAGGGCAGGAAGACCGCGAACAGCACGAACGGGATCTCGATGGTGATTCGTTTGAGCACGTGCGTCACCGGTAACTCGGCCAGCACGATCACCCCCAGGGCGAGCAGCGCGTGCACCGCGAACGCCCACATCTGCTGGGGTGGCGTGGCAACAACCGCCACCACGAAGAGGAGCATTGCCACCAGTTTGATCCTGGCCGGGAGATGGTGGACGGGACTGTGCCCGTGCACCACGAGGCTGTGGACATGTGGTTCGCTCACGCCTCAGTGGGCTCCTCGGCCCGCCGCCTCCGAGCGACACCGACCAGCACCAGCCCGACGCCAAACGTGATCACGATGCCGACCACACCCGCCATCAGGGTTCCGAGCCATTCGTTGTCGACTCCGGACACCCCGTAGTCGGCGAGCGGGCCACCTATCGAGTGCTCCTCAGCGGTCACGATGAACCCCGTGTCCTCGGCCACCTTCTCGAGTCCATCGGGATCGGGACTGGCGAGGGGCGCCAGAATGCCGACCAGAACGACAGCAGCGACCAACCCGGCGAGGACGAATCCGCTCATGGCACGCCGACTGGGGGCGCTCTCGGCGTCCCGGACCAACCCGTAGGGAGCCACACCGGCAACCAGATCGGACCGAACGGCGAGAACGGCTCCTACGATGGTCGCCGTGATGAGGCCTTCACCGATTCCGATGATGGCGTGGACTCCCACCATCGCTCCGAACACCGTGCCAATGTCGACACCACCGTTGCCCCCCAGGGCGTACTGCAGCACGAACCCGAGCGATGAGGCAACCACCGACGCCCAGGCAGCCGCCATGGTGGCGCCCAGCACGAACGGGGTCCGTTTGGGGAGGACCTTCATGGCGCTCTTGAAGATCACCCACGCCACCAGGGCGGTGATGACGGCCATGTTGACGACGTTGAGGCCGAGTGCGACGACGCCGCCATCGGCGAAGATGAGCGCCTGGATGATCACCACCACCGCCACCGCGGTGATGCCGAGCGTCGGTCCGAGCAGGATGGCGGCGAGGGCACCGCCCAGCAGGTGACCGGAGGTGCCGGCAGCCACGGGGAAGTTCAGCATCTGGAGCGCAAAGATGAAGGCAGCCGCCAGACCCGCCATCGGGATCTGCTTCTCCTTGAGGGTGCGACCGCCGGCGCGGAGCGCCGCTCCTACTCCGCCCACCGCCACAACCGCGGCACCGGCCGAGGTGGCGCCGTTGATGAATCCGTCGGGGATGTGCATTCCGCCCTTCCTTGTTGCAACCTGCTTGCAACTGTATCAGGCGGCTCCACTACCCCAAACTCCGACTCCGAGCACCCCTCAACCGGCGACAAGCATGTCGAGCCTGGCGCGGATCTCGTCCTCGGACAATGCTCCTGGCCAGGAGTCCACGATGGTCTTGTCTGCCCCGATCATCACCGTCACCGGCTGGTAGGGCACCCCATAGGCCGCGAAGACGGTCTCGTCGACGTCGAGCCCCCACCTCATACGGCCCGACGGCATGACATTTGCTGCCACCTCGGCGGTGTCCTCCATTGTTCCCTTCCATGCGATAGCCAGGAACGTGACCTCGCCGGCATAGTCGGCCGAGATGTCATCTACGACGGGCAACTCCCGTCGGCAGGTGCCTCACCACTCCGCCCAGAAGACCATGTACACGGGCAGGGCCTCCTCGGAGAGGGCGAATTCACCTCCCTCACCGAGCGGAAGCGTGAAGTCCGGAGCGAGGGCCGCATCAGGATCGGCGGGGCTCTGCGCACCGGCGCCGGGATCACTCGGGGCTGGGCTCGCAGCTCCCGAAGACGGCGAAGGCGATGGCGCCGGGGCGGCGCCCGGAGCGGTACTGGTGGCAGGCGAGTCGTCGGGAGCGATCGCTGCCTCTCCACCGCCGCAGGCAGCGAGGATCATGGCGAGCGCCCCGACGAGGGCCACCGAGCGAAGGTGGGCTTTCATAGGCGGCAGTGTACGGGTCGATGCCGGGTAGACCACACCAGGCCCGCTTTGTTCACCGGGAGTTTCGGGGATCGCAGTCGTCGACGCAGCGACCCACCAACGCGAAGTGGATGCCACCGGCCCGGAAACGGTGGCGCTGCTCGATGTGGGAGATCAGGCCTGCCAAATCGTCGAGTGCGATGTCCTCGGTGCGACCGCACACCTCGCACACCAGGTGATGGTGCTCACCGTGGTCGCGTAGGTGCAGAACGGCCGGCCCATGGCCGAGATGAACGTGATGGAGCCGCCCCACCGATTCGAGGGCCTCGATGGTCCGGTATACGGTCGAGGGGTCGATACGGGAACCCGATATCTCCTCGGATCGCTGGTGGAGTTCGGCGGCAGTCAGGTGCTCGTCGTGGGCCGATGCGATCACCGCACAGATGGCCCGCCGCGGTGCGGTCACCCGTAGCCCCGCCGCCTTCAGGTCGGACACGAGCGACTCGGCGGAAACCTCAGGCACCGTTCAACGACCAGCCAATTCGTGGGACCGTTCGACCACGGAGTCGAGCACCCGACGCACTGCTCCCGACTCGATCGCCTCGTTGGCGAGGTCGACGGCATCGAGGAACCCGCGGGCGAGACCGGCGACGACGATGGCCGGTGCGGCGTTGACGACGGCGGCATCGCGCTTGGGGCCGTCGGCCCCGTCGATGATCGAGGTGCTGATGGCGACGTTGACCTCGACCGATCCGCCGATGAGGTCTTCCAGGGAGGCCCTGGCGACCCCGAAATCCTCGGGTGTGAACTCGGCGTGGGTGATCTCGCCGTCGCGGAGCCGGTGAATGTGGGTGGGCCCGGTGGTGGTCACCTCGTCGAGGCCGTCCTCGCCGTGGACCACGAAGGCGTACTCCGATCCCAGGTTGGCCAGAACCCCGATCATGCGCTCGGCCATACGAGCATCCGAGACACCGATCGACTGGCGCCGCGCTCCGGCCGGGTTTGAGAGCGGGCCGAGGAAGTTGAACACGGTCGGGATCCCCAGCTCTTTTCGCACGGGCCCGACGTGCCGCATCGAGGGGTGGTACCTGGGGGCGAAGAAGAAGCCGAACCGGGTCTCGGCGATCAACTGGACCATCTGGTCGGGCTCCAGGTCGATCACCATGCCGAGTCCCTCCAGCACGTCGGCGGAGCCGCACATCGACGAGATCGAGCGGTTGCCGTGCTTGGCGACCACCGCCCCGGCGCCGGCAGCGATCAGGGCAGCGGTGGTGGAGATGTTGAAGGTGCCGACGCGATCGCCGCCAGTTCCGACGACGTCGATGATGTCGGGGCCGGCGTCGACCTGTACGGCCGCAGCCCGCATACCCTCGACGAGGCCGGTCATCTCCTCGACCGTCTCACCCTTGATCCGGAGCGACACGATGAAGGCTGCGATCTGGGCATCAGTCGCCTCACCGGCCATGATTGCGGCCATCGCTTCGCGGGTCTCCGTGCGTCCGAGGTCGATTCCGGAGGCGAGGCGCCCGAGGATGTCTGGCCACAGCATCGGGCGAGTGTATCCATCGCCGCCGTGGTGCGGGCCGTCCGACCGGTCCCGCCAACCGCTCGGCCGACCTAGCATCGGCGTCCTTCGACCTCGAGGTGAATCGTGTTGGCGGCGCTCCGTATTCCCGCCGTTCTCATGGGTGTCGGTTCGGGCGCGCTGGCGGCAACCGTGGTTTCGCTGCTCGCTTCACTCGCATTCCAGCTCGCCGGTGCGGAGGGTGGCGCCCGGGCGGGTCTGGTTCCCGGGATGCTGGTCGGCTTCGCCGTGGGCGGCTATGTGGCCGGGCGCCTGGTGGTCCACTCGCACCGATTCCACGGATCGGTGACGGGGCTCGGGATCGCCGCGCTGGTGGTGTTCATCGCCCGCGGCGGCGGGAGCGAGGCCACCCTCGGGCTGGTGCTGCTCCTCGCCGTGATCGGCATCACCATCGGTGGGTTGACGGGCACGATCAGTGGTCGCCGCCGTCACGGGGAGTGATTCGACTTCACATATCTTCCGAACCGTGGCATGTTGTGTCTGTGGTTCTACCGCTCATCCTCGTGATCCTCATCGGTGTCGGTGTCTGGCGAGCCCTCAGCATGCAGCAGCAGACCGGTCAACCGCGACCGCAGATGCCCAAGCTGAAGGCGCTTCCCACCAGGGGGCGCAAGGTCGCCAAACGCATCGGCATCGTGGCCGCCACCTGGGCGGCTGTGACCCTCGCTGCCTCCTTCATCGACATCAGCATCGCCCTGTTCACCGGTATGGCCGTGATCGTGGCCGGCGCCGTTTGGGTGTTTCGGACCGCCGACCCCATGCAGATCGACATGGACGAACTCGACCGCGAGCTCATGAAGCTGCTCGAAGACGAGAGCTGAAGACGGGTCAACAGGTCAACAGGTCAAGTTGGCTGCTGGCTGCTGGCTGCTGGCGCCATCCACCAACTAGCCTGGGACCTGCGAGCCCGCCGGGTGATCGCGGTGGCCCGGGAAACCGGGCGCTGAGGAAAGTCCGGACTCCACAGGGCAGGGTGCTGGCTAACGGCCAGGCGGAGCGATCCGACGGAAAGTGCAACAGAGAGCAGACCGCCGATGGCGTCCCTCTCCCTCGGGAGGAGGACGCACAGGTAAGGGTGAAACGGTGAGGTAAGAGCTCACCAGCGACCCGGGCGACCGGGCGGCTCGGTAAACCCCACCCGGAGCAAGACCAGACAGGGACGCCGGCGGCCCGCCGACCAAGTCCCGGGTAGGTCGCACCGAGGCCTGCGGCAACGCAGGCCCCAGATGGATGATCATCGCCCCTCGGGGCACAGAATCCGGCTTACAGGCGGACTCGCAGCCTTCGGGGGCCCTTCGGGGCCCCCGACCCTCTATCCGGCGGGACCTTTTCCCCTTCCGGTACCGACCACTACCATGATTCAATGACTCCTGAACTCAAGGATTATCCGCCAGGATGGATTGGCCATGCGACTCGAACTCACCCGGAAGACCGATCTGGCCGTGAAGGCGCTGTGCGCCCTCGAAGGGAGCGACCGGGTGAAGGGGTCGGCCCTCGCCGACTCGATCGGCTCGACTGCGGGATTCGTCGCCCAGGTGATCATGCCGCTGGTGGACCGGGGCTGGGTGGGGTCGGTACCCGGCCCAACCGGCGGGTACCAGCTCGAGACAGCCCTCGCCGAGATATCCATCCTCGACGTGATCGAAGCAATCGAAGGTCCGACCCTCAACGGCCGTTGTGTCCTGGACTCGGGTCCGTGCCCCCATTCGGAGATCTGTGCCCTCCACGAGCCGTGGCAGCAGGCCCGGTCGGCACTGGTGGCCGAGCTCTCCCGTGCCTCGGTGGCCTCGGTGACGGGCACGGCCCGCCGTCGGCCTGCGACGATCGCATGACCTCCACCTCCGACCCCGCCTCGATGGCACCGTAGGACGGATCGTCGTCGTGCACAAGAACGTGAACGCCGAGGTGCCGACAGTGGCCCAAATTCCGATACCATTGAGAGTCGTGCCGGAACAGCACCCGATCATCATTCAAGGCGGCATGGGCATCGGCGTCTCCGACTGGCGCCTCGCTCACGCCGTATCCAGCCTCGGCCACCTCGGGGTGGTGTCGGGGACGGCCATCGATTCGGTACTCGTGCGGCGCCTGCAGACCGGCGACCCGGGTGGTCACATCCGGAGGGCGCTCGAAGCCTTTCCGCTCCCCGGCGTCGCCGACTGCATCGTGTCCCGGTACTTCGACGACGCCCGACCCGGCGGCGTCGCCTTCAAGAAGAACCCGATGCCGAGCCAGGAACCATCCCGCCACGCCCAGGATCTGCTGGTGGCAGCGAACTTCGTCGAGGTTTGGCTTGCCAAGGAAGGGCACCCCAACCCGGTCGGTATCAACTACCTCGAGAAGATCCAGTCCCCCACCCTGCCCGGGATCTACGGGGCGATGCTCGCCGGTGTCGACTACGTACTGATGGGGGCCGGCATCCCCCGCGCCATCCCCGGCATCCTCGACCGTCTCTCCGAAGGTCTCGAGGTGGAGCTCAATCTAGACGTCAAGGGATCCACCCGCGATCACGTGCTCCGCTTCGATCCCAAGGAGTACTCGGATGGGCGCCTGCCTCCGGCACCCCGGCCGGACTTCCTCGCCATCGTCTCATCACACGTTCTCGCCTCCATGTTCGCCCGTCTCGATGCCAGGGTCGACGGGTTCGTGGTGGAGGCGCCCTCCGCCGGAGGCCACAACGCCCCACCCCGGGGGAAACTGCAGCTCTCCGACATGGGCGAGCCCGTCTACGGCGAACGCGACGAGCCCGACCTGGCCGTCATCGCCGAACTGGGACTCCCCTTCTGGCTGGCCGGGATGCGGGCCGAGCCCGACCAGCTGCGTGACGCCCGCGACATGGTCGCCCAGGGGATCCAGGTGGGCACCGCCTTCGCCTTCTGTGACGAATCCGGGCTCCGGGCCGACCTGAAGCGCCAGGTGATCGAGATGAGCCGCCGGGGTGAAGCGGCCGTGTTCACCGACCCGATCGCCTCGCCGACCGGTTTCCCGTTCAAGCTGGTGGAGTTGCCCGGCACCATCTCCGATGACGCCGTGTACCAGGACCGCCACCGCATCTGTGATCTGGGCTATCTCCGATCGGCCTATGCCAAAGACGACGGTGGCGTCGGCTGGCGGTGCCCAGCCGAGCGAGTCGATGACTTCGTTAAGAAGGGCGGAGAGGCCGCCGAGCTCGACGGTCGCAAGTGCCTGTGCAACGCCCTCATGGCCAACATCGGCCTCGGTCAGGTGCGCCCGGACGGGCGGCACGAGCTGCCACTGCTCACCGCCGGGGACGACGTCGCCGACGTGGCCCGATTCGCACCCGGCGACGATCTCTCGTACTCGGTCGCCGACGTCATCGCCCATCTGCTCCCCGGCCTCTGAGCGGTCCGCCACAGGTCCACCATCGGAACGCACTCGCCACCGGCGGGGATGATGGTCGCCGTTGCTCCATCGCCCACTACCCTGTGCCTTCTCCATGAGCATGCTCCTCGACCAGGCGCGCCGCCGGCGCACCTTCGCAATCATCAGCCATCCCGATGCCGGGAAGACCACTCTCACCGAGAAGCTGCTGCTGTACTCGGGAGCGATCGAAGAGGCGGGTGCTGTCAAGGCGCGAGCGGGTCGGCAGCGTGACTCCACCTCCGACTGGATGGACATGGAGCGCCAACGTGGCATCTCCATCACGTCGACGGTGCTGCAGTTCGAGCACCGCGACCACGTCCTGAACCTTTTGGACACCCCCGGCCACCGCGACTTCTCCGAGGACACCTACCGGGTGCTGGCCGCCGTCGACGCCGCCGTGATCGTGCTCGATGCCGCCAAGGGCATCGAGCCTCAGACCCTGCAGCTGTTCCAGGTGGCCCAGACACGCAACATCCCGCTCATCACCTTCGTCAACAAGTGCGACCGCCCCGGCCTGGCTCCACTCGAGATCCTCGACGACATCGAGTCCCGACTCGGCATCATCGCCACCCCGGTGACGTGGCCGATCGGGATGGGCCCGGACTTCGAGGGCGTGGCGGATCGACGCGACAACACCTTCTGGAAGTTCGAGCGAACAGCCCACGGCGCCAGGGTGGGGGCCGAAGAGGGCATCCCCGGTGCCGAACTGGCAGAACGAGGTCAGGTAGGAGCCGCCGCCCATGGAGAGATCGAGCTCCTGACCGAGGTCGGCGCAACCTTCGACTCGGAGTCATTCCTGGCGGGTGCATCGACGCCGGTGTTCTTCGGCTCGGCGATGTGGAACTTCGGAGTGCGACTGCTTCTCGACGCCATCATCGACATGGCACCGGCTCCCGATGCCAGACCCGACCGGGCCGGGCACCGCCGCCCGGTGGAGTCCGACACGTCGGGCTTCGTGTTCAAGATCCAGGCCAACCTCGACCCCCGCCATCGCGACCGGGTCGCCTATCTGCGGATTTGTTCCGGGACGTTCGAACGGGGCGTCACCCTCGTCAACCACCGAAGCGGCAAACCCTTCGCCACCAAGTACGCCCATCAGCTGTTCGGTCGGGAGCGCGACACCGTCGACGTGGCCTTTCCGGGCGACATCGTCGGCCTCGTCAACGCCGGGGATCTTCGCATCGGCGATTCGCTCAGCTCCGAGGGCGATGTCGGCTTCCCACCCATACCGACCTTCGCACCCGGCCACTTCATGGAGGCCCGCAACCTGGATACCTCGCGGTACAAGCAGTTCCGGCGGGGCATGACCCAGCTCGACGAGGAGGGCGTGATCCAGGTGCTGCGCCATCCCGACCGCGGCGATCAGCAGCCAATCCTGGCGGCGGTCGGACCCCTCCAGTACGAGGTCGCCGTGCACCGGCTCGAGAATGAGTACGGGGCCAAGGTGCTGTTGTCGCCCACACCGTTCTCGGTAGCGCGCCGCACCGACGCAGCCGGAGCACAGATCCTGGCGAAGAGCCGCGACGTGGACGTCCTCACCCGCAGCGACGGCACCCTGCTCGCTCTGTTTCACAATCAGTACCGGCTCGATGCCATCGTTCGCAACCATCCCGACGTGTTGTTGGACACAATCGTGGTCAGCTGAGCGGCAGGATCACACGGGGTAGAACTTCATCCTGGTGAGGAGCCGGTAGAACCCGACCATGGTCGGTGCGGGTACCGAGCGTCGCACCTGCGGTGCGGGTTGTGCCACCGCCTCCACCACCTGCGGCTTGGGCTCGGGTTCCACAAACGCTTCGGCCGGGTCCTCGTGCACGATGAGTGCCGGATCGGCCATGCAGGGCCGAGTGCCGTCGAACACCACCCGGTAGTCCCCATCGCCATACACCGGGATGGTGCCGCTGGGTGCGCCCGGCACCATGATCGCGGAGCTGGTGACGGTGTCGCCGACCTGCTCGGGGAACGTCCCGGCCCACACGGTCGAGAGCTCGACGCCTTCCAGCACCTGCCACGACAGTCCTTCGGCAACCGGAGTCGCAACGACGAGGGGGCCGTCAACGCCCTGCCACACCCCGTCGAGACGCCAGGCCTCGTGGATCATCCCGGCCTCGCCGCACCCGGTCGCAGCGGCCGGCAAGCCAACCGAGAGCGACGCCAGCAGCACCGCCACCACCATGTAACGCTTCTTCGCATCCCTCACGACGCACTCCCTCTTCCAACCCCGGTCCCCTCAGCGGGACTGATCACGGTATGTGAACCCTGATACCCCGCCAATGCACAACCATTTCATCGACCCCCTGACTAGCCCCTTGAGGGATTACTACGATGAAATTACATGTGTGGAAGATTCGTTCTCGGGGCCGATGCCGCTGACTACGCCGACTACTTCGGGGTGGATCGGATCGTCACCGAAGCGCTGGAGGCCTCGTTCAACGTCGCCCCCACCGACCGCGTGTACACCGTGGCGGAATGGGACGGTGAGCGGCTGCTGGGCACCATGCGCTGGGGGCTCATCCCCCACTGGGCCAAGGACGCCAAAGGCATCCAGATCAACGCCCGGGGTGAGACCGCCGCCACCAAGCCGATGTTCCGGGACTCCTTTGCCCGCAAGCGCTGCATCATTCCCGCCGACGGCTTCTACGAGTGGGAGCCTGCCGAGCGCGGTCGGGCACCACACTGGGTCCATCGCGTCGACGACGCGCCGATGGGATTCGGGGGGTTGTGGTCGACGTGGAAGGACCCGTCGTCAGGTGAGCTGATCCGGACCTGCGCCATCGTGACGGTGGCGGCGGCGGGAGCGATCGCCCAGGTTCACGACCGGATGCCCCTCGCCCTCGATCCCACCGTGTGGGACGAGTGGCTCGACCGCGAGCTCACCGACCCTTCCGCCGTCGAGTCGCTCATCCAACCGATCGCCGCAGAGCTGGTGACCGAGCACGAGGTGTCCCCCGCCGTCAACAGCGTGCGGAACAACCACGCCCGACTGACAGAGGCGGCCGGGCCCACCCGACTGATCTGAGCGGGCGCGTTGGTGCCCCTACCGGGTCACGCCCACGCAAGCGGGGCCGGACGTTCCTGGTTCCCGGCCAAGCCCGGTACCCTCGACGCCGATGACACGACTGCTGCTGATCCGCCATGCCCCCACCGTCGAGACGGGCAAGAAACTGACCGGTCGCCTGCCCGGGGTGTCCTTGGGAGACGCCGGGCTCGAGATCGCCCGCCGAACCGCCGCCAACCTGGCAACCGCCAGGATCGACGTGGTGTACGCGTCACCGATCGAGCGCACCTGGGAGACGGCCCTCGCCGTGGCGGAACCGCACAAACTGTCGCCCATTTCCCACGACGGTCTGCTCGAAGTGGACTACGGGGACTGGTCGGGTCGCACGCTGGCGTCGCTGTACAAGCTGAAGGCGTGGAAGATCGTCCAGACCACCCCGTCGAGGATGGTCTTCCCCAACGGCGAGTCGTTGCGGGGAGCCCAGGAACGGGCGGTGGCCGCCACCGAGTCGATCGCAGCCGCCCACCGCAAGAAGACGGTGGCGCTCGTCACCCACGCCGACGTCATAAAGGCGGTGGTCTCGCACTACCTCGGACAACCCCTCGACCTGTTCCAACGGGTGGGCGTCTCCCCTGCTTCGGTTTCGGTCATCGATCTTCCGGCCGACGGTCCCCCCCTGGTGGTGGCGGTCAACACCAACGGGGATCCGGCAACATGGAGATAGACGACCTCGGGCCCGCCGAGCGCTTTGCGGCAGGAGCGGTCGGTCGCCCCGGCCAGCGGCGCTTCTACCTGCAGGTGACGGCAGGCGGCTCGTGGCATTCGATGCTGGCCGAGAAGGGCCAGATCGCCGCACTGGCCAGCCAGGGCCTCGAGATACTCGACGAGCACAACGTGTCGTCCGACACCGAGGCTGTTGACCGCATCATGGCCCTCGGTCTCGACATCAACGATCCAGGTGAGGACGCCGACCGGTTCCGGGTCGGGACGATCTCGATAGCCATGGCGCCGTCGGAACTGCTCACCATCACCGTCGAATCCGTCAACGAGGATGACGCCGTCACGTTCGTGATCGCCCCCGAACAGTTCCGGGCGATGGCCACAGTGGCACTGCGGGTCGTCGCCGCCGGCCGGCCCACCTGCCCGTGGTGCCGATTGCCCATGGACCCCGAGAACCACGAGTGCCCGGCGAGGAACTGACACTCAGGCTGGTGGAGGTGCTGGGACACCTCCCCCACGCCTCGAACGCCACCCTGCTGTCGCGCGACGCCGACGGCACGCTGTGGGTCTACAAGCCCGAAGCGGGCGAACAGCCACTGTGGGACTTCCCGTGGAAGACGCTCGCCGCCCGCGAAGTGCTCACTTTCGAGGTGAGCGAGGCGATGGAGCTGGGCATCATCCCCGATACCGTGATGGCCACCGGCCAGTTCGGTGCCGGCTCGGCACAACGGTTCCTTTCCGAGGACGACACCTTCGACCCAAGACCGATGTTCACCGAGGTTCTCGACCCGGTGTTGTGGCCGTTTGCCGTGCTCGACATCATCACCAACAACGCCGACCGCAAGATCGGCCACCTCCTCAAGGAAGTCGGGTCGGGCCGGCTGTGGGGCATCGACAACGGCCTCACCTTCCACCACCACCCCAAGCTGCGCACCGTCCTGTGGGGCTTCGCCGGCAAACCGGTACCAGCGGAACTGCTGGACAAGGTCGCCCTGCTCGACGAATCTCTCGGCGCCGGCCTGTGCGACCGGGTCGCATCCCTGCTCTCACCCGTGGAAGCCGGAGCCCTGGTATCGCGGGTCCGTGACCTGCTCGATACCGGTGTCCATCCCGACCCGCCCGATGATCGACCGGCGGTGCCGTGGCCGGTGTGGTGACAGGAAGGCAGGAGGCAGGAGGCAAGAGGCAGGAGGCAGGAGGCCCCGGAAGGTAGAACGTAGAACGTACCCGAAATGGAGGGTGGGGCTTCCGGCTTCCGGACTCCGGCCTCATGCTTCTTCCGGCCCCGGCCGCCTCCGGTCACTTTCCCCGCACGTAGTCCGAGACGATCAGGTCGCCGATCTCTTCGCCGGTGCTGGTGAAGACGCGGCCTCCGACGATTTTGGCGAGGCGGTCGATGAAACCTGCCAGGCCGGGGGTCTCTTCGAGCATGAAGATGTTCATGGTGACGCCGGATTTGGCGAGGCGCATGGCCTCTTTGTAGGTCTTTTCGAGGGTTTCGCGCACGGGGGGCCAGTTGAAGTAGACGTATTCGCCTTCGAGGTGGGCGGTTGGTTCACCGTCGGTGACGAGCAGCACCTGTTTGGAGGCGTCGCGGTGTTTGGCGAGTATCCGTCCGGCCAGGTTGAAGGCGTGCTCCATGTTGGTGCCATAGACCGGTTCCCAGTCGACCTCGGCCAGATCCGCAGGGGTCATGGGGCGGGCGTAGTCGCTGAAGCCGACGATCTGGATGCTGTCCTCGGGGTAGGTGGTGGTGATGAGGGTGTGGAGCGCCAACGCCATGCGCTTGGCGGGGAGCCAGTGCCCGCGCAGCGGCATCGAGCGGGACATGTCGAGCAGCAGCACGGTGGCGGTGCTGGTGCGGTGCTCGGCCTCTTCGATCTCGAAGTCGTCGGGATGAAGCCGCACACCGTCGGTGGACGGGCCGGTGCGAAGCACTGCGTTGTGGACGGTCTTGCGCAGGTCGAGACGGAACGGGTCACCGAACCGCCACGGCCGCGACTGGCCGGTGGGTTCATCCACGCCTCCGCCCGCCGAGATCTCGTGAGAGCCGGCCTGAGCCATCTTGAGACGTTCGAACACCCGGGTGAGCGCTCGTTCCCCCAGTTTGCGGACGCCGCGGGGAGTGAGCTCGAGACGGCCCGAGGAACGGACGATCACCCCGGCGTCCTCCAGCATCTTCTCGATCTGACGGAGTCGGCGCAGGTCGCGGGCCGCCTCGTCGCCGAGCGAGGCCCGCAGCGCCTCCTCGTCGATGTCCTCGAGCGAAGCTCCCGGGTAGTCCTGACCGAGGGCGTCCTCGAGCTCGTCGAGACGGCTGGCCTGGTCGATCGAGTCGAGGCCCTCCGACAAGCCCATCGGCTCCCCTCCCATGTCCATCCGCTCGTCCCAGGGCAGCTGGGGCGCCAGCGATCGTAGGTTCTGGCCGAGTTGGTTCATCTGGAAGGCAAGGTCCATGTCCTGCATCATCTCCGACATCAGCTCGGAGAGCTCCCGGCGCTGTTCGGGCGTCAGCGAAGCCATGTAGCGCGACATCGCCATGGCGCGGCGTGCCATCGCCTCCAGCAGCTCGTCGAACGTTCGCGGGTTCTCGGGGAAGAACTCACCGTGTTTGGCCATGAACTCGTCGAACTGCTGCTGGCTGGGTCCCAGCCCGTTGGCCCGCTGCTCCATCATGGCGTTGAGGTCGGCCATCATGTCCTTGACCCGCTCCATGTCCTCGGGGGTCATGGACTGCATGCCTTCGGTCATCTGCCGGAATGAGGCGTCGAGCATGTCGCGACGAAGCTCGTCGAGTAGTTCGTCGAACTTCTCCCGGGCTTCCGACGAGCGCCACTCGCGCTCGCGCAGGGCCCGAATGCGGGCGGCGGTGTTGTCTGGAAGGGTGTCGAGCTCCAACTCGGCGAAGCGGGCGTCGTCACCGGGGTCCTGGGCGAGGGCAGCGCGCTCGAGGTCTTCGATCTCTGCCAGCTTCTGCTTGGCGTCGGCCAGCGGGTCGGGTCGACCGGTCCGTTCCCGTTGCGCCTGGCGCATCCGCTCCAAACGCTCACGAAGCTGACGGAGGCCGTCGAAGCGGTTCTCCATGCCGTTCTCGAGGAGGCGGCGAAGGCTGTTGTCGATGCCCCACCCGTCGAGGACGTCTTCGGCGAGCCGGTCGGCCAACTCGTCGATCGGAAGCTCGGCGCCCAGTGGATCCTGGGAACCATCCCAACGCGAGTAGCGGTTTCGACTCATCGTCCTCCAGAGCCGTGAATCACGATGACACCGTCGCCGGGTCCGATGTCCACGTCCTTGCCCAGCGACGGGTTCAGCGTGACCTCGCTCCCGATCACGGTGCCGATCGGGATCATCCCGGCGGTCACCAGTCCATCGGCCAGATGCCCATACTGGTACGTCCCCGCCGCTACCGACAGCACGTCGGCCACGGGCCCCGAGGCGTCGAAGAGGTCGTCGAACACAGCGGCGAGCTCTTTTTCACGCGAGGTGTGCACGAGCATGCGGCTGGCGAGGGCGTCGGTGACAACGAAGTCGGACGCTCCGGCGGTCCGGGCCGTGGTGGCGAGCTCGTTGTCGAAGAGGTGGGCGACGATCCGCTCCGCCCCGATCCGACCCGCCTTCCGGGCCCGGTCCAGGGTCATGAGGGTGAGCAGTGTGAGCGCGTCCGCTTCGTCCTCGCTCAGGCGATCGGAGTACCCCAGCACCGCCACCACCTCGGCGTGGGAATCGTTGATCACGGAGATCACATGGTCGGGGTCGTGTTTGGTGTGCGTCATCCGACCTCGCATCTTCCAGGTCCACTCCGGGGCGCCGTCGGGAAGCAGGGTGGTATCGGCCAGCACCTCGACGGTGGAACCGGCCGGGAGGAAGTCTCCGAGGCGGTCGAGTACCCCGGGTCCCGATGCGTTCCATCCGAGAACCACCACGCTGACCGGAGCCGGTTCGGCCGATCGCTCGAGCGGGGCGATCCGACGTCGCGGGCCGGCCCCGGTCATGGGGGGACGGCCCTCGGACACCACCACCAACCGTTCGCCTGCTTCGATCACCCGACCCCGGGCCGGCGCCAGCACCACGGTCCCGTCCGCGTTCACCAGGCCCACCACGATCACCCCGGGGACCGCAAGGACGGCCCGTTCGAAGGTGAGCCCTTCGGTGGATCCCGGCTCGACAACGTAGAACTCGTTGCCGGTGAACGACAGCAACTCGTCGAAGACGAACGCCATTCCGGGCGTTCTGATCGCCTGGGCGAGCATGTCGGCAACCACCTCCCCAACGGTGACGGCCACCACTCCCCCGCCGGTCGACGCCCGCACCGACGTGGCCACCCTCGAGTTCGACAACTCGGCGACCACGTGGGCGCCGTCGGGCTCGAGTTCGAACGCAGCCAGCGCCCGTCGCACCGCCTTGGCGTCGACGAAACTTCCCTCCGACAACACGATCACCGAGCGGGCCCGGTCCACAGATACCATCGCCAGGTCGGCCCTCGACTCTGGTTTGCCGCTCCGGAACACCACCCGCCGACGGTCCGGCCCGTCGTGGCGTGCCCGGAAGTCGTCCTCCATCTGCGTCTTGTCCCGGTCGGCCAACACCACCACCGACACCTTGCGACCGCCCGGGCTCTCGGCGAGCAATTCGTCGAGCACCGGCAGCAGCCGGGGCGACCATCCCACCACCACGGTGTGACCGGCTTCGAGGACGCGGCTGCGTCCCCGACGCAGCTCATCGAGGCGTTCGTTGACCGCTGCGACCAGGGCGCCGATCAACCCACCCGTCAGGAACACGGCGGCTGTCACGAACAGGAACGAGGAGAAACGGGCGGCGGTGCTGGTTCCTATGACCTCGCCCTCCCCAATGGCGATGAGGAGGGCGTTCCAGAACGACTCGAATGGTCCCGATTTCCCGTCGAAGTCGACACCGAGCACCCAGAACGTGATGCCACCCACCAACGCCAGCATGAGAGCCAATCCGACCACCCACCAGATGGCCGCCCCACTCCCCCGTGCCAGCACACTGTCGAACCGGTACCTGAGCCGGTCCTTCCACGTGATGCTTCCCATGGCGGGGCACGCTACCCGCCGTATCGACCGCCCGTCTTGTTGAGACGACGCGTCAGATGCAGACCTTCGAGGGCGAACTCCAGGGCGGTGGCGGCGTCACCGGGCGACTCGCCTCTCAACCCCAGCCTGAGAAGGATCGGGGCGAGGTCGATGCCATCCGCCTGGTCGAGCAACACCTGGGCGGGGACAAGGTCCCCGGACTCGATCTGGGATCCCCGATCGAAGTGATCGAGCAATGGGGTGAAGTCGAAACCCATCAGGTATTCGCGGAACACCTCGAGCACCGACTGTCCGAGGATGCGACGGAGGATCTCCTCTTCCCGACCCTCCTCGAAGCCTTCGAACTCGACCCGGCCCATGGTGGATTGGATGAGGGCAGGCAGGTCGGACACCCGGGGTACCACTTCGGGTTCACCGGTGCGCACCGCCCGCCGGACCGCCGACGCCACCAGGGTTTCGAGGTTGGCGATCGACAGCCGCACCGAGACTCCGGAACGCTGGTTGACGTGGCTGGAGGCTCGTACCTGGTGGCTGTACTCGGCCACCACGTCCTCGAGGAACTGGGGAATGCTGACCGACATATCGGCCACCGGCGGAGCGGCCTCCTGGCGCATGATGTCGATCTCGTGGGAACGGTCGTAGGGGTAGTGGGTGCGGATCTCGGATCCGAACCGGTCCTTGAGCGGGGTGATGATGCGACCCCGGTTGGTGTAGTCCTCCGGGTTGGCCGTGGCCACCAGCAGAAGGTCGAGAGGCAGCCGGACGCTGAACCCCCTGATCTGCACGTCCCGCTCCTCCAGCACGTTGAGGAGTGACACCTGGATGCGGGGAGGAAGGTCGGGGAGCTCGTTGATCGAGAAGATCCCCCGATGGGTGCGGGGCACAAGGCCGTAGTGGATCACCATCTCGTCGGACAGGTAGCGACCTTCCGCCACCCTGATCGGGTCGACGTCGCCGATCAGATCGGCCACGGCCGTGTCGGGGGTGGCGAGCTTCTCACCGAAGCGGTCCTCCCGGGAGATCCACCGGATGGGGGTGTCGTCGCCCATCTCCGCCAGCTTCTCGCGCCCGTACAGCGAGATCGGAGCGTAGGGCGAGTCGTTGACCTCCGAACCTTCGATCACCGGCGCGTGCTCGTCGAGCAGCTCGATGAGGCGACGAATCAGCCGGGTCTTCCCCTGTCCGCGCTCGCCCAGCATGATGATGTCGTGCCCGGCCAGGATCGCCCGTTCGAGGGCGGGGATGACCGAATCCTGGTACCCGACGATGCCCGGGAACAGGTCCTCGCCGGTTCGCATCTTGGCCACCAGGTTCTCGCGCAGCTCTTCCTTCACGGTTCGCTGACGCCACTCTGAGGCCCGCAGTTCGCCGACGGTGGTGGGGAGACCTTCCATGGGCAGACCTTAGGGGGAGCGGGCGCATATCAAGAGCGGAAGCAGGAGGCCGGAAGCCGGAAGCACGAGGCCCAGCAGGTACAACGTAGAACGTACAACGTTCAGAACGTGGCAGCGGCCAACGCGAAGACTTCCACACCCTCGGCCAAACCCGACTCATCCCGAACCAGCACCGGCGGGGGGTCGAAGGGGGGTCGTCCCCCCTGGGCATAACCGGCGGGGGGTCGAAGGGGGGTCGTCCCCCCTGGGCATAACCGGCGGGGGGTCGAAGGGGGGTGACTGAGAGAAGCAGGAGGCAGGAAG